>CAKMNX010000029.1 GCA_927910745.1 uncultured Candidatus Saccharibacteria bacterium | reverse complement strand
TGCATGGAGTTCATCAAGCGACTGACAGCACGCTTGTCTATATTGGCGCGCTCTAACTGCGCTCGAGTTCGGCCATTAAACTCTCGCGCTCTTATAGGTTGACGATTAAGCCACTGCCAAATATAACCATCATGGTTACCCCTCAATAAACGTCACATTCGACCTGTCGACAAAATTATCGCACACATACTGCAATACTTCTGCATTCTCTGTGCCACGATCGAGCAGATCACCTGTAAAAGATATAATAATCGTGTTCGACATAGGGGTACTGCTCAAAATATTCACGCAGTGGCGTATAGCATCCTTGGATATCACCAATATGATGAATATGCTCATACTGGCTCAAATTAATCGGTTTCTGGTACGATGCGATAAGCTCTTTTACTGCCGCTGGCTGTATGACAGTGTATTGTTTTGGTATAGCACATGTGGAGAGACGAGCGTGCATTTTCTCGAAAACTACATCATCGACTATCTTATGTGGTGCACGCTGACGGTTGCGCTCTAGACAGACCGCAAGCGGTACATCCGCAAAATCTATAACGTACAGCTTATAGCGATACTTTTGTGCAAGCTGTGCATACTGCTGAAAGTACGAGCTCGTTGTATGTGTTGCATCAACCACAATGAGCTCACCACGAGCCATCCGCATATCAAGCAACTCGTGAAGCTGCTGCCACACCCGTCGATCATCCTGATATGGCATAACGATGCGCCCTGCATCATTCATCACTGGACTGCTATACGCTAGGCGCAGAGTATCGGGAGATAGTGTATATGGGCCAAGTCCAGCAGATTGCAAAAAGGTGCTTTTACCAGATCCAGGAATTCCACGTGTAATAAAAAGATGTCGCATATTTTCTCCTTTCTGTAGCGTTGTTTCAAGATTTCGCTTAACTATATCTAACTCAAGTAATTTACTCTTGTTTTTATATTATATCATCATCTGTTAGAAACAGGCTTCTACCTCATTAGGAATATGTAGCAAATTTATCTTATTTTATGAATGATATTATTAATAGTTCATTGCGAATACCCCATTGGGGTATTTCGCAATGAACATAAAGTGTAAATATTCTATTTTATAATGTCTTTCGTATCAGACTCCGCTTATCCCATTTTGTTCTTACCTTCGGTTCGCGCTACAATATAGCTATGTTCTATAAGGTGGAAGAGACAGATGCTCAAGTTTATTCAGGTGTTGAAAGTAGTACAACACCTATAAAACTTTGCGACTTTCTTTATACATGGCTCTGCCTTATTATTACTAGTCTACTAATCTGTTCGCTTTGGTATGGCCAACAATCACAAAAAACATCACACATCACACATATACCACCATCAACAACGCACACTTACATACTATCATCCTCTCGTGGTGCTGTTCGCTCACGCATCATCAAGCATCAATCGGCATCACACCAAACAATCATTACCTATCCACAAACAGGTATTGCCAACATAGACAAAACGGTTGCCACAATCATCGACAATGCTATTCCATCTCAACAAACACTTCCAACTACTATAGCAGCTCGCAGCAACACTATTACCTATCGTATTATTCACCAAGATGACACGACGATTTCTCTCGCTGTGTTTATCCGTACTACTATACCTCATGCTCTGCCAACCAACACAGTTCACTACTGGACATTCGATAAAATGAGCGGCCAGCCAATTACATCGTCTACCCTTGTTGATACATCTATCGCAGGGATAAATGAGATTGTTATTGCTCTACGTAAACAGGTGCAGCAGCGCTACCCGCATGCAGAGCCAGTAAAAGTAGCGGGAGTCATCACTCCAGAATCTATCACGAACTTTTTAGTACACGACCGAAAAACAATTGGCTTTCTCTTTGATAAACGCTCGCTTGGTATTGGCGTAGATGGAATCATTAGCCTAAAATTGCCAATCAAGCAGCTCAGCCATTTTGTCCAAAACCCAACCACCAAGAAACTTTTTGACATTCCACCGTCAGCATTATCATCAACAACCGACTGTGTGCGTCATCGCTGTATTGCACTCACCTTTGACGACGGGCCTGGGCCATATACTCAGACACTGCTCGAGCACCTTGATCGCTATCATGCTAAGGCAACCTTCTTTGTGGTGGGGCGAAATGTTGCACCATATAGTATCGCGCTCCAGCAAGCAGTTCAACGCAAACACCAAGTAGGCAACCACACGTGGAATCATCCACTCCTCCCCAAGCGCGACGAAGCTGTCATCCGCCAAGAGATTGAGAGTACAAACAGCGCCGTTGCTGCAGCTACTGGCGTGACACCAACAATGGTCCGTCCACCATATGGTGGCATGAATGACAAGGTGCGTGCGCAGCTCCAGCAGCTTACTATGCCAGCCATTATGTGGTCAATCGATACACGCGATTGGGCCGATCACGATGCAGCAATTGTCTGCAACCGTGCCATTGCCAATGCCGCACCTGGTGCGATTATTCTCATGCACGATATCCACAAAACCAGCGTCGATGCTGTGCCGTGTATCCTCGATGCATTACAAAAGCAAGGGTACAGATTTGTCACGGTCAAGAACCTATTTGGCCATCCGCTCAGCGCTGGTGAGTCATATTCTCAATATAAGCAGTAGGGTCTTTATAAACCGCTCATGCTACCATTCCGCTGTGTAATCCTCTACACTAATGCTATGCAACAACCATTTCTTCCTAACAACACCTCTCTCTCTTCAAGTCCACTCAATCTAGAGCAGCGGCTTGACGTCCTGCAGCTTCCTGAGGCGAAGCTGCTGATCGGCGAAGATATCAAAGCCTCACCAGAGTCACAAGGAGCAGACGAAGCAGCCAATCAGCGCGCAGAATATCAACGGACTGTCTGCTCGCTCAACGTTATGAACTATCTGTATTATGGCGGCGATGAAAATTATCACAAACTAACTGCCGCTCAGAGCGACGCCAATCGCCTCACGCGCGAAGAATTTGAAGAATTTCATCAGTGGGTTGCGAGCAACTTGCCTGGCGAGCATAGCGCCAATGTAATGCGCTATATTATGCTTATTCACGATTTAGGCAAGAACCAAACGCTCGCGAGTGCCGTTATGGGAGAGGATGCCGCTGATTCGGTCGATCACGACGAAGTGTTGCGCCGCTTGCTCAGGTCAGATTACGCTGCAAAGCGCACAGAGTTATTACCGACATTCAGCCAATTAAGCGAAGCAGACCAAACGATCATACGCGATGTCATCAACACAGAACTCAATCTTGGCCAGTTTATCCAAGCCGAAGCACCAGCGGCAGCGCTTGCAGGCTTTGCGGACAGTGCTGAGCCAGTGCGCTCGTTCTATATTATGCATACTCTGTTTGATATTGCTGGCGCACTGGGTCATGGTAATGCCGAGAGCTCTCTACTCCTCACTTCTCCTCTATACAACCAAATGGCAGCAGCCTGCGACGTCTTAACCGATAGCACCCTCTCGACCGACGACGCACGCTACGCTCATTACCTCGCTCGGCGAGCACAGCGCTTTGGCCTCGATAACGATGCTATTGAGCAGCTCATCAACAGCCAAGCACATACTCACACTGTGCGCCTTGCTTGTATGCTACGCTACGATTTGCCAGAAGAGTATCAGCAACTGACCAATGCGCTAGATACGCTACCTGGCCCTGTACAAGCTATCCTCGCTCAAGAGCTTAGCAATGATGGTATTCATCAGCGCGCTACTCTGCCTTATTACGGCCCAGCCCTACTGAAGGGACTTGAGAAACATCATAGCCTTAGCACGGCGCTCACTTACTTTGCTCATGTTTTGCAAGAGGCACACATTGCCGACAAAGCAGCGCGCAAAGCAGGCGAGACAGGTGTTGTCACGGCAGACCTCAGCACCATCGCCCAAGCTGCCAACCAAGGCACACTTGATCCACACCAGGCAGAGCTGCGCTTCCACCACAGCGGTGAGATGCTTGTGCCAGAATATCAGGACACACCCGAGCTTGCTATCGATTCACTCCCGGCGTTTGACTCTGAGCAGCTCCGTGGCAAGCGGATCATTTACCTTGGGATGGGTGGTGGCTCAGATGGTATCCAGGCTGCTATGCTGAGCAAGCTTCATCAACAGCACCATGCCGTGCAGCCTACAGCCATTGTGTCGGTGCGCAACTTCGCTGCCGATAACAACAAACAGCTTGCTCATACTGGCCAACAGATTGGTGACGCACTCGCAGAGATTACGAAGGAAACAACCAAAGTTGGCGACTGGCGCTTCCTTGAGGATATTATTGCCAAGGACGAGACAATCGCACCAGTTTATCTGCTTAATTCAATCGAGCCGGAGCAGATTGCTCACGACCTGCAGATTCTCATCCGCGAGACGGGAGCTGATGCAGTTTGTGGCATCGACACCGGTGGTGACGTACTCTACCGTGCCAATACTACGATCGATGCCACGACATCATCACCAGATCAAGATTATGCTGTACTTGCTGCTCTGCATATGATCAACGCCGCGGCAGAGGCAGGTGGCACACCACTCGATGTCTTTACTGCTATCGTTGCACCTGGCGTGGATACACCTCCATATGCGAATGAGATACTTACTCGCAGCAGCGCCCAGCGCTACCCCCTTCACCCAGACGATACCACCACGATTGCTCAAACCTACGCTGCATGGCGTATGGACGGCTCTGCTAGCGAAGAAGGGCTTTATGGCAAGACACCACTGGCGTGGATTGCTGCATTGACAGGCAAGCACGGCTTGCAGCCACTCGCTCTCCCACGAGCTAACGCAACTTCATCTCATAACCCATGGCGTATCTTTATGAATATCCGCCCTTCGACCGCTCGCGTGGTAATGATGCAGGCCGAGCGGTTATACCAAGCTGTAAATCATTGATTAAATTAAATCATTTCAGCTTACACTAACCTCATACAATACTGTCAAAACACCTCTATCAGACCGGGCGTCGGATCACTACCCAGTTGTCGTTGAGCTTGCATTATAGGTGCAAGCTCTCTCGTCCGCTGCTAGAATTTCTTTCGTCTCTCGGTATTTGAATTTTACGACTCAAGGGCGATATACGCTTTAATAAAATAAGACCGATTTTCATCGGTCTTTATCATGCATCGTGGCTCCGGAGACTGGGCTCGAACCAGCGACCTAATCGTTAACAGCGACCCGCTCTACCACTGAGCTACTCCGGATTACTCTGTAAGTATACCGGTTGAAGGGGTGGTTCGTCAAGAGTCACGCCGCAAAATAGGTATTCTGTGCTATGGCTGACTGCGGAATTGCTCAATCCGCTTAGTTAGCTCAGCGATATTGTTCCAACTACTGCCATCTGTCATGATGGCGAGCACATATTTGCCGTTTGAATCATAGACGATCGCTGCGTCGTGTAGGAGACCATTCAAGAACCCAACCTTATCTGCCACCGTACCATTCGTGCCAGCAGGGATACCCTTGCGATACACATTAGCCTTAAGTGCAGAGAGGAACCGGTCGCGGTTGGCACTACTAAAGTTCTGCCCCGCATCAAGCATCACCATAAAGCGCGCAAGGTCATTTGCTGTGGTATATGGCCCGCCAGACTTGGCGAAGGTCGTATCTTTGAAGCCAATGTCATTTGCATCCTTTGTCACAACATCATAACCAATAACCTTAAGGTAGTTCTCTGCGCATGGGTTATCGCTCTGGCTAATCATTTTGTTGAAGCAAACTTGGTTGTCCTCCCAACGCCAGCCTGCCAACTGCTCGCGCCGAAGCACGCTATAGCCAACAAATAGTTTGTATGTACTGGCAGTGACAAATTGCTTGTTGCCATTGTAGCTTGCATTGCGCTTCTTGCCATCAATTTCTAAGAATGAGACACCATACGTCCCGGGGTGGTCCTCAGTATAGTGTTTGAGAAGAGCGTTGAGCCCGTCTTCGGTCGAGCTATAATTGCGGTCATATTCTACCTTGGCTGGCACTGTCTTCGTTACTGCAGCTGGCTGTGGGCGTGTTTGATTAATAAACTCCGTGAGCTGCTGCGCAGTTGCGTCAATGTCGAGCGTGCGCCCTGGTTTACCATCTGTACGTGACGTTTCGGTGAGGTCATACGTGGCAACCTTCGTGGTGCCTGGATCAATATTCACCTTTGGCGTGACATGCTTTGTGAGATAGCCGGAGGCCTGTGATGCACTAACACTCGCCACTAATGTCTTATCCTTGGCTGAGCAACAACCCATTGAATAACTTCATTCGCTGGCAATGTCACTGTCTCGTCGTTTACTTTAAGGGCGACACCCTTGCCGATAACCTTTATGATTTTTTGCTCAAGCGCCTTCGCTGCATCGGTTGTAATAGCCGGGGCGATGCCGCGCATTGGGATCTCAACGGTCGTGCCCTGTGCAAGACGTGGGCTAATCGCACCAATACTATGCGATACCGCATCACGCTGACACTCACCACCGCGCCGCGCTTGATTAACTACCAGCTTGCCATGTTCGACCTTAAGGCTCGCATCGACTGGTGCACGCTTACAGACTGGCATGATCGTCTGAGTAATATATTGCTCGGTACGCGTCGTGGTTGTTAATTTTGGCGAGCTTGGCACATCTGGCTGCCACCAGAACGACGACAACGGCATAATTCGCCACAGCAAGGGATACTGTGCCTGCGCAAGCCGATCCGTGTTATCTACTGTAATAGCAAGCTGCTCAATCGTCGGTGATGCGATGGTTGTGCCATCACCCACTAGCTTTACAGAGTGCTCTTGGTAGGCTTGGTTAAGGGTTTCTGTAGCTTCTGGCATTGTCTGCCAACCAAGCGACACACCATCGATCCGCGCATTTGGTAGCAATCGATCACTCGGATACACCAGCTGGAACAGTACATTGAGCCCAAGAATAATACCAATGGTAATATATGTTTTGCGCCGTGTCCAGCGAATACGCAACACTGGCACACGCCAATCGGCAAAACGAAGTTTCTCGGCAATAGTTGCCTTGCGGCGTCGGGGGTACGGACGCTGCGCGCGCGGAGGAGTGTACATCATGTAGATATTATATCATCTATGACGATTGGTCGCTTTGCAAAATTTCTAGTGCGCGCTGCAAAACCGCAATATCATCAGCGGTATTATCCTGCTGCTCAAGCGCGCTTATTTTGGCACGAATTACTTGCTCGACTGGCGCTACCACCACATCCGCAGCATTCTGGGTAGGCGGTACCACTTGCAAACTACGTGCCGAGTTATCCTTTTTGACCAAAAATCCACGAACAATCAAGCCGTTGACATGCGCTGCTACCGTACTAACCGACTTATAGTCGAAGGCACGCATAATTTCGCGGTAGCTTGGGCCGTAACCATTACTCTTGATAAATGTGTCTATAAATGTCAATAATTCACGTTGTTTTCGCGTTGGGCTTGTCATAATCCATCCTCCGTTATCGCTAGTGCTGCCAGCCCCCACCAGAGCATCGACACAGTGTCGTCAACAAAAACTGGTAAGAACAATCCTATCACAGTTAAGCCGATTCCGCCAGCAAAACTACCGAAAGCCAGCCAATATGACCGGCGATGCCATAATTTTACCAGTACACCAGTGGTTAATGCAACTAATAATAGTAATCCAATCCAGCCAATTTCGTGAGCGACGAATAAATAGTGGTTTTCAATGATTAAGCTCTGCCCATTGCCAAGAAGTGATGCCGAGCCAGTGCTCCCCACGCCAGTGCCAAGTGGTTGCTGCAAGGCGCGCGCTAGGCCAGCTTGCAACGAAGTGATTCGGTCGCTGTCGGATGTTTGGGTCGGGCCATGCGTTGGGTCGTTATGCAAGATAACATTATCAATAAAGTGTGGATCCATAGCGTAGCCAATACTACCAACAATCACCCCACAGCCAAGTATTGCACCAGCACCCCACAGTACGATACGCCGAGATGCCTGCGACCGCCATGCCCTGACAATCGCAACAATACCAACGCCAACCGCCACCGCGAGCAGCGCACTTCGCGAATAGCTCTGCCACACGGCAAGTGCTGCTAGCAGCGCCATACCACCAAGCGCCCAACGCCGCATATGCGAGATACGCCGCCATTGTAATGCGCCATACGCCACGATAAGTGTCAGGACGGTACTTGCATACGCCCCAAGTGGGTTTGGCCCACGCAGCGTGCTATTAATGCGAACATAGGCACTGTTGGAGTCGACTGTTTGGTAAGGCTCGATCGTCGTCGGCCCGTAGCCAAGCGGTACCAGCACATCACGCGGCAAGACAAGCTGCGCTGCTGCAAAGCCAATCACGATGACTGCACCCGCACCGAGCATACGCAGCAGCCAGCGCCGATACTGCGGATAATTACTCACAAACACATAGACTGCCGCACCAAGCGCCACAAAACGCAGATCAATCAACAAACCCGATAGCAGTGCCAACCCAGACGTTGGCACAAGCAGCGCCACCACGCCGTGCCACAGCGCAAAGGCGAGCGCAAGCTGAATAATGCGATCACTCAGCCAACGCTGCCACTGTCGACGTAGCGTCACGTCGATAACAACAAGAAGCAAAACAATGAGAAGTAAAACTTCCTTCCATGCCTTGACAAAGAGCGCATAATCTGGCCAATGAGTACCCACCCATACCGTCAGCGGCGCATGGATAGCCAGTCCGAAAAATATCGTACACAAAAACCAAGCCGGTATCTTTTCTCGCAATAACCGCTTCATCTCTTTCTAGTGTAGCAAACTTTCGGTAAAAAGTGTTATAGTAACAGTTGTTATGCCGTCAAAAAATACGAAATTTTATAGTCTCATTCTCATCGGCCTCGATTTTGTGGTGCTGATGGCGGTGTTTTTCATCGCATACTATGTCCGTACGCAAATCGATCACCGTGATTTGCTCCATACTGTCTATGCCAGCGACTACTTGCTTGGCTTTGTCGTCATTGCGCCAGTGTGGATTATTCTCTATGCCTCGCTTGGGCTCTATAGCGCGAGCGTCTATAGCCGGCGACTCGTCGAATGGGGGCGACTGCTGCTTGGGACATTCATGGGTATTCTGCTCGTGATTGGCTGGGAGTACGGCACACGAATGTATATCTTTCCAGCCCGCTTGGTAGCAATGTATGTCTTTCTTGGTTCGTTTTTGGCAATCGGCACAGTGCGCGAGTTGTTTCGCCTCACACGGAGCTGGCTCTTCCAGTACAACCATGGTGTGAACCGTGTGATGGTAATCGGGACATCGCTGGCAACGCGGGACATCGCTGAGTCGATCTCGACCACCTACAAGTCAGGTTTTCGTGTTGTAGCAATGGCTGGCCCCAAGCGCTTTGTGCCACCTGGGCTCGATGTTGTTCATTTTGCATCACTCGACCCTGCCCTTGCGCAGATCAAGGAGCTCAAGATCGACACCATTATCCAAACCAACCTCTACGAAAATGAGGAAAAGAATCAAAAAGTGCTTGGTGCCGCACAGGTCAACCATATCCAATACAACTTCATCCCTGGCGAGCCAGAGTTTTATACTGGCAAAAACACCATCGATGTTTTTCTTGGCTACCCAATGATTACCGTTAGTCAAACACCACTTATTGGCTGGGGGGAAATCGCGAAGCGGATTTTCGACACGATTATTTCTGGCATATTGCTCATTGCTCTTGCCCCGCTTTTTATACTCCTTATCATTATGCAAAAGATCTTTAACCCCGGGCCAGCATTTTACATCTCAAAGCGCCTCAGTCGCTACTCCGAGCCAATCCAGCTCATCAAGTTCCGTAGTATGGGCGCACAATATGGCAAGCAAGACGCAGCTGATGAGTTTCGTGCAATGGGTCGCGACGACCTGGCTGAAGAGTATGAAAAAAATCGCAAGGTCGAACATGACCCACGCATCACTCGCTTTGGCAATTTTTTGCGGGCAACATCACTCGACGAATTACCCCAGATTTTCAACGTTTTTCGTGGTGATTTGAGCTTGGTTGGGCCGCGACCAATTCTACCCCAAGAAGTGAAGTTTAGTTCAGCCCGCACGGCACTCCTGCATAGTGTAAAGTCCGGGGTGACGGGCTTATGGCAGGTGTCTGGGCGCTCAAACCTGAGCTTTGATGAGCGAATCGAGCTTGAGCTATTTTATGCCCAAAACTGGAGCTTCTGGCTAGATATCAAGATTCTATTCAAGACGATTGGTGTAGTGCTACGCAAGACAGGTGCAAAATAGCACATGGCACTATGTCATTGTGAGGCCCGTATAAGAGGGTAACCTCGATAGGTATCCTCCGTTTAAGTCGCAAACTGTACTACTGTATCATCTGGTCACGCACTACTTTGCGTAGCTTAGTCAGAAATAGCGTCTTGTCAAAACGCTGTGCAGTGCGACGCAAGACCGTTGGATCAAAGGTTCGTTTCTCGGCTTGCTCAATTGCCTTAGCAACACTGATGCTCGTCTGCCGGTCAAATAGCACACCCACTTCGGGTGACGTCACGATATCTGTCGTCCCGCCGCGCGCCAAGCCAATCACGGGCGCACCAGCCGCTAGCGCTTCGACACTGACAATTCCAAAATCTTCCTCTGCTGGATAGATAAAACCACGCGCTGTTGTAATAGCCTTCTCATATTCGGCATCGCTCGCATCGCCGAAGCGATCAGTGCGGAACTCAACTGTTGGACCAGCCAGGTCAACGAGCCTACTGTGCGCGGGACCATTACCAAAGACGATCAGCTTCTTGCCAAGCTTCGTTGCTGCTGTGACTGCCAAGTCGTACCGCTTGTATGGCAACTGCCGGCCAATCGTCACATAATGATCACCCCGCTCTGTGGCAGGCGCAAACCGGCTTATATCTACCGGTGGATGAATAACTATACTATTTCGATTGTAATATTTTTTAATGCGCTGTTGCGTCTCGGTAGAGTTTGCCAAGAAAACATCGACTTGCCGAGCCGCTTGAAGGTCTAGCTTGCGCTGGTGTGGCACCATGAGTGGCATGAGTGTGCGAATGAGCGGATTGAGATTACCATAGCCTGGGTCGCGCCGATACTCGTTGTAGTGGCTCCAGTAGTATCGTGGTGGTGTGTGGCAGTAGTTGATGATGACTTGGCCAGGCCGCGTCTTCCTCACTTGATGGCCATGCATATATGAACTGGTGAGGATGATATCAAACTCACGCAAATCAAGTCGCCGCATCGCTTTAACAGCCAGTGTTGGAAACAGCTTATAATACGTGCGCACCTTGCGCGGGATTTTGCAAAACGACGGTCGAACATCAAGC
>CAKMNX010000028.1 GCA_927910745.1 uncultured Candidatus Saccharibacteria bacterium | reverse complement strand
ACCAGGCGAATTTCGAAATTCGCCTGGTTTACCCTGTTTTTTCCCTCGTTACGTGTTGGGTTCTTTTTCTCTTCTTTTTATATATTTATATATAATAGGAGAGAAATCGATATGGATGTATAGATGTATAGAGAGATATATAGAGAAAGATAAAGATAAAGATAAGAAGATAAAGAATAGATAAATAAAGAGATATAAAGATAAGGAGATAAAGATAAATAAATAGAGATAGAGATAAGTAGAGAAATAGATAGAAATATAGAGAAAGAGATATATAGATATAGATATAAAGATAGAGAAATAGATAGATAGAAATAGAGATAAATATAGATCAAGAGAGATGAATATATAAAGGTAGTTAGAGAGATAGAAAGATTATGAGGAGGCAAGGAGAAATGAGTGTATATGAGTAAGAAAGAGAATGAATGGAATCGTGTTCAACTTGGTGCAGATAAGCGCTCAGTGTTAGGAGAACGACAGCATTCTATTCTTATTGCACTGTACCGATACCGTTTTGGAACGCGGCAGTTACTTGCCAAGAGTCTCGGAGTTGCTGCCGGATCAAGTTTACATACCCGTCTTACTACTCTATGCAACCATGGTCTTGTAGCACGCCGCTATACTAGCCGCATGAAGCTCCAAGGCAAACCAGCAGCCTACTATTTGACAGCACAAGGGTTGCGGGTGCTGCAGCAGATCGATAACGGACCTCGAGTGACAGCGCAGCTCATCAAAGCAAGCTATCGAGATGCCCAGGTCAGCCAATCGTTTGTGGACCACGTACTTGCCGTATACCAGTGGACTTATCAACTGCAGCAATGCCATCCAGCACTGCGGGTGTTTTTGCCGCGGGAGATGGTGCACTACCACTACTTTCCTCAAAAGCTACCCGATGCCTTTGGATCACTCAAAACAGCCTCAGAGACGCGTCGCTTCTTTCTCGATATCTTTGCGGCGAATACGCCACGAGCAGCAATCACCAAAACAATTGCCCAGTACCTCTCCTACTTCCGTCATGGCGGCTGGACAGTCACAGGACAGCCATTACCTGCCCTACTCTTCGTTGTGGCATCGAATCGAGAGCAGCGACACTTGCAGCGAACTATTCGAGCAGTACGGCAGCGCATCGATTGTGACACTGCCGTGCAGATAGCTATCACACATCAAGCACTGACCCAAGAAAACCGAGCACCATTATGGACACCGCTTGACGAACCAGAACGCTCCTACTCGCTTGAAGAACTATGGCGCTAGTGTCCTTGCGTCATACCCACGACACTAGTGCCTCGAGCGGATGTCTCAAGCAATCTCCTGCACGTTAAACCCTTCCACGCAAATACCGCTCAGTACACGAGCAACTCTTTTGTTTAGGTATCATCTGGGCGGTCCGGCAAATTAAAAACGTACACCGCTCAGCGTACTCATACTCACGCTCATCGCGCTGCACGACAAATAGACTATTGCTTGCACCACGACATCCCTCATCGTTTGTCATATGCCCCACATAAACAAGACAACCCATATTCTCGCAGCCACGCCATCTCGTATACGTCATACGGCGTGCTCCTTCCTTGCATGGCTATCCTCTTTCTCATGACAGGGCAAGTATAAAACAAGCAAGCAAAGTAACCAAACCACCAGTAGATATTCCCCTTACCTGTACCACTCTAAGCAATTATTTTGTTTCATGAGCTGAATATAATCTGAGTTCGCTTATCCAAGCCGTATACTGCATCAGGAGATAAAGAAAACGAAAATATAACTCAGCACTCTGCTACTCGCTATAACTGACACATGCTATCGCCCCTCTTACGTGCCTGGCCTATTTCTCTCTAGCACCTCTTTCGAATCATTTTCTTCTCACGATATATCAGATGGTTCACATCACGATTCTGCATCAATCGCTGCAACCAGTGCAGCAAAAGACGTATACTGCTGCAGCGGCTGTGTGCCATCCATCATAGCACGCGCCTGAGCAATAGTGCGTTCAGTCTCCTGGTTATACCGTGGCTGCATACTCTGAGACGAAACCTCACCCTCTTCTCCCTGCTTGGTAGCTGGATCAGTCCCAAGACTACTGTGCGCCGTCTTTACCATGGTATATTCACCTCCTATCATCTAAAATGACACTCGCAATATGCACGAGTAATCTTTTTGCAGCAACCATAAAAGCATCAACGAATAGTCCTTAGCTATTCATAGCCCAGCATATCATACGCCGTGGCCGCCATATACGCCTGGAGCCGCCGCACTGCTTGCGCTGCCTCAGGAGCAGGCTGAGCGCTGCATACGGCATAATATCCCACTAGGCCAGCAAGCAGCGGCCGGTTCAGCTCAGCCTGCCAGGCCTGCACATCGTAACCGCGGCGCGCCATATCGAGCAAGAACTCGGTTGTGCTCCACCGCTTTGGTACATAAGCTGCCCACTGCCAATCAATCAGCTTCACGTCATCCTGAGCAGCATGGTAGGCAATCGTCTCACTCCGCACATCACCATGGCTCAAGCGATCACACGGCTGGTCGGCCACCTGCCCCGCTAGCGCCGCAAGATCAGCTAAGCGCTCGGTATTATCAAGCACGGCGCAAAACTGCTCGTAGCGCTGGCGAATCACTGGCTTACTGGCTTGCTCAGCCCAGGAGCGGTACGTCTGCTGGAGCTCTTTCCGCCGCGTCGCATTATCGCAGAGCAGCCGAAGCCCCTGACACTGCACCACCCGGTCAAACGCCGTAGCATGTAGCGCAAGTGTCTCAGCTGCCGCCGCAGGCAGCTTGGTCTGCTCAAGCTGAGCAATCGCCCGCAGCACCGCCGCTATATACCGCTGACGAGCCAGCTTATCTGCCGCGTCAGGCGGCTGCCACTGCCAGCCATCCTTGGCAATATACGCCTGGCTGAGCATAATCACCCGCTCATCATCATACTGAACAAACTCTGTCACCAATGGCGAACCGGCCTGTTGCAGCGCTCGGATCACCGCATCATCTTTGCTCAGAGCCGCTGCCAGCGCAGCGTGGTTTGAAGCTTCTGGATCGGCTTCTTTGACAAACACCCACTGCGCTCCAGCGAGTACTGCAGCTCGCCGGCACCCAGTTGACGCACCGTCAATCGGCACCACCCGCACCTGATCACGCGCCACTTTGCAGTGCTGCGCCACCATCGCAAGCGCCGATGGGCTCAAAATCTGGGAAGACGACGGCTGACTCATACCTCTAGTATAGCAAAGGTGCCCTAAATCACCATACCGACCAAGACGCAGCCCATCGCATACTTCTCTGCTTCCCCTCTACCCAAAAAACAAAAACATATAAAAACCCGCTCATCCAAGCGGGTTTTAGTGTCTATCCTCACCGCAGCTACGACCGATCGGTCACCACATCAGGGCGATGGTCCACCTCCATCATCTGTGGCGATGGCCCATAGACCCGGACACTGACATAATCCTTGGGTGAGTAGATACACGTCGAGAAGAGGTTATGGCGATCACGACAGGCATCATGCTGCACGGTCACAATAGCCCGGTTACCTTCCTTAGTAATCGTCGCTGTTGGCTCTTTGACACCTTTCATCTGCAAGTAATCTACCTCAACACGCGGCTTCTCGGCATAGCCGCCATAGCTCGCCCGAGTTGTCCCATCGACACGCACCGTGGTGGCATCAGCTACGTCAACCACCTTGGTGCGCTGCACATCGCGCATTTGGCGCTCCAGGCTCATCCCCGCATTCATTCCACCAACCGCTAGGCCAGAGACAGCAACCGCCCCAACGAGGAGCATCGCTAGCATCGCAATACCAACCGGCCGCTTCAGCCGCCAGGCAAAGATACTCCATGCACCAAGTGAGAGCAAAGCAGTCAGCGCTACGCCGCCGAGCACTGCACAACCATACGCCAACCACAGCCAGCTCTGCGCAGCAAAGTCGCCCATGCTTGAGACCATAGTAGCGCTCATTACACCACCGACCATCAGTGCGACGAGTGCACCCAGCGCCATCATCAAGACCCCACAGCCAATCATAATGCGCAGCACCTTCGCCGCAGTCTGGGCCGCTTGGCTACCGCTGGCAGGCTCGGCAGCGGCTTTTTTTAAGCTATCAAACGTCACTGGCTTACCGGCCATACGCAGCTTATCCGACGCCGTCACTGCTGGTGGAATAGACAGCCACATCACGATATAGATCAGCAGCGCCGTCCCAAACGTCATAAAAGGTGAGACGATTGCCAGGAGACGAATCCACAGCGGACTAATTCCAAAGTACGCCGCTACCCCAGCACACACCCCACCGATCAACGCATGATCTGTATCGCGCATCAGCTGCTTGGGCGCCCCGTCCGCGAGAGCCGCCTCAGCTGCATCTCGCAGCGCAGCATCGTCGTCTCCTGCCTCGGTTTCACTGGCAAACTCCCGAGGTTCGCCCATCTGACCGCGCAGTGCCGTAACATCCTCAGTAGTCACCACACCATCGCGCGTCACACCGCGCTCAGCGAGCAGCTCGACCATCCGCGCTTCGATCTCGCGCATTGCTTCTGGCTCGGCATGCATCCGCTGCTGAATCGACGCCAGATACTCTCCCAGCGCGTGTTTTGCCTCGACCTCAACACGAAATGGCGTCTTGGCGAGGTGGATATTGGTAATTTCCTTCATGAGATATCCTCCTTACAACTTCTCTATTGTACTACTTAGTGCCGCAATATTGTGTTTGAGCTGCTTGGTTACCTCTGTGCCAAACGGCGTGGCTGTATAGTATTTGCGCGGCGGCCCTTGCTCACTTTCTTTCCATTCGTGTTGCAAGAGCCCGTCCTTTTGCAAGCGACTCAGTAATGGGTAGATCGTCCCCTCCACCACCATCAGGTCAGCCTGACGGAGCTGCTGGATGATCTCGCTGGTGTAGCGTGGCTCCTTGGCACACACCACCAGCACGCAGTACGATAAGAAGCCTTTGCGCAGCTGCGTCGTTAGCGCCTCGGCATAGTCAGTTGCATTCATCAGTGCCCTCCTGGGATGTTATGGCGTGTGACACGCCCGTCTTTGATTACTACTTGATAATCACATTGCTTAGCCAAATCCGCATCGTGCGTCACAATAATCAGCGTTGTGCCGTGCTCGCGCTGCTGGCGAAAGAGCAGCTCCTCGATCTGGGCACCTGTCTCGCTATCCAGGTTGCCAGTTGGCTCATCGGCAAACAGGATCTTCGGCTCGCCGACGATTGCCCGGGCAATCGCCAGACGCTGCTTCTGCCCACCGGACAGATCCTTAGCCTTATTGTGCTTTTTGCTGGCCAGGCCAACCGCCTCGAGCGCCTGGTTTACCTTGGCGCTGCGTTGCGCTCGTGGCACACCAGCGATCTCCAGCGGCAGCATCACATTGCTCACCACGCTGTCATTACCCTCGACAAAGAAACTCTGGAAGATAAAGCTAATCGTCCGTGCCCGGAAGGCATCAACCTGCCGCGGCTTCATCTGCAGGATATCTCGCCCGCCGATCACCACTTGCCCTGTCTGTGGCCGGTCGAGGCCAGAGATCGCGTGCATCAAGGTGGACTTACCCGAGCCGGACTTGCCAAGGATAGCTACGCTGGCGCCCCCCGGGATGGTGAGGTTAATGTCATTGAGTGCCGTAAATTGGTTGTGCTTTTTGCCATAGGTTTTGGTAATATGCCGTAGTTCAATCATGTCCTTCTCCTTATTCTATTCTGCCCTTAGTGCCTCGATTGGGTCAAGCTTGGTTGCTTTGCGGCTTGGCAAGTAGCTGGCAATAATGCCGAGGATAGCCAGCAGCAATACCAGCGCGATCATCTGCCAGGCTTCAGGCAAAAGCACCTGCATACCCTGCTCGAACTTGAGCTTCTCGACGATCCAGGGGTTCAGCAGGCTCAGTAGGCTGGCCCCACCTGCGCCAATCACGCCGCCGATGACGCCGATCAGCGCCGCCTCGTAGCGAAAGAGCTTACCAACATCGCGGCTGCGCATGCCCAGCGCCTTCATCAGGCCAATCTGCTGCGTTCGCTCCAGCACCGAGATATACATGGTGTTAATAATCCCAAACATACTGGCCAGCAACGCCAGGGCACCAAAGGCCAGCAGGCCGTACTGCGCGCCGTTAATGATACTGAGCATACCCTCCTTGGCTTCAGCAAAGGTTTGGGCTTGGTAGTCGCCACCACCCAGCTTAACGACGGCGTCTTTGACGGCAGCGGCGTGCTCGTCGCCATCAGCCCGCACCACCACACTAAAGTACTGGTTGGCTTTGCCGGGGGCTTTGGTTTTGTTGTTAATCATCATGGCGTCATCGGTGGTAATCGTCACACCGGGCTGGTAGCCAATCGACGCCATACCAGCGGTTTCGACCGCCACGATCGTGAGCTGTTTGTCATGCACGCCACCCGGCCCCTCGGCATGGAGCGTGATGGTTTTGCCCACGGCATCCTGGCCGAGCCAAAGCCAAAGTCCGCCAGATACTCCTTGGCTAGGATGGCTTGGCCGGGCGCCAGGTCGGTGCCATCATCAGTTTTGGTCAGCTCACCAGCCACAATCTTGGATGATTTGCCCTCATTCTTAACGTTGATGGAGGCAATCAGCCGCTTATGGTTAGCCGGGCTCTCCACATAGCGCACCGCCTGGGTCACATTCACATACGGCCGCACTGCCTTGACGTGACCTAGCTTGCTGAGCTTAGCAACATCGTCATCACTCAGCATGACAGCACCGGTCTCGCTGATGGCCTTGTTCTGGCCGTATTCAGGCAGCTTGGTTTCGTCGCGGGTGTGCGTCACATACACCGTCGAGGCGCTGCCGGCACTCTCTATCACCGTGGTCAAAAAGGCCCGGCCGCCATTGCCCAGCATCAGCGCCACCCCAATCGTAAACGCCCCCACCGACATCGCCAGCGCCGTCAGCGCCGTGCGCGCCTTGGCCTGGCGTAGGTTCCGCCCTGCTCGCTTGATTATATCGATTCTCCTCATTCGATACTCCTTACTATATTATTGTTATTGCCTGGTACTATGCTATACAAGGTATACTGAAATGTCAAGTAGTTTGAGAAATAAAGTACTGGGCACTCAGTTATTTTAGCTCACCATCCACTCGGTATCATACTATCCTTAACTATTCGTGGGTTAGTGTAACGCATAAACTCTTCATCAAGCTACATCATCTACCACAGTCCTTACTCTAAGAGGTTATGTCCCCTATTATAGTAAGCTTATAGAGCAAAAGACCCTGACACGCTCAATCTTTCTGATATCGCATAACAGAGAGTATAAAAAGCATAGGCCAGTGGGAAACCAACCCTAGGCATATCTCGCTGAGTATTATACAATAAAGATGCTACACTCCTGGGAATGGAGGAAACCATGAGCAAGAAGAGCGTATGTGCTCTTACTGCGGTTTTGAGCACACCGTATTTTTTTGGCATCGGTCTTGTTGTTGGCCGTGCCTCAGCTGTCGAATTCCCGGTCGTACGCGCTCTCGTATTTGCTGTTACAGCAGCTGTGATGAGTGCCGCCGGCGTATTCATACTTATGTGCGATTCCGATTCGCTAGCCTAGCTAGAATTTACGTTGAGTCGACGGGAGTGTAGCAATTCCCTGCACCTAAGAGGTGAGTTCATTCGACTCTCCGCCGTTTCTTTTCTTCCAGGCCTTCTCGACACGCCGTCTCGCTGAACGTACATTAAAGTACGCAAGAACCCAGGAGGCTAACAGTAGAGTTCTTGTGACTGTGATGTATCAGCCAGTACTCTGTGTCGGGTAGGCGAAGTAGCCGCATTGACTATTTGAAAGCCAACAGCACAAACCGCAAAGTCTTTGACAGAAAGCCGCGATAATCACTCTAAAACAAAATCTCCCGCTGTGTGACTTAAAAACCACCCGCTGGAGATTAGAGTGACACAGCATTAGCCTGTGTCTGCCTAGAATTATATGCCTTCTGGTACCATTGTCAACAACAACTCTGGAACTCACGTCCACATAAGCGCGCTAATCCTGTTACTATTCATCAAGGATCTTTTTAATCAAAACTATCTTTTTGATCCGACTTTATATTTCGAATTCCCGCAACAGTATCCTGGTATCCTTTTTCGTTTATCTAGTTTCTCTTTCATTTGTTGCACATAAAAAGACGTTAGATTTTTTACTTCTACCGCCCTGCGTAAAGCTTATATAACTGTCTCATCTGTTATTGACATAGTTAAATTTTCAAATTCTTATTGCGTAACACTCCACCAAACATCGTATGATACATATCCTTTGATGACTCTTCTATCTTGGTAATACTTGATATTTTATTTCCGGCATCTTTCGATGATGCTCCACAAAGATAAAAGGCTTCGTGTTCTGTCCCATAGTCTATCGCAATATACCGATCGTGATACTTTTTACCTGCAATCTTCATTTTTACATTGATGGTAGGATAATCTCTTATAAAATCATGGAGAATATTTTTGTAAGCATATCTTTATGTCTTACATTATCGCTAAATATAACGACTTCAACACTATCTTTGGCAGCTCTTAGCAGTTCTAATGTTTTTAAGCCTATATAGTTATCTATGACATAAATGCTTTTCTTGGCAGACTTATATAGCTTAGTATAGGCAACATCAGCTTCTATCTTATCTCCATTCATCAAGAGGAAGTGTTTATAGGTATCCGGATCTATAAAATTATCCATCACTTTTTTCAAATCCTCTTTTGTTGCTAAGGTGTTTATCGTATCATTTATCTTTGCTATATCATGTGTGTTCTTATTAGTCTGTATAGCTATTTGGACTAATTCTTTTGAGCCGATAAAATCTTGATTTTCAATCATAAAGTCTTTCATCTGCTTAAACAAGCGTATTAAAGCCTTGCTCTGTTTAACTGCCAGTTCTCCCCTTAATACAGTCATAAGCATATAAATACCCTGCTCTGTAAAGGCGTAGGGATTGTACTTTATATTGCTTCCTCTGCCTGTTCCTTTGTTCAAGGTCACATTTTGTGATCTTGAAAGTTCGTCCACTTCCTCATCAGTCAATTGGAACATAAAATCTTCATCAAATTTTTCATTATTTCTTTTTACCTGTTGATTAAACGCTCTTGTTTCATATCCATAAATTTCAGCAAGTTCAAAATCAAGCATAACCTTTTGATTTCTTATATAGTGAATCTTACTTTTAATTGTCGTTTCATCTATTACCACAATCTCTTTATTTTCTTCTGTCATGAAATGCACCTCCACAATTATCTCAATATCTTTTCCAATCTGATACGCACTATAAGCTATTTGAAATCAACATCATATTCTCTTATATTTTTCTATTCCACCTTCAGCTTTTCCGATGTGTTCTACATTCTTTACAAGTCCATTATTGACATTTTCATAAAACCATCTGCCTATCAAAGCCGGCGGTGTTGCGATTAATTCCCTTAAAACAAACTCTTTTCCCTTCGGCAAGGAGCTTATTGTATTGAGTAAGGTAGTATACAGTGTGACATAGCTTGTATTTTCTTGTAGACTGCTGCACTTACAATATTCACTCACACTTGGGTAACTTATAAGCCTTACATGGTGTTTCTACACTTCGCCATACTCTGACACTACTTTTCCCATTACTGCTCTAAAAACACCTTCCTCTTACTTTTAGGATAGCTATACATGTTTTCTCTTATCATAATCTTCACGCGTTGGAATCTTACCAGCCTTTTTCTGGGATAGTCTATCTTTATCTTGCTCATACCGGGTACAGATCGTTACATCCGTCGTCTCGATACGTCTTTTCAGACGACCCGACTAACGCAGCGCCAGATAGCCGAGCTGTTCGACGTCGATGTGCGTACTATCAGCGAGCACCTCGGGAACGTCTTCTCCTCCGGTGAGCTGGAGCGCGAGGCAACTATCCGGAAATTCCGGATAGTTCGATCCGAGGGCTCACGCCAAGTGACACGCAGCATCGACCACTACAACCTCGACGCCATCATCTCGGTCGGTTACCGCGTCAACTCGGTGCGTGCTACCCAGTTCCGTCAGTGGGGTACGAGTGTGCTGCGCGACTTTGCTATTCGGGGCTATGTTATAGACCGCCAACGTTTAGAGCAGCCCTCTCAAGCCGCCTGGCACAAGCGCCGCGCACAAGTAAGTGAGTCAACGAAATGAGACACTGGCTTCTCTATACCAGTGTCTCATTATCTTTTCCCTTGCGACGCTTATGATACAATAATCGTCCCCTGCTCACCCGCCACAGCGGCAGCAGCATGCTCTAGGTTGGCAATGATGGCGCGCCGACCAGGCTTTGCCACGAAATTAAGCGCGGCCTGCACCTTCGGTAGCATACTACCCGACGCAAACTGCCCCTGCTCAGCATAAGCCTGCATCTCCTGGCTGGTCGTCCGGCCAATCGCACGGGCCTGCGGCGTGCCATAGTCGACCATCGCGTTATCGACGGCCGTGAGAATTACCAAAGCTTCAGCATCAATCGCATCAGCCACCACCGCAGCGGTAAAGTCCTTGTCGATCACCGCCTCGACCCCGGCCATGCCGTGCGCTTCATTCTCAACTACCGGAATTCCGCCACCGCCCGCTGTCACAACGGTCAAGCCAGCATCAAGCAGGGCACGCACCGCGCCCTCTTCTACCACACGCTGCGGCCGTGGCGATGGCACAACGCGGCGCCAGCCTCGCCCCGCATCTTCTTTGAATACGAAATCGCGCCCAGCCGCCGACTGCTGCGCCTCAGCCTCGGAAGCATAAAAGACCCCGATTGGCTTCGTAGGGTTCGCAAACGCCGGGTCACCCGCATCGACCACTGTTTGCGTTACCATCGTCACGGCGTGGTTTGGCATACCACGGCGGGCAAACTCATTCGTCAGCGCCTGCTGCAGCCAGTAGCCGATCTCGCCTTGGCTCATCGCGCCACATGTATCAAGCGGCATCGTTGGCACCTCAGGGGTATTAATCGCCTCCTCATGGAGCACAATATTCCCCACCTGCGGCCCATTGCCGTGGACGATCACCAGCCGATGGCCAGCCGCAATCAGCGGCACCAGCTGAGCCGCCGTCTCGCTCGCCACTCGCTGCTGGGCAGCCGCACTTGCTTCACCTTGTCTTTGGAGGGCGTTACCGCCCAATGCAATCACAATTGTACTCATCCTAAAACCTCAACGACATGCAGGTCAAACTGCCGGTTATTTTTTCAAATTCACTCGTATCAATTAGTTCTACGTGGTAGCCACAGTCGCGGATCTGCTGCTCGATCTTGGGAAAGCCCTGCGGCACGATCACCGTACCATTAATCCACAAGCTATTCACCGCATAGTACTCATCGTCATCCACCACCAGCTTGTTAAATGGTGCAAAGGCTGGGTGGTGCTCATAGGCCTTCGCAACAATCAGGTTGTTATTATCTAAGTAAACCACATCATCCTTGAGATGGAGGATGCCCGTCACCTCAACCGTCTCGGCCGTCATGCCATAGCGCTCAAGGATAGCGGTGATCTGCTCGGCCGCTGCCTGGTTGGTGCGGTGACTCAGGCCAATATAGTAGTGGTCGCCCACCATCATAATATCGCCGGGGTCGACCGTACCCGGTGCCTCGACCTGCTCAATGGTATCATAATGCTGGCTGAGCGCCTGGCGCAAATCCGGCAGGCTCGCCTCGCCGCGCCGACTTGCTGCCCCAGGCCGCGACAAAATCGCCACCCCATGCGGCGTACACAGAGCATTATCCTCAATAAAGACGCTATCCGGATACTCCTCATTAGGCTCCAAGACCGTCACCTCAAGGCCGCACTGGCGGAGCAGCGCAACGTACTGATCGTACTGTTGCATTGCTCGCTCGTAGTCTGGCTTGCCCTTCTCCGGCGTCTGGCTGATGCCGTTAATCAAGCTACGGCTTGGCTGACGGGTAATTGCGTAGCGAAACATCACACTCCTTTCTCTTGTGCAATGCGGTGCGCCTTTCTCGGCGCACCACATGATTACTTGTTAGTTAAACAGCTTGGGCATCGTAATACCCAGTGTCTTATCCAGCCCACCAGTCAGCAGCTGAAGCAGCGCATAAGCCAGCGCCACCAGCAGTGCCGCGACAAGCAACCACTCAAGCGCTGTAAACGGCTTCTTGCCTTGCTGCCGACGCATCAGGCCATAAACCACAATACCCGGTACGTACAAGAACACCGTCACCAGCAAGTTCTCTACCCCGGCGGCATAGACTAGCCAAATGCTATAGACACTAGCCATCACACCAATCAAGATATTGGCCGCTCGGCCCTTTGTCTCTGGCTTCTCCAGAGCTGAGTATTTCAGCTGGTAAAAGGCCGTCAAGGCATAGGGCACGAGAATTGCCGATGTCGCAATGGCAATACCAATGTTATACACCGAGCCACTCGTCAGCGGTATCGTCAGGATAAAGAGCTGCACCAAAGCGTTCGTCACCAGCAGCGAGTTCTTTGGCACGCCAACCTTGTTCTCCTTGGCAAAGAATGCTGGAAAAGCACCAGTCTTTGCTGCTTGGTAGGGCAGCTCAGCCGCAAACATCGTCCAAGCCAGCCAGCCACCGAGCACCGCAATGATCAAGCCGATATTGACCAGCCAGGCACCCCACGGCCCAACCACCTTCTCAAGCAAGAGGGCCATCGCTGGGTCTTTGAGACCAGCCAGCTCTGGCTGCGTTGCCACACCAAAGGCCAGGACGGTCATCAAGACATAGAGCGCAAGCACGGCCGCAAAGCCAATGAAGGTCGCCTTGACGACGTCACTGCGCTGCTTAGCCCGGCCCGAGAACACAACCGCACCCTCGATGCCAATAAACACCCAAACGGTAACGATCATCATCTCCTTGACCTGATGGAGAATCGCTCCAAGACTCAGATTACTCCCAGCCAGGCCCCAGAGGTCCTTCGAGAAGATATCGAGCTTGAAAGCAGCAATAATCGCCACAAGAAAGACCATTAGCGGAACAATCTTGGCAATCGTGATGAGCAAGTTCACTGCACTCGCCGTGCGCACACCTCTGAGAATCAGGCAGTGCACGCCCCAGAGCAAAATCGACATACCAATCGCCGAGGCCCAGTTTTGGCCGTCAGCAAACAGCTGCGGGAAGAAATAGCCAAGTGCTGAAAAGGCCGTTACCGCATAGGCCAGGTTGCCAATCCAGGCCGAGATCCAGTACCCCCAAGCCGAGTTGAACCCGACATATTTGCCAAACCCTGCCTCGGCATAGCTATAGATACCGGCATCAAGATCAGGACGCTTCTCGGCAAGGTTGCGAAAACTTAGGACAAGGAAGACCATCCCCACCCCAGTGACGAGCCAAGCAATAATCGTTGCCAGTGGCCCAGCCGACTCTGCGGTATTACGGACAAGATTGAAGATACCAGCTCCAATCATGCTGCCGATAACAAGCCCGGTGAGTGATCGCCACCCCAGCTTGCTCTCTTGTTGTGTTTGTTGTGTTGTCATACGTGAGGCCCCCTATGCCTCAGTTACTTGTTATAATGTCAGTGCCATCACTGCCTTAATCGTGTGCATGCGGTTCTCCGCCTCGTCGAAGACCACACTGTGCTCGCTCCGGAACACTTCATCCGTCACTTCCATACTCTCAAGGCCGTAGTCTTGGTAGATCTTCAGCCCCGTCTCGGTGTTGAGATCGTGGAAGGCTGGCAAGCAGTGCAAGAACTTAACCTGTGGATTGTGCGTCTCGTCAAGCATCGCGCGGTTTACCTGGTAGGGCCTGAGCAAAGCAATCCGCTCAGCAAACTGCGCCTCCTCACCCATCGACACCCACACGTCGGTATAGATCGCATCAGCTCCCTCGAGGGCCGCGGCGCGATCATCCGTCACGGTAATCTGCGCACCAGTCTCGGCAGCAATCGCCCGAGCGAGATCAACCAGCTCACTGCTTGGGTGCAGCTCAGCTGGCGCTAAGATGCGGAAGTCAATGCCCATCTTGGCCGAGCCAATCATCAGGCTATTGGCCATATTGTTGCGCCCATCACCGACAAAAACCAGCTTCGTGCCAGCCAGCGGCCCACCATGCTCCTCGAGCGTCATAAAGTCGGCCAAGATCTGCGTCGGGTGGAACTGGTCGGTCAAACCATTCCACACCGGTACGCCAGCGTGCTTGGCCAAGTCTTCCACCGTCGAGTGCTTAAAGCCGCGGAACTCAATCCCATCAAACATCCGGCCCAGCACCTTCGCAGTGTCCTCAACCGATTCCTTTTTACCGAGCTGGATATCATCCTTGCCGAGAAACTCCGGTGCAACGCCAAGGTCATTGGCTGCTACGGTAAAGGCGCAGCGTGTACGCGTCGAGTTCTTCTCAAACAAGAGCGCGACCTGCTTACCCTCGTGCAAGCGGTGCGGCACGCCCTCGCGCTTAAGCTTCTTGAGCTCGTGCGCCACGTCGAGCATCTGCCGGATTTCCTCTGATGAAAAGTCCTTGAGGGCTAAGAATGAGCGGTTTTTTAGATTGGTTGGTAGGTTCATTTACACATCCTCTCGTATTAATGGCATACTCATGCAGCGTGGCCCGCCACGGCCCCGGCCAAGCTCTGAGCCAGTAATTTCCAGCACTTCGACGCCTGCCTCACGCAGTTTTTGGTTGGTGACATAGTTGCGGTCGTAGGTGACCACCACCCCAGGAGCAATCGCCAAGGTATTGCTGCCGTCATTCCACTGCTCGCGCGCTGCAGCGATATCGTCACCGCCACCGCATTCGATCAAGGTAATCGACGGCACGCCAAGGGCTTGGCTGAGCACCTGCTCAAGATTATGTTCTTTGGTAATAGTTGGGTAGGCCTGCCCGTCTGCCTTATGCAAGACGAAGATATTCATCCGCCCCTCAAAGCCCCGAATCTCTGGGTGGATGGTAAATTTGTCGTGGTCAATCATCGTAAAGACGGTATCCAGGTGCATAAAGGCGTGACTCTTGGGGATCTCAAGGGCAATCACCGTGTCAAAATTCGACTCAGCAAAGAGCTTTGTCGCCATCAGCTCAATCGCCTCCGGTGAGGTGCGCTCACTAATACCAATCGCCATCGTGTGGTTATTAAGCACCAGCTCATCACCGCCCTCAATCGAGAATGGTTGGCTGCGATCATACCAGATCGGTACGTTCTTGCCAGCAAAGCGTGGATGGAAATCGATAATATAGCGCATAAAGAGCGACTCGCGTCGCCGAGCTGGCCAGTGCATCTTGTTGATCGTCAGACCTTGGCCAATCGCCGCTGCCGGGTCGCGCGTGAAGTATAGGTTGGGCATTGGGTCGAGATAGAAGGGATATTGCTCATGCGCCACCATCGTGTGGAGTTGCTGCTGCTCAGGCGGCAGGCTAATCTCATCTTTGCGCACCCCCGCCATCAGCTTGCGCACCATCTGGCGTGGCTCCATGCTCAGCAAATACTCGGCAAGCGTCCGCGATGCGCGTTGGTTGTCTTGTTTTGACGCTACCAGCATCTCAACAACAAATTGCCGCCGCACTGCTTCGTCAGCAAGTGCCTCGGCGGCAAGTTCATCCAAGTACAACACTTCGACCCCACGCGAGCGGAGCAGCTCCGCAAAGCGATCATGCTCCTCCTGCGCAACCTTGAGATACGGAATATCGTCAAATAATAGACGCTGCAAATGTTCTGGCGTGAGATGCTCGAGCTCCTCACCTGGCCGATGCAAGAGCACTGTCTTCAACCGGCCAATTTCTGATGTAATATGAATTGGATCGTCCACCTTTTCCCCCTGTGTGGCTTATAGTTGATGCTTTCATTGTAGCATGTTATGAGGTAAGTGCAATGGATAACAGATGTCACATTGGCTCAAACAAGCTATGTTGACACCACCTACTGTATTGATTTATAATGGGTGATATCACCATGCCAGACAAGCCTAAGGTCTCGACCGAACGCTGTTTCTGGCCTTTTTGTATTCTAATTTATTTCGAGTATTGCCGATAATATTGATATACCCGCGGTATTTTCGTAACAAGCTGGAATATCGTTTGTTTGGGCAAACTAGTAGCCAGAAGTTTATCATTTTGGTGCAAATATTCTACGAGACAGCCAAAATCACCGTCACCAGAGACGATAACTGCCTTATCATATTCATTAAAACATTTAGCGGATGCATATAGTACCAGCTCAGCGTCAACATTCCCCTTGTATGTCTTCTTGCCGTCTTCACGGTATTCGACGGTCGGCTTAAAGACGAGCACATATCCCATCTCGAGTAGGCTTGTGTATAGCTGCTCATTACCTGGCACTAAACCGATAAATAAGTAGGCTTTTTCAACATGGTATTTATTCTTTAAATAGAGGCGGAATTTCTTAAAATCAAGTTCCCAACCCTGCGACCTAATGCCAAGATTGAGGTTTTGGCTGTCTATAAAGGCATATACTTTTGGAATCTTTTGTTCATGCTCCATGGGTATAGTATAGCAAAAACAAACATACAGTCTTACATCGCCAATCACTCTATCGGCTACTACTACACCGCACGAGTAATAACCGCCAAGCTCGCCTCCACCCGGCAGCGAAATCCAGGGTGCGCCTGCAGCCACGCATCGGCCGCTCGGGCCGCACCAGGCAGCGCTTCATTGGCATAATCATCCACCACCAGCACTGCATCAGGAGTCAGCTTCGGTGTCACGAGCCGAAGTGAGTCCATAATCGACTGGTAATAGTCGCCATCGAGAAAGGCAAACATAATATCCTCCGGCACATCGTGCGGCATAAGCTCAGCAAACCACGCCTTATGCACCACTGGTGGGCGCAGCCTAGCTTTCTTAAACTGCTGGAGAAATCCCTTGCGCGTTGCAGCAAGCTCTCCTGCCACAAACTGCTCACCAGCTGCGCTCGCATCCTGGGCTGTCTTCTCTGGCAAACCAGCAAACGAATCATAAACGTGAAAGACTCCCGCATGCTGATACGCATCAAGCAAACGCCGAATAAACAAGCTCGTCGTCCCCACATAACAGCCAAATTCAACAACCGACCCCTGGCAGCCAGCCCTCAGAAGCCACTCAAGCTCACGCAGCAAAACCCGCAGCTCACGCTCATCTACTTGGTCGGAGATGATTGGGTAGGTGCGGAGAAGTTGGTCGGTGATCATTATTGGCCCACTATAGCAAATAATTGCTTACGATGCTATTGCCTGGCTTATTTTGGTGCTTTCTCCCGTGCACATCCTATTTGTATGCCATTTGATCGAAATTATTCTGGCGAGCATGACCAGTATACGGTATACTATAGACATGAAAGTCACCAGCCCCGCCTTCAACAACAACGCCAAAATACCAAAGATCTATTCGCGCTTCGGCGGCAACCAGCGACCGCCTCTCACCATCAGCGACATCCCTGATGGTACCCAGAGCCTCGCCGTGGTGTGCTACAGCCCCGATGCACCCTTCATTGGCGGCTTCTACCATTGGATTGTCTGGAATCTCCCACCTACCACCACAGAAATCGGCAGTGACTACCTCCCTCATGGCGCCATCGAAGGCACCACTACCTGGGGCAAGCCAGGCTGGGCGGCCCGCACCCCGCCTTTGGGACGCATCGCTATCAGTTCTTCGTCTATGCGCTCAATACCGTGCTCGACCTCCCCGCCAAAACACGCCCTAAGAAGTTCTCCAAAGCAATCGCCCCACACATCATCGAGCGCAGTATGCTGACGGGGAAGTTTGGCGCGTTGGATATATTTGATTTGCGGTAAGATCGGTAGGGTACTCGCACCCCATTAGTTTCAAGCTCATCTACTCTTATCCACTGCTTCTTTGGGTGACACTATACGTCTACATAAAGTATGTCATTCAGTTTATTCATCAAACACTGTCAAAGTATTGCGGTGGCACATCACCATCGCAAGAAGCTACGCTCTGCATACCACTAATCGCTATTGCCTTTGGCGTGCCTGTTACATCAAACTCGTAGGTGATATCCTCGCCATAGTAATTAAAATGGCTACCGCGTACAATACGTAGTGTTGTATCATCCACAACTTCTAATGATTCCGCTGCTGCAAACGGCTGCCATGTATTTGGGTTGATGAGCTGCAGCCCGTGGCGCGTTGCGACGACCTGGTATATATTGTACTGATTAGCAAAGCGCCCCTCAAAGCGACGAAGCCCTACACTCGTCTGCTGTTCATCACCAAACGCATCAATAATAGCCAAAATCGAGCGCGCCATCTCATCTGGTGCGGCATCTCGTGCATTCGCCATTACAGACACAACCACGTGGTCGCGCGTGCGAAGCCACGTCCGGCTGACAAAACCAGGAAAACGACCACTGTGGCCAATCAGCGCAGTACCATCAGCACATTGCTCAACATTGATGCCCAGGCCATACGCCATTGCTGTATTTGGCGCGTTGGTATAACCCCAGGCGCGGCGCTGCATTTCGCGCTTGGTCGCATCACGCAGCAACTTACCCGAACCAACCCGCAATGCAGCCACAAAGCGGGCGAGATCATGAGCAGTCGTACAAAAGCCAGCTGCTGGCTGCAATACCCCCGTCATGAGGTGTGGGTAGGCCTGGCGCTGCTGAGCGAGCGTCACACGGCTATAGCCAGTTGCCATCAATATGTCAGGCGAATATTCTGGTACGGTGTGCAACAGGCCAAGCGGCTGGATGATATGCTCTATCACATACTCGCCATATGACTGGCCACTCACCTGTGCAATTACTTGCCCAAGCAGCGCAAACCCAAAGTTCGAGTACTTAAACTCCGTATTTGGCTCGCAGACCAGATGGGTCTGCATCATTTGCTGCTGGAATGTAGCATGATCAGGAAAGGCCGTTTCTCCTTGCCAAAACCCTGCTGCCGTCCCATCGCGGATTACACCAGCTGAATGACTCAGCAGTTGCCGTAATGTGATGGTTTGCCAGCGGGTATCTGGGTGCTCGGCCAGCCATGGCAGGTATGTCGTAATGGTATCATCGATCTGCAATAACCCCTGCTCCTGCAGCTGCAGTAGTGCCGTTGCAGTAAACATCTTGGAATGTGATGCTGCGCGCAGCAGATGGTTTGGCGTGAGGGGCGTGGCGAGTCTCTTTGTTGGCAACACCATAGGGCGCGATGAAATGACAACCTCATCTTGCTGGGCAATCGCCACTGCAAAGCCTGGCCACGAAAGCCACTTGCTTCGCAGCGTCAGCCATGAGTCAATAAATTGCATTGTTCGCTCGGGTAGTTCCATACTCATACTACCGAGTATATCATGGGGAGCTATCTCATATTACACCTTTTCCGCAAACTGGCTCTGGTACAATTCCGCGTAAAAGCCACTCTGGGCGAGCAGTTCGTCGTGCGTGCCTTGCTCGATGATGTTGCCATCCTTTACCACAAGGATAAGGTCGGCGTCGCGGATCGTGCTGAGGCGGTGCGCAATGACAAAACTCGTCTTGTGCTGCATGAGCGTGTCCATCGCCTGCTGGATCAGTACCTCTGTGCGGGTATCGACCGAGCTGGTCGCTTCATCTAAGATAAGCATCGGCGTCTTGGCAAGCATAGCGCGAGCGATTGTCAGCAGCTGCTTTTCCCCTTGCGACATATTAGTCGCCGCTTCGTCGAGTACCATATCATAGCCACCCGGCAGCGACCGGACAAAATGGTCGACATGCGCATCACGCGCCACCGCCAGCAGCTCAGCTTCGCTTGCCTCAGGGTTGCCATAACGCAGGTTGTCGCGGATTGTCCCATGGAAAAGCCACGTATCTTGCAGCACCATACCAAAGAGCTGCCGGACATTGCTACGCGTCATCTGGGCAATATCCACCCCATCGATCAGGATCTGGCCACTGTCAATATCATAAAATCGCATCAAGAGATTGACCAGCGTCGTCTTGCCAGCACCGGTTGGCCCAACAATCGCCACCCGCTGGCCAGGGCGAATATGAGCTGAGAGATGCTTAATAACCGGCGTCTTTGTATCATAGCCAAAGACAACATCGCGAAACTCCACCTCACCGCGCACCACTGGCAGCGTGGTAGCGGGCACAGGGTCGGGTGCTTCGGCCGGCTCCTTGAGAAATTCAAAGACTCGCTCGGCCGCGGCTGCCGTCGATTGCAGCACATTGGCAATATTCGCCGTTTGGGCAATTGGCTGATTGAACTGCTGCATATACTGGATGAAGGCCTGAATATCGCCAATCTTAATCCGCCCCTCGATCGCCAGCCATCCACCAAGCACCGCCACGCCAACATAGCCAATATTCCCCACCACATTCATCACTGGGTACATCAAGCCAGAGAGAAACTGCGACTGCCACGCGCTCGAGAAAAGCCGCTGGTTAATCTGCCGAAAGGTCGCCAGCGACCGCTCCTGCCCACGAAAGGCACGCATCACCTGGTGGCCAGCATACATCTCCTCAATGTGGCCATTGAGCTCGCCTAGCTCATCTTGCTGGCGGATGAACTGCATTTGTGAGCGCTTGGTAATCACAACAATCAACCCCATCGACAGCGGCACAACCAAGAGCGCCACCACAGTCAGCAGCCAACTAATCGACAGCATCATCGCGAGGATCCCCACTAGCATCACCACCGCACTCATCATTTGCGACAGGCTTTGGGTAAGCGTTTGGCCTACTGTATCGACATCGTTGGTAATACGGCTGAGGACTTCGCCGTGGGTTTGTGTGTCGAAGTAGCGCAGCGGCAAGCGATTGATCTTCTCTGAGATATCGCGGCGCAACTGGTATGTGAGCTTCTGGGTAATATTCGTCATCAGCCAGGCCTGCCCATAGCGAAACAGTGCACTGATCGTATAGAGCCCCACGAGCCAGAGGATAATCTGCAAGATCGCATCGTAATGGAAGGTGGGGCGCGTGCTGAGGTCGAGCGTCTTGGCGGCTTCGCGAGCCGAGGCAGGTAGCGCCTCGGCCAGCTGCTTACCCTGGGGCGATGCCATAAATTGCTCACCCGTCATACCCGCAGGGATCGCTGCGCCAGCAGGAAGCTTCTCGTGGATAGCGTCGTAGGTACGCAGGCGCGTGTAGTCATCGACAATCTGGTTGGTCGCATTGCCGAGCAGCTTGGGGCTAACGATCGCAAACAGTGTACTGACAATCGTTAAACCAATCACCAGCATCAGCTGCCAACGAAGGGCGCGCAGATACCGCAGCAGCGTACGCACCGTCCCGCGGAAGTCCTTGGCCCTCTCCGTACCACCACCAGCGACTGGCCCACCCATTGGGCCGCGGCGCACCCATGATGAGCGCGACTTTGGAGATGACTGCTGGCTCATCGCACCCCTCCTTGCGCGGCGACACCGAGCGGAGCAGGCCGCTCGAACGCGGCCAACTCGCGCTCACTGAGCTGCGACGCAGCAATCTCTTGGTATACTGCACAGGTCTGCATGAGCTCGTGGTGCCGACCCTGGCCAACGATCTTCCCTTCATCTAGCACAATAATGTTATCTGCTTTGACAATTGTATGGATTCGCTGCCCGACGATCAACACCGTCTTACCCGCCACCTCCTGCGTGAGCCACTGGCGCAGCGCGGCATCCGTCCGCGCATCAAGCGCCGAGAACGAATCATCAAAGATATACACCTGGGGCTGCGCGGCCAACGCCCGGGCGATCGCTAGGCGCTGGCGTTGCCCGCCCGAGACATTGGTGCCGCCTTGCGCGACTTCGCTCGCCATGCCATCATCGAGCCGGGCAATGAACTCGCTCGCCTGAGCCACCTCTGCCGCATGAGCAATCGCTGCCTCATCGGCCTTAGGCGCACCATAGGCAATATTACTAGCAATACTGCCCCGAAACAGCACACCCTTTGTGGGACATAGCCAATCTGGCTGGCTAAGTCAGTCAGCCTGAGGTGACGGATATCTACCCCATCAAGCAAAATCTGCCCAGCCGACACATCATAAAACCGCGGAATCAGATTGACCAATGTCGACTTGCCCGAGCCCGTGCTGCCAATAAACGCCGTCGTCTGGCCAGGCTCCGCCACAAAGCTAATGTTACTGAGCACTGGCTCATCTGCCCCTGGGTAGGCAAAAGTAACATCACGAAATTCAATCCGCCCCATGCCACCCGGCGTGAGCGGCTGAGGCCTAGCCGGGTCAGTGATCGACGGCTTGGTATCGAGCACCTCTGCTACCCGGCGCACCGACACGGCTGCGCGCGGTGCCATAATAAACACCATCGAAATCATCAAGAACGACATAATCACCTGCAAAGCATATTGCAAAAAGGCCATCATATTGCCAATCGCGAGGCGTCCATCACCAATTGCCAGCGCACCATACCACACCACTGCCACGCTCGCGAGATTCATTATTAACATCATCACTGGCTCCATCACCATCATCAGGCGATTGACCACTAGGTTGAGCTTCGTCAGCTCATGGTTGACGGCATCAAATTTTGCTTCTTCGACTGCCTCGGTATGAAAAGCGCGCACCACGCGCAGACCCGTCAAGTTCTCGCGGGCGACTAAGTTCAGCTTATCCACCACGCTCTGCAAGCGCTGAAAGCGAGGCATCGCCGCAATAAACAAGCCAATAATGACCACCAAAAGCACGGCAACCGCCAGGGCAATAATCCAGCTCAGGCTTGGTGCATTGGCCAGCGCCTTGTGCAGGCCAGCCACAGCCATAATCGGTGCCATCAAGGCAATGCGCAGCAGCATAATTGCCGTCGATTGGATCTGCTGGATGTCGTTGGTCGAGCGAGTTATAAGCGACGCTGTCGAGAAACGGTTAAAGTCCGCCACAGCATAATCCTCCACCCGGGCAAACACCTGGTCGCGCAGCTGCTGACTGAGGCCTGTCGCAATCCGCGTCGCAAAGAAAACTGAGATAATCGTCCCCACCGCGCCCGCCAGCGTTACCACAATCATCTGCCAGCCATTATGCCACAGAACGGCCATATCTGCGCCAACGATACCATTATTAATAATCGCCGCCATAAAGTCTGGCAAACTGAGCGTTGCCATCACCGAACCATACGTTGCAGCAACCAGCAGCCCGAGCTGCCACCAATAGCCCCAGAGTAGTCGCCAGATGTACTTCATGCTCGCTCCGCCTTCTGTGACTGAACCACTTTATCAATAAGCTGGTCGAGCTGCGCTAGCTCGGCATCGCTCAGCACTGCAAAAAGATCGGCAACAGTCTCCGCCATATACTGCTGGAAGTGATCGGTCATCAGCTGGCTCTGCGTCGTCAACTGCAGACGCACTACCCGTCGATCGTGCGGATCAAGCGTGCGCCGAACAAGCTTTTTTGCCACCAGCACATCAAGGATCTGCGTCGCTGCGCCCTTGGAGACGCACAGCTTTGCGGCCACATCACCCATCGTCTCGATTGCCCCACTATGCAATAGGCCCAGCACATGCCAGTGAACAGGCGCCAAACCAAACTGCTGATCCGTCTGGCGCTGAGCGCGTGCCAGGCGCTGCTTGAGCTGAAATAAGTAGCTCGTGATGTTCTCAATACATACTTGGCGCTGCAGCTGTGCACCTGACTTTGCTTCTACCTTCATACAATGAATAGTTTACTGCCTAAACTATTTATTGTCAACGCCGCACCACACGCCGGCGGCGCCAAGCATACACTGCCGCGCCAAGCACGCCTAACATAACCAACGTCGCGCCACCGTAGTATAGTAGCGGCACATTATCACCAGCAGCTGCCAATACTCCCTCGTGCTGCGGCTGGCTTGGCTGTGACTGCTCGGCCTGTGAGACATGCATTACCTTCGGTGGCAGCGTGGTATTCTGTGACTGATTTGACTGCGGCTGGGTCGACGATGGCGTCGTGCTGCTGTGCAGTATTTGGTCGAGTTGCCGCAGCAACGCATCATTACTTTGCGGGTCGGAGAGATAACGCCACACAATAATCCCTTGCAGGTTGTGCTGCTGGACATACTCTGCCTTGTACTTCATCGACTCCGCATCGTCATAGCTAATAAACTCACGCCGCGCAGCATTATAGAGATAGGGCGCTTTGCTTGCGTCGTCCCAGTAGCGAGTATAACCATTCTTATTAATATACTCTCGCTCGAGCCGGTCATACGTGGTGTGGTACTCGCCAGCCTTTTGAGCATCGCCAACGGGCTGGTGCAGCCCATGATTTACCTCAGGAACTGAGGTAAACCGCCGGCTATACCACCCCGCCCCAATCATTAATTTGTTTGTTGGCGCACCATGGGCTTGGTAGTGCTGCACCGCCGAGTTGGCACTCTGGTCGAGCGGGTCATCCGGCGCAGTATAGAGCCCAGCATGGTGCCCAGCGTGCGACTTAAACGAGCCAAACCCCCGCATGTCATACGTCATGATCGCAATCTGGTCAAGATACTGCTGGTACTCAGCAAACTTATTTTGCTCAGCATACCACTTGGCTGGTGCACCCGTCATCGAGATAATTGGCTGGCGTCCACCGGTGGTCGTTGCCGTTCGCAATTCGCGCAAGAGAGCAATCAGGTCAGCCTGCTGGCTCCCCTTTGGAAACTCCCAGTCGATATCCACCCCATCTAACTGATGGGCCTGCAGCGCCTCCTTGACAGAGCTCACAAAGGCCTGCCGGGTGCTGGCTTGGCGCACCATCGCATCGAACTCACTCCGCGCGGCATCATTACCACCACCAATTGAGAGAATAAGGGAAATACGCGGATTAACCGCCCGAATCCGCTGCAGCGTGGCTGCTTGCTTGAGGTGTGGCAGTGTATCAAGTGTCACGCGCCCATCGGCTGCAATACGCCCAAAATGAACAATGAGCCGATCGATCATCTTCAGATGGTCGTCAGTCACCTTTGGGAGATTCTCGTCACTGACATAGACCGAGATTGTCTTGCGCTCTGCAGCCTGAGCTGGCACTGGAGTCATCAGCTGGCATCCGACTGCTATCATCATGACACTGAGCACACTTTTCACCATTGCCGTCCGCATATCGCCTCCTTGCTGTTTGCTACCTGTCTCTTTCTAGTCTATATCGTTTGCCAGAATAGGTAAAGTGTGAGGTGGTATAGGTTACTTGTCATCAGTGGTTGGCGTGTGACGCGTTGGCCAGTACCGATCAAGTACTGCATAGGGCAGCTGCTTATACCGACACCATAGCACGATCGTGACAAGTAGCGTCATTAATGACACAAACGGCAGATGCACCATCGACAGCACCGCAATATAGAGCAGCCGCACCGCATAGAATACCACGCGGTGGAACCACCCCCGCGGCCGATCATCGAGCGAAATACCCGTTAGCCAGCCACCGAGCGTCCGCCCCTGGGCCACCAATGGGAGAATGGCATGCACAAGCGCAATAAAGCCATACGGAACGATCTGCGTCAGCATCTGCATCTGTTCAGTCCACTGCCGTGAATGCAATACGTTGAGAAGCGTGAGCGCCACCATCACAATCGTTGAGCCAATCGCCACTCCAGTCATATCAACAACAAAGGCAACGATACGCCGCACAAGGCCAGGCTGGCGAATCGTCGTTGCCCCACGCTCAGTATCACGAAGATTTGGCAGCAACCAACCCGACCAAAAGCCCAGCAGTGCCCCACTCGTATTGAGCAGCAAATCATCAACATCAAACAACCGATAGCTACACGGATACACGCCAAACACCCCCGTGAGCTGCGTCAGCTCAATCACTACCGACGTCATCAGGCCAATCATTACCACTGTCCACCAGCGCACCCGATACATCGCCCGCAAAAACGCCCCCAGTGGCACAAAGAAAATAACATTAAGCACCACCTGTAGCAACGCCCGCACACCCTCGTGCGAGATATCGAAAATCGACGCCAGTGGCACTAATTGCGGCTGGATATGATGACTCCCGCAAAAGCGCGCCGCATTATCTGGCATCGGGTAAAGCGTAAAAGCAGCCAACGCCAAGCCATAAAGCACTACCAAATACGTCATGATTACTCGGCCAAACGCCACCCGGCGAAAGCGAATATAGTGCACCAATAACAGCGGCAACGTCAACACAAGTGCAGCAAATGGCCACATCACAAGCGCCACCCGAAACGACGCGGTGAAATTCCCTAAGAATGAAAGCATACTGCGCGCTAGTATGACATAGACAACTCAGACCTGTCAATAACGGGAGTGATAGCCTATACCACCACGCGGCGCAGAAGCTGTGCATTTGCTGCGACAATAATCGTCGAAAGTGACATCACCACTGCGCCAATTGCAGGCGAAATAACCACCCCGACCGGCGCAAGCACCCCAGCTGCGAGTGGGAGCATCAAGACGTTGTAGCCCGCTCCCCAACAGAGGTTCTGCACCATTTTGCGGTATGTTGCCTGGGCCAGCGTGATCAGCCGGACAACCGCCTGCGGATCATCACCAACCAACATAATCCCAGCAGACGCTGCGGCAACATCAGTCCCCGTCCCAATCGCGACACCACTCTCGGCCTGGGCAAGCGCTGGTGCATCATTCACGCCATCACCAACAAAACACACCCGCTTCCCCTGCTGCTGGTACGCCATGACAATCGCCGCCTTCTTAGCTGGTGTTACCTCAGCGTGAACCTCAGTGATACCAACGAGGCGAGCAATTGCATCGGCTGGCCGCGCACCATCTCCTGTTACCATAGCAACCGTTATACCGCGGCGTTGGAGCGCTGCAACTGCCGCTGCCGCACCAGGACGCGGCGCATCACCAAGCTCAATCGCACCACAGACGCGCCCAGCCTGGGCAACATAAACCACTGTATGATCCGTCGTTATCTCGTCTCGATCAATCTGATGCTGCTGCATAAAGGCTGCATTGCCAACTAACGTTGGCACGCCATCAACCACAGCCTGCACACCATAACCTGGCACCGTCTGAAGGTCGCGCGCACCAGGTATCGTGACATGGCGATCGGCTGCCGCGTGGCGAATCGCTGCTGCAATCGGGTGCTCTGCCTCATGCTCAGCCGCTGCCGCTAATCCCAGAACAGCCGCCTCGTCCCCACCATGGACTGCAACCACTGCTAGGTGACCAGTCGTTAGCGTACCCGTTTTATCAAATAACACCACATCAACGTGCCGCGCAGCTTCAAAAGCGCGGCGATCACGCACCACAATACCGCGCTGGACCGCAAGCCCGGTCGAGATCGATACAACCAACGGCACTGCTAAGCCCAAAGCGTGCGGACACGCCACTACCAGCACCGTCACCACTCGCTGCAGCACTTCACCCAGCGATGCACCAGCCAACGCCCAGCCAGTGCCCGCCACCAGCGCAGTAGCAAGCGCTGCATAGAAAAGATAGCCCGCTGCCCGGTCCGCCAGCACCTGCGTTCGCGACCGACGCTGCTCAGCCTGGCGCACCAGCTCCATAATATGCGACAACGTTGTATCATCACCAATGTGCTGGGCCATAACATGAAGCGCACCGGTGCCATTGATCGTTCCTGCCGTCACAAGACTCCCTGACTGCTTAGCAACAGGGCGCGACTCACCCGTAAGCATCGATTCATCAACCTGTGACGTGCCAGATATCACCTGGCCATCCACTGGCACACGCCCACCCGGGCGCACCAGCACGGTCATCCCCACAGCCAGATGATCAAGCGGCACTGTATTAATCGATTGCTCTGTCACAACCTCTGCCGTCTCGGGTAAGAGCTGGGCTAAGGTATGAGCGGCATCCGTTGCCCGCTTAATTGCTGCCATTTCGAGCCAGTGCCCGAGGAGCATAATGGTAATGAGCGACGCGAGTTCCCACCAAAAATCCATCCCCGCTACCACGCCACTGGTCACCAGCAGGCTGTAGCCATAGGCCACACTAATCGCCAGAGCAATCAGCAGCATCATGCCAGGCTGGCGCTGGCGTAGCTCCTGCCACCCCGCCCGAATAAAGACTCGGCCACCATACCACAGCAATATCGTCCCGCTTATGGCCGGCACATACCGGCTCACCACCTCAGGTAGTGTATACCCGAGCCACTGCTGAAGTAGTGGTGAACACACCAATACACTAATCGTTATGAGCAGCGACAACCAAAACCGCTGCCGAAACTGGGCCGCATCATGCCCGCAATGGCCACCTTGTCCATGCCCCTCATGGTGAGTATGCTCACCATGAGTCATATGATGGTGCTGTGACTGTTTTGTATCCATAACAAACTCCTCGGTGCGACGCACCGTATTATCCTTTCCATTCTTATATCCGCTTGCTGCTAGCGGATGTTCGTCAGGTCATAGAGCTGGTCGAGCTCTTTGAGCGCCTTATCGCGCTGCTTCGTATCGCTTGACGCCAACATCTCAGCCACATGCATCTCGAGATGCTGCTTGACCATCAGCTTGTTCAGCGATGCCAGCGACTTCTGAATGGACAGACTCTGGATGATGATGTCCATACAGTAAGCATCGTCGGCCACACGCTTTTCTAACCCCTCCAGCTGGCCCTTCATAATTTTGATACGGTGTAATGCTCGTCTGGTAATATCTTTGCTCATACTCCTATGGTATACCCCCTAGGGGTATCTGTCAACCGATTCTCTCCCGAATTAAAAACCCACCACAGCCGTGGTGGGTTTTGGAGAACGAGGCAGGACGAGGCCTAGTACATACCCATACCGCCACCCATGCCAGGCATACCAGCTGGGCTTGCCGCTTCCTTCTCAGGCAGGTCGACGACGAGCGCACCCATCGTCATTGCGGTGCCAGCGATGGACGCAGCATTTTGCAGTGCTTCCTTGGTAACACGGACAGGATCAACCACGCCAGCTGCTTTGAGATCGATCAGCTCGCCTGGTGTGTTAACGTTAATACCAAAGCCAGGCTGCGCTGCCTTCACCTGTGGCAGCCACTCATCGGCATTGAGGCCAGAGTTGGTCAGCAGAATGCGGAATGGTTGCTCGAGCGCGTGAATGAGCAAATCCTCACCGGCAGTCACCGACGCATCGGCATCACCAGCGTGGGTGTAGCTCGTTGCAAGATTGACCAGTGTCACCCCGCCACCAGGCACAACACCCTCAGCCAGAGCGGCCTTAACAGCAGCCACCGCATCATCAACGCGGTATTTCTTCTCTTCGATCTCGGTCTCGGTTGCCCCACCGACCTTAATCACCGCCACTTGGCCAGTCAGGGCAGCTTGGCGCTTGACGAGATTGTTCTTGGTGTAGTCACTTGTGCTATTGGCAATTTCAACGGCAATCTGGTCAATCCGGGCATCAACTGCCGACTTCGCACCAGCCCCTTCAACGATCGTTGTCAAATCCTTGGTAGCAATCACCTTGCGAGCCGAACCGACCACATCAGGGCCAACCGTATCAAAGCTCATACCAGTATCCTCGGTAATAACCGTTGCGCCCACCAGAGCAGCAATATCGTAGAGGACGTCCTTATCGCTCGGCGCTTTAATAGCCAGGGTATTAAAAGCACCCTTGAGGCGGTTCAGCACAAGCAGGCCAAGCGCTTCGCCATCCACATCGTCAGCAATCAAGACGAGATCTTTCTTCCCACTCTGAGCAATCATCTCAAGCAGTGGAACGAACTCTTGCGCCGAAGAAATCTTCTTGTCGGTAATAACAATAGCTGGCTTATCGTACACCGCTTCCATTCGCTTCGTATCTGTCGCCATGTACGGGCTGACGAAGCCGCGCTGAACGGTAAAGCCCTCGACCACTTCGCTCTCTAGCTCAAGGCCGCGGCCTTCCTCAACCGTCACCACACCATTGGGCCCGATTTTCTCCATTACATCAGCAATCAGCCGGCCAATTGCGTCATCACCCGCCGAGATAGTTGCCACCTCTGCGACGCGTGTTTCGTCATTGCGAATGTCTTCTGCCTGCTCGCTCAAAGCCGCTGTGACCTCTGCCGCAGCGCGCTCCAGACCCTTGCGCAGCAGCATTGGGTTGTGACCAGCAGCAATCAGCTTGTTCGCCTCACTGAGGATATGGTAGGTCAAAACCGTCACGGTGGTCGTGCCATCACCAGCCACGTCGTTCATTTTGTTGGCGGCTTGCTTGATGAGCTCTGCCCCCACCTTAAAGCCCAGTGTTTCATCATCAACATCCTCGATGTCGATACCTTTGGCTACTGTCACACCATCGTGCGTGACACTCGGGCCACCGTAGCTTTTGCCGATGACGACATTGCGGCCCTTTGGCCCCATCGTTGTCTTCACTGCGTTGTAGAGAATCTCTGCCCCGCCCAAAATTCGGCGGCGCGCATCTTCATCGTAAAATACTTTTTTTTGCCATAGACTAGTTCTCCTATTCTACTGTCGCGAGGATATCCTCGTCCTTGATAATCAAATACTCTTCTTTGTCGAGCTTAATGGTGGTAGCTGCGTAGTTCTTGTAAACCACCCGCGCGTCGACTACGACATCTTCTACTGCCGATCCAACAGCAATCACCTTGGCAGCTTCCGACTTCTCCTGAGCCGACTCGGGCAAAAAGATCCCGCTGGCAGTCTTCTCTGGCTTTTTCTCCTTAACCGCCACGACGAAATGCGCCATTGGCTTAATTGGTGAACTCATTGGTTACCCCTTTCTTAATACTTATCACCGCGCCCGGTATCAATCAAGGCGCTTCTAGCACTCTAGTATAGCGAGTGCTAATGGGAAAATCAAGAGAAGTGAGTAAGCCTGCTACCTAAGCACGCAATATATCATTTTTAGCGTAAAATAAATACAGGACATCATCCATAAGTCATATCAATCACCGGAGGCACTATGCACAGACGCATCAACGTACGCGGAATTATCATTAACGACAAGGGTGAGCTCTTTTGCCAGCGCTTAACAGCACGCACTGGCGACGGCCGAGATTTTTGGTGCACACCGGGCGGTGGGCTAGAGCTGGGCGAGAGCGTATTGGATGGTTTGCGGCGAGAGATGATCGAAGAAACTGGCGTTGAGCCAGCAATTGGCCGGCTGCTCTTCGTCCAGCAGTTTGCGATTGCTACGCTGGCGGCTAACGAGCCACGGGAGCAGCTTGAGTTCTTGTTTCACATCACCAACTGGCAAGACTACCAGTCGATTGACCTTGCTGCCACAACGCACGGCTTAGCAGAGGTTGCCGAGTGTGGCTTCATTAGCCCGCAGCAGTACCCAATTTTACCTCACTTCCTTGCCGAGGTCGATCTGGCGCAGCTCATCGCCCACAATCAGCCAGTACAGTGTCTAAGCTCCTTGGCATAAAATTGACAAACAATTCTATTCGGCGTATCATAGCGTATTTGGCCAGTAGTTCTCTCAGCATCAAACGTAAGCTCGTCATTGCCCTGCTTCACACTGGAAATATTAAATCACTAAACCAAGGAATTCTATGCTCCATCATCTGCCCCAACGTCACAAACTCATCGTCATGCTTGCCGTGATGAGCGCCCTCTTTCTCGTGGCGCTCGACCAAACCATCGTGGCGACGGCACTGGGCGCGATCGTCAAGGAATTCAATAGCTTCTCCTCTCTTGGCTTTATCGTTACTGCCTATATGCTCACCACCACTGTGACAGTGCCGCTAGCCGGTAAGCTAAGCGACATGTATGGCCGCAAGCCACTTTTGCTCAGTGGCGTGGCAATTTTTACCGTTGGCTCCTTGCTCAGCGGTATCGCACCAACCGTGGAATGGCTCATTGCGTGGCGGGCGCTGCAAGGAATTGGTGGCGGCATTATCACCGCCAACGCCTTTACTATTGTCGGCGATCTCTTTACGCCTAAGGAGCGGGGCCGCTGGCAGGGGCTCATCGGTGCGACCTTTGGTATGAGCTCGGTAGCAGGGCCATTGCTTGGTGGCTGGCTAACCGATGGTGCGACTATCTTTGGTGTCACAACCAACTGGCGCTGGACATTCTTTATCAATGTGCCCATTGGCATCATCGCCACTGCTCTCATCATCCGCTATTGCCCACAGATTAAGCACGACAGCCAGCACAAGCCAGACTATCTTGGCGCTCTTTTTATCACCATTGCTCTGGCGGCACTTGTCTTGGCAGTAGATAATACAGAGATGGTCTTTAAGAGCGTCATCGACCATGGCATGAGCCTTACCTTCATCAAGGGTGTACTGCTGGCTATTGCCGCCCTTGCAAGTGGTATCTTCCTCTGGCTTGAGCGCAAAGCCGCCCAGCCTATCCTCCCTCTCCGCTTCTTCCGCAACCCCACCTACCGCCTGATTATGCTCATTAGCCTGCTCTTCGGTGCCGCTTTTCTCGGAGCAATCCTCTACCTCACGCAGTTTAATCAGCAAGTCTTTGGTGCGACTGCCTCGCAGGCTGGCCTGATGCTCTTGCCAATGGTGGGCGGGATGATGATCAGCTCTATTGGTGTGGGGCAACTCATCAGCCGGACAGGTGTATACAAGCGCTATATAGTCATCGGCTGCGCCATCACCGCAGCAAGTATTCTCTCGCTTATCACACTCCAGCCCACTTCTCCTTACTGGCACGAGGCAATCATCATGACTATAGCTGGCTTTGGCATGGGGATGTGTATGCCCATCCTTACTCTCGCCGTGCAAAATGAATTCCGCCAGCAGGATCTTGGTGCTGCCACCTCGAGCGTACAGCTCTTCCGCGGGCTTGGCTCGACGGTGGGGACGGCTATCTTTGCGGGCGTGCTCACTAGTGGCATTCTACACAGCCTCGGCAATGTCAATCAGATTCCTTATATCCAGACGCTGCGCCACACACCACAGGCCGCTCGGCAGCTTGATGGCGATCTCAACGCCGATACTCTGCTCCGTATCAACAGCCAGCGCGACGCCATTAGCCAGGGTGCAGCCAAAGGCATGGCTCGTCTGCCTGCTCCAGCTCGCGCACGTGCCCAGCAGCAGCTAAGCCAACAGCAAGACGACTACACGACTCGCATTCTCAACGCCTTTAGCGACTCCTTGCACCAGATTTTTATCATCAGCGCCGCGCTTATGGCCACAGGCTTCCTTGTTGCCCTCTTCTTGCCTCAGCGCACCTTGACCGCAAACAAGGACGATACGTAAATCATCTATACCGTTTTACTCGCCATACGATCGCCATCTCACCTTCTTAAGATTGCCTTCCGTGCTACAATAGCACGAGAGGTAGTATGACCATCTACAAAATTACGCGAATCTACGAATCAGCGACACCAAGCGATGGCTATCGTGTCCTGGTCGATCAACTCTGGCCACGAGGCATCAGCAAAGAACACGCAGCACTTGAGGAGTGGGCAAAGGACATTACACCAACCAACGAGCTACGCCACTGGTTTCACCATGATCCAGAAAAGTTTACAGAGTTTTCAGCACGTTATAAAAAAGAGCTCGATACCAATCCAGCTGCCGCTGCAGCAAAAAATGCCTGGTCTAATCACCCTGTTGTGACGCTAGTATACGGCGCAAAGGATACAGAGCATAACCAGGCAGTCGTACTAAAACAGTGGTTAGAACGCACCCAGTGATCAGGCGCTTTGGGCTCTTATAGCTTACTACACGTTGGCACAGGATGCGGCCAGATTGTATACCGCCGCGCCGCGCCATTATCAAGCAGCTCACGGCGCATATTGCCACGCCATGGTAGATCATGAGCATAGGCATACAAGGCATGGTGCCCACCGCCATGCGCCACAACGATGACCGTCTGACCGGCATAGTTCGTGGCAATTGAGCAATAGGCTCGGTAGAGCCGCGTCAAAAAATCCCGCACCGACTCGCCGCCTTCTGGCTGAATGTTCTCATCGACATCAAACAGCCGGTGCCAACTGCGATTGGCTACCGTGCCAATTGATCGCTCCGCTAAGTCTGCCATTTCTATCAGCGGTACTGTTGGGTGATACATCGCAATCTGCCCCGCTGTTTGACGAGCGCGCAGCAGTGGTGAGGTGATGATCGCCGCCGGAGTAAGCTCCTGCAACTCACGCGCAACCGCAGCAGCTTGCCCCGCTCCAACGCGATTAAGTGGCACGTTACTATCATGAGCTTCATTGCTCCGCGCTGCTGCAACATTAGCATCTGTCTGACCATGACGAACAAAATAAAGCGTGGTATGTATCATGGTATTCAGTATAGCACCAGCACAGGTAGGGCCACTACCCTACCTGCCGACGCGGCACAATCCGCTTCGTCACCGCATCGACAAAAAGCCGATAGGCCAGGCGGTTTTCCTTGGCATACGTGATGAGAATGCCAAGGACACGCTGGCAGTGCGGGCAGCATAGCTCATCACCAGCTGGAGTCATATCGATAAAACGGTCGACATACATGCGCCGCAGCGAACCTGGGCCATCCTTTTGGTAAAACGTCACGTGTTTGGCGCAGCCTTCGCAGCACACATCAAGCACCCGCGACGATCCACCACGCCGCGCTTGGTAGGCATCTTGAATGAATTGATACGCCATATTATCTCCTCTGTCATAGTGGCAGTATTTCTTCTTTGTTATCTGCATAGCGCCCAGTCTAGCGCTTCATTGTCTGCATCGCACGCCGCAGCTGCGCAACGGCTCGCTGGGCCCGCTCTGCAGTCCAGTAGCGATCAGGGGTGATAGCACTATCACCAGTTGGCTCTTCCTTATAGCGCCACACGATCGACCCGCGCTTTACGATCATCACATCAGGTACAAAAATCCGCGGTTGACCGTTATCATCCTTGCTGAGGTAAGGCGCAAGACGCGCCACCAGCTTTTGGTATGTCTCGTTCTTACTAGCGCGTACCTGACGAATATTAAGATAGTGAATCGCAGCAATACCCTCAGCACGAGCGGCTTGGTCAACATACTCGCTCAGCCGCTGGCACCACGGGCACTGCGGGTAGCCAAGAAACACCACGCCAGTGCCATGCTCTAGCATATCGAGCACAGTAGTGTCATGTGCGTAGACAAAGCGGTTATCTGCCGCAACCCGTGGATACTCCGCCTGAAACCTTACAGCGTCTGTCTGCCTTGCAGGCTGGGGGCGATGCTGCTGAAGATACCACGCCGCACCAACCAGGCTAATGGTTATAGCAATAACCACCCCTGTTATTATCACCTGCGTGCTTCGGCGCATCCCCCTCCTCTTTTCGTTATCTCGTTATTCCCACCGGAACAGCTTGATCGCCGCTATATACACCACCAGCATCCATAGGCCAATGACACCGGCGTACGGCAGCACCTCTGCCAGGCTGGCGTGCTCGGTCATAATGAGGCGCAGACCATCAGTCACAGGTGTCATTGGGATGAACTGGCTCAGCGTGCGCAGCCACTCCGGGAACGTAAAGGACGGGAAGAAGGTGCCGGAAAGGAACATCATCGGGAAGGCTACCAGGTTACCCAGCGGTGCCGACTGGTTCTCATTCTTGGCCCAGCCGCCAACCAGCAAGCCAAACCCTACCATCAGCAGCGCGGACAGAGTAAGAAACGGCACGGCCAGTAGCCAGTCACCACGCATGTTGAAGTGGAAGACGCTCATCCCCACCACTATCATCATAGCGGCACTCAGCAGCGATACAATCGTGTAGTGGATACCTACCGCCAGAATCAGCTGCCCTGCTGTAAAGGGCGACGCCCGAAGACGCCGGTAGGAACCCTTTTGCTTCTCCGTCGGCATCTGGTTAGCCAGGCCAAAGATCCCCATGCTCAGCAAACTAAAGGCGAGCAGGCCAGTAAAGGTATAGTCGAAGGTCTTGAGCTGCTCATCACCCACAGCCTGGCCCGCAACCTTCAGCGGTGGCTCGGGCTGACCCATACCCTTATTAATACCATTAACAATCTGCCCCATAATAGCCGTCAGCGTATTACCAGACTGCTCCGAGCCCTTCGCGTAAAGCACGCGCAAAGTGCCGCTTGGACGCACTTGGGTTTGGCCAGTGGCATTCCCCTGCCCGGGTTGAGGGGTGTCAGGTTGCTGACCCTGGCCGCTGCCCTGGCCAGGAGCGCCCGCTTGGGCTGGCTTCGCTTCGCCAAAGTCGGCTGGCAACTCGATGATGCCACTGAGTTCCGAGTGCTTTAGCTTCTCGCGCGCTTCTTGCATATCCTTGACGTCCTTCACTTTGAGCGTCGTATCTTTGTTTGCCTTGGCTTGCTCCACAAACTGCTTGGCAAATTCGCTCTTCGAGTGGTTAATAATCGCCACATCAAAGCTGGTGGTTTGGTTATTAAAAATCACACCAAACACCAAGAGGAATATCAGCGGGAACAAAAAGGTAAAAAACAGTGACATCCCATCGCGCATAAAGCGCTTTTGTAGGGCGCGCACCTGCCCATATACGCCAATCCAATATGTCTTGACTCGCATCATCTACTCCCGAATGGCCTTGCCGGTTAAATCAATAAATACATCCTCTAAGTTGGCGGGCTCGACCGTTTGCTGCTTGGTAAAGCCACGCGCCAGCAGCTGCTCGATAAGATGCTGCGGCGTATCAATGGTAATGATTTTGCCCGCATCCATAATCGCTAGGCGGTCGCACAGCAGCTCGGCCTCATCCATATAGTGGGTGGTCAGCACAATGGTAATGCCTTCATCGCGAATCGTCTTGATCAGCTCCCACAGGTTGCGCCGCGCTTGCGGGTCTAGGCCCGTCGTCGGCTCATCCAAAAACAGCACCTTGGGCTGATTCACCAGCGTGGCGGCAATCGCAAAGCGCTGCTTTTGCCCACCACTGAGCTGCTCGACATAGCTGCCGGCCTTGGCACTAAGCTGCACCTTCTCTAGCAACGCATCAGCATCAACCCGCCGGCCGTAGAGGCTGGCAAACATACGTAGCTGCTCACGCAGGGTCAGCTTATCGTAAAAGGTGGTCGACTGTAGCTGGATGCCGATAATCTGCTTAATCTGCTTGGGCTGCTTGGCAACATCAATGCCGTCAATGGTGGCCCGGCCAGCGTCAATCGACCGCAGCGCTTCGAGCATCTCCAGCGTCGTGGTCTTACCAGCGCCGTTGGGCCCCAGCAAGCCAAAAATCTCGCCCGTCTTAACCGTGAAGGATATCCCATCCACCACTGGCGTGCCGGCATAGGCTTTGGTCAGGCCATCCACCGTTATAATTGGTTTGGTTTGAGTCATAAAACTCCTTTCTTATGCTACGAGCCCCACACCCAAACAGGCCGCTGCTTGAATCACTCCCAGCTATACGCTAACAACCATCCGTTGGGCTAGATTATAGCATAGAAAAAAGGAAAGCGAAAGATGAACAATATATAACCTTGACAGTAACGCAACCACCTTCTACGATAGAAGATACCGTTATCTCGTTCAAGGAATCATCATGCATTACCTCTTCAAACTCCTCAGCTTCATCGTCTTTGGCCTCGCGCTCGCAGCAGGGTACTATGCGCTGCAGCTATTCATCAGTCAGTCATCTCCCGCAGGGTATACCTTAGCTATGCTACTTATTATCATTGGGGCAGCGCTGCTCATTACCGCACACGACCTGTTTCGGTGTCGCCAATGGAAAGATGTCGGCAAGGCACTTGGTAATTTCGCCGCTATGGTATGTGGCTATTCAACAAAATAAATCCTCACTCACAGCCCGAAATACCTCTCCTGCCATCCAAACAGCAACTAACCAACAAGCATCTCATCACCATGCGGTGTATACTATACATATGAAACGATTATTCCCTCTCAGCCACCGAGCAACCATCATCACCATCTGCCTTGCCCTCCTTCTCGTTATTGGCGGCATCGTTGGCACAGCGATTGGCTGGCGCAAAATCCTTTACAAGCTCCAAGGTACGTCGCATGTGGCGACGCTCGATCGTTCGCCAGGGCTAGCTCAGTTTCCTGAGGTCAACACGCAAGCCCTCAGCCCTACTCGCCGCAAGGTTATCCAGCTTACCCAGGCAGAGTTTGCCGCTCAGCCCGCTGGTACGAAATATAGCCAAGGAGCGCACGAAGCATGGTGTGCCAACTTCGTCAGCTGGACGATGCAGCAGGCTGGTGCGCCGCTCAAGAACCCACACACTGGTAGCTGGCGCATTCCAGGCACCTTCACGCTGCGTGAGTATTACGAGTCTGCAGGCCGTTTCAAGCCAGCCGATAGCGGCTACCAGCCCCGCCCTGGTGACGTAGCAATCTACCGCGCTTCGCCCGTCTTTGGCGACCATACGCACATTGTCCTGCGCAACGACGATGGCATGCTCACCACTGTTGGCGGCAACGAGAATAACAAGATACGTGTTTTTGCCAACCGACAGCGCAACTATACTGGCCTACTTGGCTATGGCGTTACAGAGTAGCCATCACTAGGACAACCACGGAGGGTTGCAGCGCTCAGTGGTATAATAAAGACACTGATGAAACATCGCCTTCCTTCGCTACGCCACGCCACCCTCACCGCCCTGAGCGGCATTGGTCAGGTGTTGCACCAACCACGCTATGCGGCAGGGGCGCTAGTTAGCGCACTTGGCTTTGCTTGGCTGATTTTTCTCTTAACTAATGGTGGATTCTATGGCTCACTGCTTATGTCTCGCTTGCCGCTTATTGATAAACTTGGCGTCATTGGGACGATGTTCGCGGAGATTGCTCGGCAGGCGGCAACATCGCTGACGGGCGCGCTGCTTGTGCTTGTCTCAGTGCTGCAAGGAATATCGCTCACGCTTATTATCTTCACTGCCCGGCACAACAAGCATAACCAGCAAACCACGCAGCAGCTCGGCCTCAGCGGTATTGCCTCTGTCGCGGCGGCAATTGGCCTGGGCTGCGTGCCCTGTGGTACATCACTCATTCTCCCTATCGTGGCAGTGTTTTTCTCGGGAGCAGCCGCCGCTTCAGCCGCGACGGTTGCCAGCACCATTGTGCTTGTCATTGCCCTTGGGCTCAGTCTCTTTTCGCTCTATCGATCGGGCCAGATTGCCGCCATCTACATAACATTAGCTCAGCAGGAGGAGCATTATGCAGTCACAACAAACAGGGGTTAGCTTGATCCATATCATGCTTGGGATTGTCGTCGTCACAATCATCAGCCTCTTTGCTTACAATCTCGTCAACCGCCCACCCAACAAGCACATTGGCAAAGGTGAACCCTGGCAGAGCGCCATGTCGCAGGGCAGCCACACTGCGCCCAATGTCTTCGTCGACTACACCGACTACTTCTGCTCATTCTGCGCCCAGGTCGAGGCTGCCACAAACATTGCAGACTTCCAGCAGTATATCAAGTCGGGCAAACTGCGCTATGAGCACCGGATTGTTGCCGTTCTCAAAGATATCGTGCCCAACACCGAGCGTGGTGCCGAGGCAGCATTCTGCGCGGCCGACCAACATAAGTATTGGGAATACACGCACCACATTGTGCCCCGCATCAAAGCTGACTACTTCGACAAAGGCATTGGCGTCAAAGGCGTTGCCGTGCCCAAAGAAATTCCGCTCCTCCCCGTCAGCTATTTCGAAACATCGGCCGAAGCTATTGGGCTCAACGTGGAGACCTTCCGCGACTGCGTGACAAACGAGAAACACAAAGACGACATCGCCACAAACACCAGCCGCGCTCTCAAGCTCGGCGTCACTGGCCTCCCCTACATGATCGTTAACGACTACACCACCAGCGGCTTTGGTGGCGGCGAGCACGGGCTAAAGACATTGCTTAAAGCAGGTGGGGTGCAATAACCCCTACCGCCGGCGTAAGAAATAATACCCGGTTGCCATGGCAGCTATCACACTCACGGTGGTAATCTTCCAAAACATCGTCGGGTCATCCGCCCCTGGCACAGGCACATTCATACCATAAAGCCCAGCGATCATCGTCGGGATAGTCAGAGCTACCGTGATCACCGTTAGTAAGCGGATCGTCTCGTTCAGGCGCGTGTCCATCACGGCGCGGTAGCTATCACGCACATTAGTGATGGTGCGCAAAAGCGACTTACAACGCGCAATCACCTGCTCCAAGTCAATCGAGATATCCTCCACATCGTCCTTATCATCCTCCTTGAGGCGGAGGCTCCGGTTTGCCATCAAGCGCTCAATCGCCCAGTTCATTGGCACTAGTGCATTGAGATAGTCGTTGAGCTTGCGCTCATACTCGGTCAGCGTCACGATATCGCGCGCCCGCAGCGTATGGAGGTCGTCTGTTGCTGCTCGCATTTGTCGGTTGATCGTTGCCACTCGCCGCTGGTACTGCAGCGACACTGCCTCAATCATTGCCACCACGAGCTCAATCCGCCTTGCCGTATTCATCCGCGTCTTGTCAACAAAAGGCTGCCAGAGCCGGCCCAGGCTATCGCGCGAAAGTGTCACCACGTAGTTTTTATGAATACCAAACAATATCGGCGTCGTAAAGTCATTAAAATCATCGTCTGTATCAGGCAAGCGGGCAATCAAATACGTCCACTCATCCTCAAACTCAATACGTGGCACCTCGTGCGGGTCCAGCGCATCTTTGATGATGTTTTCGTCCATACCAAGCGCCAGGAGCTTGTCGATCTCCTCACTACTAGGCTTCTCGCAGCGCAGCCACGACCCAACCCGCAGCGTATCACGCGGCGTAATCGTCTGATCTGCCTCACTCGAACGAAGATATTGCAACATACTAGTGATAAGTATACGATGAAGCGGTGATAATTGCAAATAATACGACAGGTTCGCTTCTGCGTTCTGCATCGTTCATTATTTTATAGCGACGTATGGCGACGACTATTCACTGACAAACAGCTGCTCGAGCACCGCATCAACCATAAACCGCATCGTCTTTGGTGCGATACCCTCCAGTGCGTCGATTGCCGCCACTGCTGTAAAGAGCTCGCTAATTATCTGGTCGGTCGCGCCTGGCCGCAGTATGCCATCGCGCCGCCACTGCTGCACCTGCTCGGCAAAGAACTCACCACGCATTGCCAGGCTATTACCCGCCTCTGCTTGCTTGGCCTCGTCTTGGTAGGCTTGGCGCACCTGCTCGCCAGGCACATCACTCTGCCACTCGGCGAGGATTTTATTACGCCGCATGGCTTGCGTCGTGGCACGTAGATAGGCTGCAAAAGCCGCCCGCGGCTGCGACCAATCAATCCGCCCGACGATCCGGTTCTTCGTCTTCTCGTCCTCCGCACAATACACCGCAAGGAAGAGCTCCAGCTTAGACGGATAGAGCAAATACACACCACCCACCGCAATGCCCGCCACCTGAGCAATCTCCACGATCGATGCCGCCTTGTAGCCATCCTGGGCAAAGACCCGCCGTGCTGCCTGAATTAGTTTCGCCTGACTGATTGCCATATCGCTCCGACCTCCGCTCGCGCTACCCTGCCCGATAGCGCCTCTTTACTTTCTACTCATATTCTATTATAGCAGGTTTGGAAACGGCTGCGCAGCGAGACGAGCAATCAATATATCGCAGCCAATGAAGTGAAATAGAGCTATCGATATGCGATACCATTACCAGCCGAGTTATCGCTATCAATACATTGCCACCTTGTATAACGCTCATGCTTTTGATACACTTATAGTTAATATAACCATAGGGGGATTTTTATGATTGTAACTCAAGCTAGCCAGAGCAAGAAGCGGATCGGCCTTATCTCAACGGGGATCGTCGGTGCACTGCTGGTCGCCTTTACCTTTACACCAACCTTCGCAGGCTTTGCGGCAAGCATCCAAAACACCATCAACAGTGCCTCAACCGGTACACTCACTATGAAGGAAACATCGGGTACCTACACCTGCAATAGCACAGATGGTGCTGGTGCAACGACCAACTCTGCTACCTGCTCTACTATCAATAAGTATGGCGGCACTGATGCCGCACTCGTTGCTGGTGGTCCAGCCAAAACGACCAACATTACCCTGGAGAACACGGGTAGCGTCGCCGCAACATCCTTTAGCCTCGACCCAGGCACATGCAGCCAGTCCAAAGTCCCTGGTGCTTCTCTCGCGGGTAATGCAACCGACCTCTGCAGCAAGGTTAAGGTAGCCATCAAGTCAGGCAGCAGCACGCTCTTTACGGGTACTGCCGCACAATTGCAAGCAGGCGGTGCTATTGACCTGCTCGCCAAGCTCAGCAAGGCAACCATCAATGCTGGTGAGAGCGTGCCGATCACCTTCGAGGTGTCGCTCGACGCCAGTGCTGGCCCAACCTACCAAGGTCTGCAGGTCTCGCAACCACTGACGTGGACATTTGGCGCGTAATTCCTCTGGAGTAGGACGATACGCATGCCGCGGCAACGAATAATTATCATCACTATCCTAAGCCTCTGTCTTGGAGGCTTCGTTGCCGTGATGATGGCGCTCGGCATGCGTATCTTTTTTGTCACAACGCCGAGCATGGCTACCGCCGCACCAGTTGGCGCACTCGTCGTTACCCAGCCAGCTAGCAGCTACCACCCCGGTGATATCATCACCTTCCGGCGCCACGGCCGGACGTATACTCATCGGATTCAGTCCATCACCAACCAACGTATCCTCACCAAGGGCGACCTCAACCACGCGGCTGATCCACTCCCCATTGAGCACAGCGCCATCATTGGCAAAGCAATTTTCATCAACCCATGGCTTGGCTGGGTATGGCTGATGGCGCCATGGGTGGTGATCGGCTGGCTCATCATCCATCTGGTCACCCGCCGAGCTCGCCCAGCGTGGCGCTGGTATTATCGGATCATCGGTATGACGCTGGTGCTCTGTGCTGTGTCGCTGTGGTTTCATCCGTGGATCAATTTTAGTGTGTTCAGCGTTCTCCCTTCAGACAAAGGCGCCCTTATGCACATCGTCAATACCGGCGTTTTCCCAATCGACGCAGTCGGCACAGTGCTCTACCCCGGTCAAGATGCTACCATTACCGTCTCAGTACAAAATAGCCATGGGCAGTATTTTTTCATGCCAACGATTCATTACACAGCGTGGGTCGTCTTGTGCATTCTGCTCATTTGTCTTATCCCTTTTGGGCTCATGCTCTATGGCCTTCGCCAGCTATCTCGGCCTACTCCAGCAGATAGCTCACCACAGCCACTGCCTGCTACCTCTGTCATTATCGCAGCGATTATCACCCTAGTGGGGATATGCTTTATTATCTTTCATAATTTTTATCTAACAAGTGGGGCGTTTTCCGGTACGATCCACAACAATACTAATACCACCCGCCCAGTGCTCTACAACTGCACTGATGCCACCAAGCTCACTGCCCCCTCGCAGGCGCTCTTCATTTACGGCATGACATTCTTCGATACCGGCACTACCGAGCGCGACCTATCTGGCAATAACAATAAGGGTACCTGGCTCACACGCACAGCCGCCGCTCATGGTTCACAATCATACGCTTGCCGCCGCGACCGTGTGCGCAGCACCCTCTTCAAAGATACCTGCCTTGCCTACCCTACACTCGTCGATAACCCCAACCCTTTTACCCTCTCTGTCTGGTTCAATACCAATCAATATGGGCTCAATAATGGGCGCATCGCCGGCTTTGCCAGTACACCAGACAATGGTGCGGACCCAAGCCTAGACCGCGTCCTCTTTCTCGACAAGCAAGGACGTATTGCCTTTGCAGTGTGGCCCAATGCCACACGCTCTGTCTTCTCACCAGCCGGCAAAAACTACGCCGATGGCAAGTGGCACCACGTCGCTGCCTCACTCTCACCACAAGGGATGCGGCTCTATGCCGATGGCGCACTGGTTGCTCATGACCCGAGTGTCACGCAGGCCCAAAACTTCCGCGGCTACTGGAAGTTTGGCTGTGGGCGCTTTAGCGAGTGGCACAATGGCGATGGCACACCCATCAACAGCACAAACACATTCTTCACTGGCATGATGCAGTTTGGGGCTGTCCACACCACCGCGCTGAATGATGCCCAGGTGCAAGAAATCTACCTTGCTGGCACAAAATAACACACGATAAGCTACTCTTATATTCTTAGCTATTACATCGTTTTATTCTCATTGCAAGCATCAAGCGCCTGATATATACTATATGCATGAAATATATGCGTAGCACACTCACTAACCTCTCTGCTCTTCTCCGCCATCTATGGCTGCCGCTTGTGGTAATAATTCTGCTCATCGTGGTAGGCGTTGGCATGAGCACTGTCCTGCACGCAATGCGACCCGAACCACTCTGGACGAATGCGACAAAGGAACTCACGCAGCGAGTGAAAAGCGAGGCCACGCAGTCACTCGACATTGCCCTAAGCCGCGGTGAATTTATCAATATTGATGGGCCAGGTGGTATCGTCATCGGCACTATCACCGACCACGCCGCACGTCAGCGTCTGCTCGCTAGCCAGCCATTTCGCGATTGCAAATTTGGTTGCACGGGGTGGATGGCATATTCGCGGCTTGGGCGCACATTGCCACTTGATTCTTCAGAGCAGGTGTCTGGCCACGCGCGTACTCTGCTAAGCTCGGCCGCTGCACCAGATAGCTCGTGTATTATTCGCTTCCATTATCTTGGCCAAACACTCCCAGACAAACACGGCTCGCCCGACCTAGGCATCATCTGTCTCTCACAAAGGACAGGTGCGCTTGTGTATGAGTTTCGGGCGGCGTAGCTGTGTATATCACTGTACAGTGATATGATTCAGAGTTTAGAAATTTTGTTACTTGATACATTTAAATTACTTCATCACCTTAGTCTTGTTGTTCCCAAGAATGCCGTTCTTTTTCATCTTCCTGTGTGAGAAATTCAATAAGATCATCAAGCCGCTTCCGCCCCTCTGGGGTCTCCAGCACACAACGCATTCTCTCATCCTAATATTGGCGAGCAATAAATAGCGCATACACTTAGACATACAGCTGCAGACACCTGCTGAGATGTTGCAAAGGTAGGGAGATTTGTACGCATATATTGACTATCCATTATTTTTATGGTAAATATACAGTATGAGTGAGAAGATAGCACCCACCTTAATTATCGATGGTGATCCCATTCAACAGATCAACACCGTTGACTACCTTAAAAAGAAATATATTCCCACCAGCGAAACAGCCGCAAAACGCGATTTTCGTAATGAACGACTCATCCGTAAGCTTGGTAGTCTTACAACAGGTGATTTGCTCTTGTTACCGCCAGAGTTGTCTGGTATTACCGCCACGGTGAATAACCAGAATTTACACAACTACAGCCTCAACCAGGTACCCGGCCTAGAGCGTGGCCGCCAGCATAGCCGTGCCGAGGTTGCTTTTGGCCAGCTCCACATGGCACAGCTAGAAGCTGGTACCATTACCGAACTTGTAGCTGTTAAGTACATACACCCCATTACAGCTAGTCGCGAGTTCTTAGCAGCCAAGGCCGTAAATGAGCGCTTTGGTGAGCACAAAGTCTATACACCGCTTGGCTTTATTCGTGCAGAGAATACCGCCGGGGGAGCACAGCGCGTTGGCGTGTTAAGCCGTTACGAACATAACGTCAACACGCTCGATAACTATCTATGGAATCCCAACACCCCAGCGGAAACCCGCCGAGCTATGTACCAGGTAGCGGGCCGCGCTATGGCAGAGCTCCACAACCACGGCTTTATTCACGGTGATGCCCAGGCTAAGAATTTTGCGCTTGATTCGCATGGTGCCATCCGCCACTTAGATACCGAAACGTATACCGATATCCGCTACAGCCATGATGCCACTGTCGACCGCCTGAGTGATGTGAACAATATGTTCGATCGCGAAACGTTAACACTTGCTCCATCCCTAGCGGATATTGATGCGTTCGTTGATGGCTACCTGCAAACGCAAGCAGCCGGCTCAAGCACGCACGACAACCTAGACCAGCTAGATATAGAAGACACTATCGCACTGGCGCGCGGCGATGATATTGCTGATTTTATATAACAACCACTCTAGTAGTTACAAAGCCTCCCCATACACGGGGGAGGCTTTTATTATAGATAGCAAATACAACTTGCTATTCCTAGCTAGCAAATAGGTCATTCAACGCCTCACTTACCGTTGGATGAGTAAATATCTGGTCGCGCAGTACGGTATAGGGCAAACCAGCATCCATTGCTGTTTTGATAGTATTAATCACCTCTGGTGCCTGCTGGCAAAAGAGCGTCGCGCCAAGAATGCGGCCTGTCGATGGCTGCACCACTGCTTTGAGTAACCCCGTTGTTTTATTATCAACATGCATGCGTGGCACCGCCATAGCCGGCAACTCTTTAACTTTCACATCGTCACCATACTGCGCGTGAGCTGCTGTTTCCGTCAGACCAACCCGCGCCAGTGGTGTCTGCATAAATATCACATGCGGCAATACTGCACGCTGAGCCCGCGTATAGCTACCATCACCAAGGAGCTGGCTCTTGACAATACGAAAGTCGTCGAGCGACACATAGGTATACTGTGGCCCACCATTGACATCGCCCAGCGCCCAGATATGCGGCTGAGTGGTCTGCAATTGGTCATTAACGATGATCGCACCGCGCTCGTCAGTCTCCACACCAGCGGCGGCAAGACCAAGCTGACTGGTATTAGGCTGGCGGCCAGCCGCCACGAGCACAGCATCATATACTTGCTCATCACTGCCACTCATCACAGCAACGCCGTGGTCTGTATCACGTACCTGCTGTATATCTGATGCAAGCACCAGTGTTATACCCTGCTCTTCCAGAGCCTGGGCAACTGCTTGGGCAACAGATGGCTCTTCGTGCGGAAGCAGCTGCGCCCGGCGATGGTAGAGCGTGACCTCCACACCAAGGGCTGCATAGGTAGAGGCAAACTCGAGGCCAATCGGTCCAGCGCCAATCACCGCTAGCCGCCGTGGTTTGAGCTGCTGGTTGAGCACCTCTGTACTGGTATAGACATGGGCCGATTGCTCAAGGCCAGTAATCGCCGGCATCACTGGCACTGCACCGGTATTAATGAACAACCGTTCTGCCTGCAGCTCAATACGCTGCTCACCCGCCTGGACACTCACCGTGTGCGCATCAACAAACGACGCGGTGCCATCAATAACCATTACGCCCGGATTATCCGCAAGCATGTGGTAGTTCTTGCTATTGAGCTTGGTCACAACCGCTGTCTTGCGCGCAAACGCTTCGTCGATAGACCGGCCAGCTGCTGCCGCACTCACCAGCGTCTTGGTCGGGATACAGGCAATATTAATACATGTCCCACCATACATCTGCGGCGACTGCTCCACCAGCGCCACCCGCTGACCTGCCCCAGCGAGTGCTACCGCTAGCGTCTTGCCCGCCTTACCAAAACCAATAATCAGTGCATCAAATTGTGTGTGCATTTTACTTCTCCTTCCTTAAGATTATCGCATAGATTACACCTAATGTAAATGAATTACAATAATGATTCGTTTAGTATACTACTCAAGAACAAGACGCGCGCGTCTGTCACCTATCCTACCTCATTTCACTCAAGTGTATAAAACTCAGCGCCGCCGCGCGAGCACTGGCTGCACCCGATCAATCCGGTTCGTCCAGACATACCCGCCAAACTGTGGCGGTATCTGCGTCACACTCTCTGCTGTATCAAACCCAGCTGACCACTGTCCATCGCCTTCGACCAACATTACTCGCGTGTTTACCGCCGCCATCCGGTCAACAAACTTACCTGGCCAGCCCCATAGCAGTGGTGCATAGCGCCGCGGAATGTGCAGCTCCATATTGTGCAGCTCGTGCGGCACATAACCCGTCCAGCCAACTGCCACGTACCGCAGCAACCCGGCCTTCATCATCGCCTTGGAACACAAGCGCAGCGTCGCGCTTTGTTGGCGCAGCCAGGCAATGCCATTATCGTTACCGTAGACCGTCATCTGCTTAAAGCGTTCCCGGTCCATCGCTCGGAGCTTGCCCCACAGCACTTCGTATGTCTGGTGGTTGCCGTCCTTAACATGTAAAAGAAGATCTTTGTGCGGAAAGGCTGCCAGCACCTCATCCAGCGTCGGCATCAAGCCCACCCCTTTGCCGCGGAATGGAAAGGTTTTGCCGCCATCCGCCGTGTAGCCATAACCAATGTCGAGCTGCTTGAGCTCAGCCATCGTGTACTTGCCAATTTCCCCCTTGGCTTCTGTGCGGTATTCCAACGTTGCATCATGGAAGACCGCGAGTTGCTTATCTTTCGTGAGCTTGAGGTCAAGCTCCACCACATCCGCACCATGATCAAAGGCAGCGCGCATCGACGGGATCGTATTCTCAAGATAGGGGTGCTCAGGTTTATCCATAATGGCTGCAGTGTTGGTATCATTGCCAACCTTGCTGTAGTCAAAGGTCTGTGCCAAGCCTCGGTGAGCAAGTATCCGTGGGCGCTGCGTCGGCATAAAGAGACTCGTATTATGAAGCCACAGCCCCATAATAATCACTCCACATACTGCCAGCCCTCGCCAGTGTCGCCGACTCCACTGCGCTCCGCTCTGTCCTATTTTCCGAAATGTATCGAGCATTTATTACTCCTTTATTTTTATTATCCAACAACCGTTTATTCCACACGCTGAGCAAATAGCTCCTCTATGCCACGCAGGAAAATCTCCGCCGTCTTTGGCCCGACGCCGTAGAATTTTTGCAGGCGTTTGGCGCACTCGGCTTCGCTTGGGCTGTTTTCTATCAGCAGCATCAGCGAGCCATCATACTAATCAATCAGCTGCTGCGCACAGAGCCGCAGCGCCGCCGCTGTTTTCTCATCATAGCGCGTGTATTTGCCTTCATCCAGCAGCCGCACGAGGCGTTTGCGCTCCACCGCAAGCAGCGCCCACGGCGTATCAAGCTGGTGCTCCACCAAGAGACGCCAGGTCTGCACCGCCACCGGTGATTGAATCGGCTTGCCCAGCAGATACACCAACAGGAACCAGCGAAAGAGATCGAGCTCATTATGCGCAATATCGAGCGCGAAGTCATTGGGATGGTGTGAGCGAGCAGAGCGAGCCATATTCCATATTATTCTCTAGGTTGGAGCTTGTGTCAAATAGGCTAGTCTACACTCTAAAGCCTTAGTGATTTTTTCGCTTCAATTTCTCACTACTTCTCACCTTTCACATTGTGTGGATTGATATTGTCAAATCACTAACTTTATACCTTAGAATTGAAAAACAGATTATATAACCGACTCTCGAGCTCCTTCCTGCATCACACATCAGTAAGCACAACCAATAAACAATTGCATTTCGTGCAACACATTGCTAGAATATACATAGAACATTTAGCTAACATTGATGGTCTATGGGGGTACATCATGTTTCGGAAACTCGTATCAAACTTATCGCTCAGCCCGGCGATCGTCGGCCAGCTGGGCTTCTACGCGAAGCGTTTGCGCAAGGAAGAAGCAACGCGTCGCTTGGGGCTGATATTTACCGCGCTGGCGCTCGTCGTGCAATCGTTCACGCTGCTTGCACCACCAGAATCGGCTAACGCCGCCGACCCAAGCGATATGATCTACGGTGGAATTAGCAATGGCTCGCAGCTGATGGCACACTACGACGCCAACACCAACAACATCCGTGACCTCTACAGCACCATCGGCATTACCCGTGCTGAGCTGCAACAAGCGACAACTCGCCTCGAAACCCGGCGAAGCACCGAGAACACCTACTCGTGGGGAATGACGCCGCACTTTAGTGCTGCCCAGGGCGAAGGCGTGTATTCTGTGAAGGCAGCGCAAGGTGGAATGCGCAACTTCTACTACCGGCCACACCACCTGTGGGGGAATTTCACCTACCGGGCATTCGTTGGCCACTCAGCGAAGTTTGGCTGGTTTGCCATTATGCTCAACTGTGGTAACCTCATCACTCAGACAGTGCCACCCGCACCTGTCTGCCCACCCGGCCAGGTCGGTACTTATCCAAACTGCAGTACGCCGCCATCTGTCATCAAGCCAACGCCAGTGGCAAGCTGTAGTGGCCTTGTTATCAACAAGAACGACACCACCTACCAATTCACCGCTGCGGCGTCTGCCCAGCATGGCGCTACTATCACCGGCTATGTCTTCCACGTCTACCGCGATGGCAAACTCGCCAAAACACTCGAGAGTAGCACACCCACCGTCAGCTACAGCGAGAAAACGCCCGGTTCGTACCGCGTCGTCCTCACTGTCAAAACCTCTCTGGGCGACCGTACCAGTGAAGCCTGTGCCAAGACCTTCGTCATCGCTGCACCCGCCCACTGCCCGGTCAATCCTACTCTGCTCAAAGATGACGCCCGTTGCCAACCCTGCCCAGGCAACAACACCCTCTGGTTAGAGGACAAGACCTGTACTGCCAAATTCGTCCAGACCAAGAGTGGCCACAACCTCACCCAAAACAGTGCTGAGACAACCACCGTCACCGCCAAAGCCCACGACCGCATTACCTACAAGCTTAGCGTCACCAACAAAGGTCTCAATGCCGAGAAATTCACCTTTAGCGACAACCTTAGCGATGTCCTCCAATACGCTACGGTCGTTGACGCTGGTGGCGGCACACTTGCCAAAGACACCAACCAAAGCGCCAGCATCGATGCAACCATCCTCAGCTGGCCAGCTGTAGAGATCAAGCCAGGCGAGAGCCAAGAGCGGCAATTTACCGTCCAGCTCAAAGATCAGATTCCTTCGATGGGTACTGGCACCAGCAACGCAACCTCCTACGATTGCCGTATCGACAACACCTTTGGCAACACACTTAGCACCAAGGTAGATTGCCCTGCCGAGAAGCGCGTCGTCGAGCAAGTGGTAACCGAGCTACCCCACACCGGTAGCAGCGAGAATATCATCTTTGCTGGCATCGTCCTTGCGGTAGTAGTCTTCTTCTACGCTCGCTCACGCCAGCTCAGCACTGAGATCCGCCTCGTGCGCCGCAACTTTAACGCCGGAACAATCTAACCAAGGAGAAACCAATGGCAGAACGATTTACCACCAAGCGCCAACCTGAGCACCGCACCGAGCAAACCATCGAGCAATCACGCGCCGAACAGCTGACTGCCCTGCGCCAATCTGGCGAACACCGCCAGTTAGAGCACCCCAGCCTCCAGGGCGAAACGCGTCAGCAACGCGAAACCCTTAGGGCCGCTCGCCACGAAGCCGAGCAAGTCTACGAGCAAGCTGCCGAGCAAAAACGAGCCACTGCCGAAGCTGAGCGCCGCCAGCGCGAAACCCGCGAACAACAGCGCGCCGAGCGCCAACGCCAAACCAGCCCAGCCGCTCAACAAGAACGCTTCGATAAAACCATGGCAGCTGTCCAGTCTCAGCTCTCGCCCTCAAGCCGCGCCTTTAGCAAAGTCATCCACAACCCAGCCATCGAGAAGGCAAGCGAAGTCACTGGCAATACCGTTGCTCGGCCCAATGCGCTGCTCTCTGGTGCCATTGCCGCCTTCGTACTCACTCTAGCCATCTACCTCATCGCCCGCTTCAACGGCTACCCACTCTCTGGTGCCGAATCCATTGCCGCCTTCGCCCTCGGCTGGCTCTGCGGCCTCGCCTTCGACTTTGTGCGCATGATGATGCTTGGTCGGCGGAATGTGTAGCTTGCCTCTGCAAATCACTGCTCTATCAACCATATGATTCAATCACTGATAGCTTACACTTCCCATGCCAAATAGTGCCCTATTGATCAAACTCCACTGCTCTAGAGGGAGGTCACTCAGACTAGAGAGAAGTACCTAAACGACAGTGGCTACGTATGTCATGAGTGAACGATACCACTGTCAGAGTTGCTAACAAATAACTCAAGCGTCTAAGTAGTGTCTTTGGCAAAAAAACCTATTAATGATAATCATCCCAGTCGGCATCATAAAGCCAGTGCTTTGTGACATTACGAAATTCGACATCGTCTCCATACGGATCGTCAGGTGTGGATGTGAACGTATACTCTTTTAATTTTGTTTCGACAAACTCAGAGATGGCGTCGTAGTCAAGCGTATTCATAATCAGAGGCTTTGCTTCGTCATCACCTTCCTCGTCGTCATCTTCAAAGTACCACTTGCCACGTGGATCATCAACGAACGAGGGTGAACAAACAGTAAGTACGTAACGGCCACCTTCTATAGGGTAAGGAGTGGGCACGCCCACCTCACGCGGAAGTGTCCGTTCTACTCCAAGTTCAATACACCAGGGGCATATGTCGTCGGCACCGAACGTTGTCGTCGCAGACGTGAATTTGTTTCGGCACGTTGTATTATCAGAATCCAACTCCCAATCGTCGCCGACATACCGCCAACCTTGGCTTAGTTCCAGTAAGATGTAGTGAGTTTTCATAGACTTAGTATAATACACATGGTAACGAACGTCGAAAAATATCGTACTTGCCGCTTGTGTTCTCTATCACCTGTATTAAGCGTTTATCAATGCAGCTTAATCGACACTTCCTGTGGCTCGCCGCTCAGGTCACCATGGGTGTTGAGAGTGCCTTGGCGACGCAGAGCTTCACGCTCTAGCTCTTCTGGCGATGGCATAGCTGGCTCGGGAGCGGGTGATGGTGCGACTGGTGGAGTAGACTGAGCACGTGCCTCGGCCGGCTGGCCACCAAGGATATTGGGCCGCGCAGCATGACGTGCTCTATCAAGCGCATCTTGCACCGCTGGTGACGGTGGTGGAGTAGGCTGAGCCGACGATGGAGATGACGTGCTTGGATTTGGCATAGTGCGAGGAGCGCTAGCTGGCTGTGGCCGTGGCGCCTGAGAGGGCGAAGAAGCTGGCGGCGTGGCTGGTTGGGCACGCAATGGCTGCGCTGAAGCCGGTGCAGTTTGTGGCCGAGCTGGTTGAGCAGCCGGGCTACCGGGCCGTGAGGCTGGCGCGCTCGATGGTGCTGCCGCCGATTGCGGTTTCTTTGCATTCATCTGTTTACGCTTGGCAAGCCATTCATCCAGGAAGGACGACCCACCGCCAGCTCCGGCTGCACCCCCTGGGCGCCCCGCTCCGGCTGCTGGCTGACTGGGCTGTTGCACACTAATACGGGCAGCTATATCGCGCTCCACTTGGTCGCGTGGCCGGCCGTACTTCGCGGCCGAGAGTTTCTTGAGAGCACCGCTCAATTGCTGGTTTGGCTCGCCCATTGGCGGAATCCACGCCATGCTAAATGGTGCCGATGGTGTGCCATTAATCTGCGCCACACAGACGGACTCGAAGTTTGGCAGTTTGGTCAAGTCCTCAGCAGTAAAGACAGGGGTATAGCGCTTAACCATGATCTCAGCATCAGTCGTACCAATTCGGCCGGTAATGGTTGTACCAACGTTACCAAGGATCGCCTCGCGCAGTTCTTCCTTGAGTTGTGTCATAAACTGGTTGGCCAAGACCAAACTCAAGCGATACTTACGCGCCTCACTGAGGATTGTCTCGAAGCTATCGGTGGCAAAGTTCTGGAACTCGTCAACGTAGAGTGTGAAGTCCTTGCGCTCGTGCTCGGGGATATTGGCCCGAGCCATGGCAGCCGCCTGGAATTTCATGACGAAGATGATACCAAGCAGCTTCGAGTTGAGATCACCCATCTTACCTTTAGAGAGGTTGACGAGCAAAATCTTGTTGTTATTCATAATCTCGGGGAAGTTGAAGCCACTCTTAGTCTGGCCAATAATATTGCGCATTGCATCGTTGCTAATAAATGGACCAAACTTGGAGATCACCCAGCTAATCAAGTCACCGGCTTCATTAGAGCGCTGCGAGGCTGGGAACTCCTTCGTCCAAAAGTCGAGCACCTGCCGGTCCGTCACGTATTTGAGCTTAGCATTACGAAATTGCTCATCCACCAGCAGCTTTGGTACGTCGACAAACGTCCCGCCTGCAGGATCAGCCATCAGCAGCAACGCACAGTTACGGAAGATGTGCTCGAGGCGTGGCCCAACGATACCGGTGTGGCCTGGGTCATACAAGCCATACAGCATGTTGATCGCCTCCTGCACCAAGAAGTCCTTTTGGTCGGGGTGATCGAACTCAAACATATTAAGACCAATCGGGTTGCTCATATCACCTGGGTCGAAGTAGACAATATCCTCCACCCGATCACGTGGTACCTTGGCGAGCAATGCCTCAGCTAAGTCACCGTGCGGATCGACCAAGGCAAAACCCCGCCCCGCCAGCATATCCTGGTAGGCCAAGTTCTCTTGCAAGACCGACTTACCTACACCCGTCTGACCAATGATATGGATGTGACGCCGACGGTCTTTATCAGCCAGGCGAATCGGCTTGCGCACGCCACGGAACTCATTGTAGCCAAGCAATAGCCCCGTCTCCATCACCTCTGTTGGGCCATCGACTTGCTTGCTCATTTGGCGCTTGACTTGCGAGGTAGGAATGCTATTTTGGTCTGGCAAATGGAAGAGGGTTGCAAGCTCTACTGAGTTGAGAATATCGCGGCTATTTGCCTGCGGGAAGAATCGGAAGATAAAGGCTGTCGCGAGCTCATCGACATTCTTAGTAAGGTTAAACTTAAAGCCATTAAAGCTCGGCGAATCAAACAGTGCAAACGCCGCCACAATATTCTTGAGCAGCACCTGTGAGCGCGCCGCCGTGTTGGACGACACCACCACGCGGATCATTACCTCATAGCCGGGGTAGCGAATTTTCTCTTGGATAGCATCAACTTTAGCCTGCTCCACCGCACTGAGCGGCTTCTCGGCTTGGAATTCCTTCTTGTCACTTGCCTCAGGCGGCTTCCATAGTGCCTGCATAACATCACGCGCCGAGAGGCCACTACCGCCACTACTCTTTTTCTCACCCTTGTTCTTGACGATCTGCTCGGCAGCCGAGATAGAGCGCTTCGTCCATTTCTCATACGCTGGGCGGATCAAAAATTGGATTCCCACCCCATCCTCGCGCCCAGCCGAAGATACTGCATTGAGCAGCGCCCGCGACGCATCGCGCTTAGACTCCATATAGGTAGAAATCGGATAAATAAATTCTTTGCGCAGAGTAAACTCACCACCAATCGTCCCACTCGCCTTGCCTACCTTACTAAATACCGAGTGCTCCGACACCTCCTCGAGCCGTGCCGATGGGTAAGCTGCAGCAATTGCCTGGCGCACTGTGTCCGTCAGCACTGTTGGCACCACTGCATAGTAATACACCAGACCCTCGCGCGCCACAATCTCAAATGACACATGGCGCTGCCCATAGATCCGGCTCATAAAGCCCTTGGTGCTGGTACTCGCAATGATGTTGTACATCACTTGGGCCTGCGATAGCACCTCCTCCGTGAGGTCACGCTTGTCACGCCCCCCACCGTCGATATCATCACTAGCAGGTGGCAAGTGGATGAGAATCGGCACCATCTTAAGGCCTCGCTCGTAGTTCTTAGCCTCGCGCATACTGTTGCGATAGACGATGAAGGCAACAAACAAGATGATCAGAATAAGGCCAGCCGAGCCAAAAACAATAATGAAAGTGGTGACGGTATTCATCTAGTTCTCCGTTGCGCCAATTTTGCGCCCATAGCGTTTGTAGATATAGTCGCGCTGCAGAGCACTAACCTGCTGCTCACGCTGGTAGGGGTCGTCTTGGGTATCCTTAATGATCTGCTTGAGCTTGATAACCCAGTCTTTTTCAATCAGATCTTCGTCTGCAGCAGTTGCAGGAGCAGCTGTGACAGTCGTATCTGGGTCGGGCTGTGGCGCAGCAATAACCGTAGTAGGAAGAGCTGGCAGCGTGAGGCTCTGCGGGACCATCGGCATCATTTCATGCGTGTCAGCGGGCTGCTGCTCGCTCCGACGCTCGGGCATGAGCGCAGGAAGCCGCTCGTGCGCCTGAGGCGCCGGCGAACGGTAGATATTCTGGTTGTTTGCCCGAGGCTGCTCGGGAAAACTATTGAATCGCGGCTGTTGTGGTCCCATATTCTGCCTAAATTATACCATAGGCTGCGCTGGTGCAATAGGTGCGAGCATAATCATCATATCTATTATGGCGCTTATGCTCATTATTTTGCTATACTAGCGATATGGAGCATCAATCTCCCTCACCAGCATCACGCTTGCAGCGACACCACAAACGCTGCACCCAAGCGCGACGCCGCATGGTCATCTTGCTTACACTACTTGCCTGTGCATTATGCGGCCTCATTGTTACCCTTGTTATCGTCCATGTGGTGCGGCCTATTACACCACAGCCTTCCCCACCAGCCACGCGCACAACTGACAAAACAGATGAGAAATACTCCTTCGTTGATTCGCGCTACCAAGGCATCCGCTCGAAGCTGGTCAGCCGCACCTCTGCCAAAGAAAAAGCTTCACTCGAATATCCACTGACAGGCAACCGCACGATCGACACCACCGTCGCGAGCGCCATTGACCAGCTCGACCACGAGTTTCGCCAAAGCGTCGCAGCTGGCCGCACCTTCCACCGACCAATGACTGAGGCAATCAGTTACCAAATTACCCACAATACCAATACCGCCCTATCCGTTATTGTCCAAGCTAACCAAGACACCCACGGTGCTCATCCCGCCAGCTTCACCCGATTTTGGACATTCAACAAGCAGACGGGCGCGGCTATCACCCTGCGCGACCTCGTTGGTGGCAATACCGCATATCTCCGCACCATCATTGATGCGGCGCAGCGCTCCGTTGCTGCCACGATTGCCGAGCGCCAGCAGCCAGCCGTCGATCTTGGCGAAATGGTCACAGAAGACGCACTCACCAACTTCATTATCACCAATGACAATACACTTGCCTGGCCGTTTAGCCAAGCTGCACTCGTGCCGTCATCGTATGGCACAATGACGATCTCTCTCCCCTTCACCAGTATCCTCGCTGCATTGCAAACCACCCAGGCGCGGCAAATTGCCACCATTCCTGCCCTGCCCAAGCTGCAGCCCAAGCCAATTGCTACCCCTGCACCAGCCGCACCAGCGCCCTCTGCGTCCTGCGCTCAAGCCTGCATTGCCCTCACCTTCGACGACGGGCCTGGACCATATACCAACGAGCTACTTGACACCCTAGACCAATATGGTGCAAAAGGCACATTCTTCATGATCGGCAGCAAAGTTGCGGCCCGTGCTGACGTTGTGCGCCGCATCCATACCAGTGGTCACCAGCTCGGGAATCACTCGTGGAGTCATCCGGTTCTGCCACAGTATAGTGCAGAAGCAATCGGCAGCGAGATCGACCGTACTAACAGTGCCATTACCCAAGCAACAGGCGTTGCACCGACTATCATGCGCCCACCATATGGTGCAGTAAATAGCGTTGTCCTCGAGCAACTGCGCCAGCGCGGTATGGCCTCTATCTTATGGTCGGTCGATACGCGCGACTGGGCTGATCGCAATAGCACCATCGTCTGCAACCGTGCCGTCGCTGGTGCACGACCAGGCGCTATCATCCTCATGCACGACATTCACCCCACCTCTGTGAATGCTGTGCCCTGTATCCTCAGCACACTCAAACAGCAAGGCTATCGCTTCGTTACCGTGCAGACACTACTGGGCAAGACTGCGCCAGGTGTTAATTATCCGTAGGAATATACACCTGAATATTAAGATTCTTTGAGTGCCTTGCCCTTCTTTCCTACACTTATACACGTCGGCATTGTAAAAGCAGATTAATGCACTGCAATAAAATACTTATCAGATTAATGACGGTGTTGTCATCGCTTTATCCAATGAGGTAAGGCAAGGCAAACGCGTACAGAAGGAAGAAATATACTCTGCAATTTGAGGTTCAGCGTTTTATCGCGCCTCACTTTTCTCGTGTACATTATATGCACTAGAATCCTTGGCGATGTACTGTTTACAAAAGCTATATTGTCATTTTTGTTAGGTACTCTGTGCCCAGCCAGCTATGTGTTTTATAGAACTACACTATCGATATCAAAGACCTTATGTTTTGATGTTGCCCCGCGCAACAGTCGAACCTGGCTTTTACTTACGCCAAAATGCTGAGCCAGCAGCTTAATAGCCGCCGCATTCGCCCGGCCCTCAATCGCTGGCGCCTTGGTGTAGATGATATACGTGCCGTCGCTACCCACCACGACTTCTTCGCGGTGGCGGGAGTTGGGTTTGATGCGAGCGGGGATTTTCATGAAATGCAACCCTCTAATTTCTGCACTCTATAAGCTTTCATTCGAGACATCAAAGAATCGATCAAAGAAATCTCTCAATTTTTCCAGCACTGTTTCACGTTTTTTGCTACGCTCTCCACTAGGCGCAAAACGCGACATTGGTGGCAGTATCCGCGATAGACCTGTGCCGGTTGATTGTATATATCCGTCGCGAAAAGCATTTTCAACAAACCTATATGTCGCATTTTTATCTAGTTTTTCATCATCAATAATCTGATCTAGCTCTTTGATTTTTCTTGACTTCACAAACTCCTTCCAGTCACCATATACTGAGCTATCAACCGTGAGTGAGGCGATAAACTGCTCAATCAAATCCTTTTTATTACGCAGTTCCATAGATGAGTTAACGGCTTTATCAATATCGACTAAAATCTCTTTATTATTCAAATGGCTATCATGATACTGCCGAATCAATTCCAGGATGTAATCAATATTTATTTCAACCTGCTTGATGAGTTCCATCTCAAACACCAAATCGTCATTGATATTCTCCTTACTCTCATCAGATTTCGGTCGCAGTTCATTATAGAGGTCAATGTACATGCTGTGATAATCTTGCACATCTCGCTGGCTCAAAATCTCTTGGCCAATAAACTCATCGAAGCTAGACAGAATATTCTTCAGCCTCAGAATTGCACCATATAGCTTCACAAATTCCTTTTGTTCTTGCTCACCAGTAATTATCTCGCCCACTGGAAATTTATCTTTTAGCTCCGCGATCAAATCAACATAACCCGGCGTTTTCTTGCCAGCATCCTCATAGCCCTCATAATAGTCCCGGAAAGGCCGCAGCAATACAACACCCTTCGCATCTCTGTCGCCAAAGAGTGCTAAAGCTTTGTTAGTCGCCTTCTCCAAATTACGAAATGTCACGATATTTCCATAGGTTTTAATTGAATTAAGGATACGATTCGTCCGCGAATACGCCTGAATCAGCCCGTGCATCCGCAAGTTTTTATCAACCCACAGCGTATTCAACGTCGTGGCATCAAACCCTGTCAAAAACATATTCACCACGATTAACAAATCAATCTCTCGATTCTTCATCCGCAGACTCACGTCTTTATAGTAATTCTGGAATCGCTCGGAGCTGGCATCATAGTTCGTGCCAAATGTTACATTATAATCACGAATTACGCCCTCCAGAAAATCACGTGACGAGATGTCTAGTCCGTCGGTATTTTCCGAATTCTCATCATCCATACCATCCATTTCCAGATCAGGATCGTTCGCTCCATAGCTATAAATTGTAGCGATTTTCAGGCGTTTAACTTCAGGAAGCTCAGCCTGCTGACGTTTAAACTCGTTATAATAAAGTTTTGCTGTATCAATTGAACTCACTGCAAAAATTGAATTAAATCCGCTCAGCCGAATTTTATCTTTTATCTCTTCCGCCGCTCTATTTCGCGCTGACGCAACTTCATGAACATTCATCAGCCGCGTAAATGCATAAGATTTAGCATGACGCATCGTCTTTTGGTCAAAGTGGTCACGGGTATATTGCACAACATTGCGAATGCGCTCTGGAGCATTCAATGCCTGCTCACGATCAATATCTCGTACTTTCTGTTGATCATCGACCTCGTCCGCCTCGCGAATCGTACGAATATAGTCAATCCGAAACGGCAACACATTCTTGTCAGTAATCGCATCAACTATGGTGTAGGTATGCAGTTTATCACCAAACGCCTGCTCGGTGGTTCGTAGATCAACTCGCCCACCACTTGACGCATTGTCAGCAAATATCGGCGTGCCAGTAAAGCCAAACAAATGATAATTACGAAAACTTTTGGTAATAGCATGATGCATATCGCCAAATTGCGAACGGTGGCACTCATCAAAGATAATAACTATGTGATCATCAAACGCCTTGTGTCCTTGATTGCGCTTGATAAATGTATCTAGCTTCTGGATGGTCGTAATGATAATTTTAGCGTTTGGATCGCCCAATTGCCTCGTCAGAACCCGCGTACTGGTATTGCTATTCGCTGCACCCTCCTGAAACTTATCGTACTCTTTCATCGTCTGGTAATCGAGGTCTTTGCGGTCAACCACGAAAAGCACCTTATCAATATAGTCCAGTTTACTCGCCAGCTGTGCCGTCTTAAAACTCGTCAACGTCTTACCGCTACCTGTGGTGTGCCACACATAACCGCCAGCCTCAGTTGTACCGAGCTTTTTGTAATTTGTGGCGATCTGGATGCGATTCAAAATACGCTCAGTCGCCACAATTTGGTATGGGCGCATCACCAGCAATAATTTATCGCTGGTAAACACGCAGTACTTCGTCAGCACATTCAACAGCGTATGCTTAGATAAAAATGTCGCCGTAAAATCTATCAAATCGGTAATCGGGCGATTATTAGCATCCGCCCACCAACTGGTAAACTCAAAGCTATTGCTGGTCTTTTTACTGCGATGCGAATCTGATTTACCCGCCTCATTGATATGCTGCCAGCGCGTCGTATTACTGTAGTATTTTGTATGCGTGCCATTACTAATCACAAACAGCTGCACATGTTCAAACAACCCGCTACCCGCCCAAAAACTATCCCGCTGATAGCGATTGATCTGATTGAAGGCTTCTTGCAAAGGCACGCCGCGCCTTTTTAGCTCGATATGCACCAGCGGCAAACCATTCACCAGCAGCGTCACGTCGTAACGGTTATCCCGCGTACCCGACACCTCGTATTGATTGATCACCTGCAAGCAGTTCTTGTGAATGTTTGTTTTATCTAGCAGGCGAATATTAATCACCTCGCCGTTATCGCGTTGCAATAGTTGCGTACTGTCTTCCTGAATCTTGAAGGTCTTGTCAGCAATATCTTCATTGCCATTAGCGATCCGCTCTGCGAAGAACCGCTTCCACTCAGCATCGGTAAATGTGTAATTATTCAGCTTCTCCAACTGCGTGCGCAGATTCCGTATTAAATCACTCTCACTCTTGATCGGCAAATATTCATACGCCTGCGCCTGCAATTGCTTAATTAATTCCTGCTCTAGTTCTGCCTCGCTCTGATAACTCGTCGCCCGTTGGTAAGGCGAGACATAGTCACTGACGACGGTGCTGTCGCTATTTTCAGCAATTACATCATATTTCATTTTGAACACTCCAACTCTTTGAAGGTTAGTAATTTATTGCGGTAATACTCGTATTGCTTGCGGCGGGCTTCAATCTCCGCCGGCAAACCAACAGAAATATCGTTGGTAAGTTTTTCGAATTTGTCAAGGATAGAGACGGTTTGCTGTTGTACGGATAGTGATGGAATCGGTATCATAAAGTTTAAGATAGCTTTCTTATCTCCGCGAGGCATCTTTGCGCCCCTTGAGGTGTTATTCATAAACATAAAGAACCTTTCTGAACTTAAGCAATGAAAAAGAAATTTAGGTGTTATTCTTTTCGTATATTCTTTTGAAATATGGAACACTAAGACGTCACCATTTGTGCCACCTTCAATATCCGCCAACCATATCTTACGCAAATATGGTCTTATGTTTCCAATGAGAATATCCCCTGATACAAATTTTGTCCAGATTCCTGACTCTGGCACATAACTTGATATCGTCCTACCTTTTTTGTCTTTAAGAAGATTGTCAACACCTACATAATTATCTGCAGTAAGCTCATCAGACGCTACTCTATCCTTGAAAAATACATATCTCACCCATCGACCTCCACATTACATCATCGTCAAATGTCAACAAGTCATTACGATAGTATTCGTACTGCTTCTTTCTCGCTTCTAGCTCTGCTTCTAGCTCTGCTTCTAGCTCTGTAAACGAGTCTAGCACACGCACAATCTCTTTTTGAACCTCAAGAGGTGGAACGGGGATGCGGAAATCCTCTATCATTGGTTTTCTTATGGATGTAACCGTTGCATTCACCGCTTTTCGGGTTATAAAACTCTTAAAGAGACTCATAAAATAGTACAGAGCGTATTTCGTATTCACTTCATTGGTTATGAATACAATTCTATAAGCTCGCTGATGAAGGTCATATTTTCCATTCGCATAATGAAATATATCACCAACTCCACCTTCTCCAGGTATAATAATTGCTTCCTCATCAAATGAGTACCTATCTATTCGAGATACTACTTTTGATCTTACATAAAATGGATATTGGCCATTTTCAACGGCATCCTTTCTATCAGATCTGCCTGTACCTATTACAGCCACGTCGCCAACTCTAACAAACCTCACCCCATCCGGGCACAGCTCTTTAATCAAATCGTCAATTTTACTCATGCAAAGCCTTTACTCGATCATATAGACAAACTAACTCATCAATACCAATGTCAATAATTGGCTCGTACATAAATGAATTAATGTGGATATTTGCCGGAGTGATGATATTGACCTGTTCTAGAACCTCTAATATGCCTTTTTTAGTTTCATCACTTCCAAATTGATTCCGAAACACATTGTATAATTCCCAGAATTGGTTTTTGCTAATGTTTGACGGACGCTCTACATAAATAAGGATTTTTTGCTCTGCCAAGAGTCGAGTCGCCATAGCCAATACTATCTTATTCTCTAGGCTTATGCCGTCATGAGGATCTTGCTGGATCTGATCGGCAACACTAAAAATAATGTCTATAACTTTTTTAGTCTTATTCGGAAACTTAAACTGCACATTCAACATACCATCAAAGACATACTCAATATCTCTTAGTTTTATATCATAGGTAGCTGGTATCTTATTTTGACTGTCAGCTTCTTTGTCATGAAGTAGGTGTGTTAGCAATAAATATTCTTGCGATTCATTCCCTTTTTGATAGTTATATAGCTCGCGTATGAACGGTATGGCGGCAACAAGTAGCTTTTCTTTCCTATTACATTTATTACGCCATTTATTAAAAGGGTTGGTAATCACCTTCTTCCCGCCCGGCAATAATCTAATCTCGTCATTATTTCTTTCTGCTATAAACGAATAATCCCGTTTACCGCTTGCTAGTATTCGCTCTTGTAGTGTACGGTAAAAATCAAAATTATGAGTTAAAACAATGCTTTTGAAATTTTCGCTCTTGTTTAAGTCGTTTAAGTACTGAATAATAGCGTACTTGTTCTTATAGTCAAACGAGTCGGCAATGTCATCTATAATAAATAGAGTTTCTTTATTTTCTTTTTCTCGTGATTTTATGTCAAATATTACATTCAATAGATAGAAAGCACGTCGCTCTCCCTGACTTAGAATGTCTTTTGTTAGCACGCTTTGGTCTACTAATTTATTGCCGTAACGGTATGTAATAGTCGGCATATCTTTGCCTAAAATAGCATCACCTATGTTTTCAATACCAAAAGAAAAAGGTAAGCCTGTAAATCGAGTCATAAACTCTTTTACAGTATCGTGCCACAAGCCCTTAGAGCCATTCGCCGCAGCCACAATCGTCTCAATATCTGGCTTTTTCGTATTATAGTTTTCAACTAAACCACTGACCCCAGGCTCGACTTGTTTTAGAAAGCTATACCAAACTTCCTTACGAAACTCATTATAATTAGTCAGTTTGGCAATCAGAGTTTTATCTTTCTCTATAACTTTTTTAAAATTTCTTAGCTCTTGGTTTCCTTGTAGCTTCTTGTCAATCTTGTCAAAAGTATCTTTAATTTCTTGATTATCAAAAACTTTTTTAATCTCATCATCGATAATCTCAGACAGTTTATCGGCGCTGTCAACCATAGTCTCATCTTTAACGAGAGTTTATGACCCGACTCGAAATATTCATCGCCTTTTATTGAATCACGAAGAGCGCCTGCTTCAATCGTACCAAAAGCTCGCTCTCCGTTGTTTGAAAAGAATTGCGAGCTTGATAACAGTTCATTATATTTCTCACTATATTTTTGCAACAAGTCATAATTTTCATCTAGAAAGTCACGCACTTTCCCCTTAGGATCAAATACATGATTATAAACAAAATCAAAGGTACTATTTGACTGTTTTACGTCGTCTACTATGGTAGCCAAAACTTCAAATATCGAAAGTTTTTTGGTTCCTGGATCAGAAAAAGCACCAATTATCTCTTGCTCGTAATTACTACTGCCAGTGATCTTTTTTAAGGGACTTAATGCAGATTTTTTCTCATTGTCTAATTCTTTAAAAATATCAACATATTGTTGGCGAATCTCTTTGTTAGCTAGTAGGGTGAGGATGGCCTCTTCTGACTTGAACGCAGATTCATCGTAAGACTTAATGACCTTAATTTCATCAGGTGTTATCTGTCGCTCACTTCCGCTGTCGTCTTCAACCATAACTTTGCAAGTCGGCTGCAAAGTTTCATTGAGCTGATCGTGAGGTTTAGTTTTTCCTCTAGGATCACTCATATCCTTAAAAGTTTTTGCAAAAGACGTTTTCATAGTGCCGTTCGGAGCATAAATTAGCTGCATATTAGATTTAGAAAAGTCAAAGTTGCTGCATAGCTTATGAATGCCATAACAATGCTCAAAATTAATTTTTACTTTCTGAATACTCATTTTATTTTACCTTTCAACTTTTTAGCTGTTTTCTTAATATTCTCCAGATAATCCTCTTCCACGCTACTCAAGTTTTTTCGCCTTATACTTACGATACCCAGCTAGCATTTTTTCTTTAGCCTGCTTGGTACTCAGTTTGCAAGTGTCGAGATTATAGTATTCTAATTCACGTTCTACCTGACGATCACCCTCAGTTCGAACTGTTCGGAATTTCCGGATAGTTGCTGCGCGGTCAAGTTCACCCTCGTCAAAGATATTTTTTATATGCTCGCTAACGTTAGCTTTACTCGACTGATATAACTCAACCAGTTGCGCTTGCGTCAGCCAAACCGTCTCATCCTGAAACCGAACATCAACTTGCGGCTTGCCGTTATCGTCAGCATATACAACGATATTACCGTTATCTTGCACTATTATTATCCTTTTCGAGATCTGCAACTATAGCGTCAATTTCCGTCCGTAGTTCCGACTGGCGAGCTACGATCTTTGCAATGTCAGCATTGAGCTCAGTGATATCAATTACTTCTTGTGTATCTTCCGCCTCAACATACAAACTAACTGATAGGTTGTAGTCATTGGCGGCGACATCTTCATAAGTAGCAACTTTCGCAAAGTAGTCGATATTTTGCCGATCAGTGAAACTGTCCAGGATCTTCTGACGATTTTCCTCGCTCAACTTGTTCTTATTGCCTTTTCGCACAAACTCAGCGCTGGCATCGATAAATAATATATCGTTCATCGCCCTGCTCTTTTTCAAAACAAGAATACAGGTGCTAATTGTCGTACCAAAGAACAAATCTGGCGGCAATTGGATGACGGTATCAACATAATTACTATCTACCAGGTATTTGCGAATTTTTACCTCAGCCCCACCGCGATATAGTGCACCAGGAAATTCAACAATCGCTGCCGTACCGCTCTCGCTGAGCCAGCTCAACATATGCATTGTGAATGCTAAATCAGCCTTACTGCGCGGCGCCAATACTCCAGCCGGGCTGAAGCGCGGATCGTTAATGAGCATCGGGTTGCTATCGCCGTCCCATTGATACTATATGGCGGATTTGAGACAATCGCATCAAACGGCTCATCATCCCAGTGCTTCGGATCCTTCAGCGTATCGCCGTGAGCAATGTTAAATTTTTCATAATTAATGTCATGCAGGAACATGTTGATACGGCAAAGATTATAGGTTGTGATGTTAATCTCTTGCCCGTAAAAGCCTTGCCTGACATTATCCTTGCCCAAGACTTTCGCAAATTTTAGCAGCAATGAACCGGAGCCTGCTGCCGGGTCATACACTTTGTTTACCGAGGTTTTGCCAACAACAGTAATTTTTGCCAAAAGTTCGCTCACTTCTTGCGGCGTGAAGAACTCACCTCCGGATTTGCCAGCATTACCGGCATACATGGTCATCAGATACTCATATGCGTCGCCAAAAGCGTCAATCGTATTGTCCTCAAACTTACCGAGCTCTAATTCACTAATGGCGTTCATCAATTTCACTAATCGCTCATTGCGCCTGGCGACGGTCGGACCAAGTTTATTGCTATTAACGTCCAAGTCGTCAAACAACCCGCGAAAATCATCCTCACTCTCAAAACCTTTGGCTGATTGCTCAATGTTACGGAATATTTTACTGAGTGTTTCGTTCAAATTTTCGTCATTTTTGGCGCGCTTACGGACATTCTCAAACAGCTCGCTTGGTAAAATATAAAATCCTTTGTCGTTTACTGTATCCTCACGACCAAACTCCGCCTGATCATCGCTCAGTTCAGCATAATTAAAATCAGCCACACCAGTTTTACGCTCTTCAGCATTAATATAATTGACTAGATTTTCCGATATAAACCGGTAAAATAAGAAGCCTAGCACATACGACTTAAAGTCCCAGCCGTCGACTGATCCGCGCAGGTCATTGGCAATCTTCCAAATAGTATTGTGAAGCTTGCTGCGTTCTTGTTCTTTACGATTATCCCCTGTTGTCATGCCCCTCATTATACTGCAAGCAAGCCTGATTAACGAGGCTGGTTTGAGCACCTTATCGTCGTCGGTTGTTCCCCCACCCCACAGTCTGCTACAATAAAACCATGTCCGAGCCACGCGGAGTGATTTATGTTATGACCAGTGCCATTGATGGCTTGGTCAAGATTGGCAAGACCAGCACCGACCGCTTCGAGGCGCGTATGCAATACCTCGAATCCAACGGCTATTCTAATATTACTGGGCTGCAGCGGCTGGTTGCTATTGAGGTAGATAATTACCACAAAAAGGAGCAGCTTCTGCACGAAGTCTTTAGCAAACACCGCATTGGCCGGAGCGAATTCTTTGCGCTCGATGAATATCTTATCCAGCGGCTGCTGCTCGCCCTTGATGGCACGCAGATTTACCCCAAGCCAGCTCAATCCACCAGCAAAGCCGATTCGTTCGAGGCCGTTACCACCGCGCACCAGCAAGACCAGCGCTTTAGCTTTTACAAAAAAGGTATCGAAAAGGGCGCAACCATCTGCTTCATCAAAGACCCAGCTATCACCGCCGTTGTAGCCGGCCCACGCGAAGCATCCTACGGCGGCAAAACCTGGCGTCTATCTGCCCTCACCCGCCTGATCTACACCCAGCGCGGCGAAGTCAACAACTCCGGCGCATACCGCGGCGCCGACCACTGGATGTACGATGGCGTGAAGCTAACGAAGCTGGTGGATAAGGTACAGAGCCAATGACAATTAGATAGCCTCGTCAATCGGGTTGACAATCGAAAAGAATAATCAAGCAGATCCCTCTATTGACAGCCTTCTTGTTGTTTTCATATAATATGAATGAATATAAAAATTTATTCATTCAGAATATTATTAATGAGAGAGTTACGAGCATTGGACAAGAAGCAAGCATTAAAAACGGCCGCCTATGATGTCTTCTCAAAAAAGGGTTATAAAGAGGCCGGGATCTCAGAAATCGCTAAACAAGCTGGCGTAGCAGTTGGTTCTTTTTACAACTACTACGACAGCAAGGAAGCTATCTTCCTGGATGTGTACGTTGAGGAGAATAGCCGCGTTCGCCAGGCGATGATGGATGATATCGATTGGCAGCAGGACTTGGTTGAACTTGTGAGGCAGATTTTTGAACAGTCACGTAGCCTGGTTTCATCCAATAAAATCCTGGCGGAATGGCATAACCCAGCCATCTCTCGCACGCTGCGCAGCCACTATTCTTCGGGCAAAGGTAAAGCCACCAATACCTTTCATCAGTTTTTGGTCGAAACCTTTACTAATCGTATGGTGGCAGAAGGATATTCAGAGGAAAAAATTCAGGATATTTTACAGGTTTATAATTTGTTTTACTACATGGATATACATATTACCGAAGGCGATTTTCCGGGTATCGGTAGGACGCTAGAAGTACTTGCCACTACCTTTGCGAGGGGTGTTTTACATAATGAAAAGGGGTAAAAAAATGGTTATCATCGTTATAGCTATTCTTGTGGTTATAGGCATTATTACTTGGGGCATCATCGCCTACTTAGGGAGAGGCCAAACGTTATCGGTCAAATCCATCGAAAACCCTAGTGGAGACCTTCATGTCATTCGCCTGGCAAAGCCTGATACTATGACATGGAAGGCGGGCTCTTATGCCAAGATCACGCTACCCAGTACGGCATCTGGTGGTGAAAAGAATGATCATAAGGATGAACAGACAAGTCGTTGGCTGAGTATCGCCTCTAGTCCTGAGGATAATGAAATTATTATCCTAACCCACAATAGCGGTAGTCCTTATAAAAAAGCTTTGACGAGCCTACCAGCAGGTAGTCAGGTCAAGATGAGTTGGCTGGAATCTTCTTTGTCAGTTACAGACGGTAACGAGCCGCTGGTTTGCTTCGCGTCTGATGTCGGTATCTCAGCAATGCGACCAATTGTCAGGCAGTGGGCCGGTAAACGTCCTATCATGCTCTATCACCTAGACAAGGGGGTAACGGTCTTTGACAAGGAACTCTCAGAGCTAGCAAACAAAACAGCCAATATGACTTATGAGACCAGTGCTAGCCTTTCTCAAAGCCAAGAACGCTTCAAGCAGGCGATTGATAGACATGGCAACAAGGCTCAATATCTCGTGGCAGGACAGCCCGACGATGTGAAAACGATGAAGAAACTCCTTCAAGACAACGCGATGTATGATAACGTCAAATCAAGTACTTTTCGTGGGTTGAAGTAGTGACTGTTATGCGCGTCGCACATAGTGCGCCAGTAGCACCCCACCAGCAAGCAACGCCGCTGTCACAAGAACAAACTGCCAGAGCGATATGCCGGTATCGGCTAAGAGGCCGTGGAATTGGCTTGGCTTGGCTAGCTGAGTGGGCTGGTTGGGTTTATTTGGATCGAGTGGATTTGTCGCCAGTGCCGCGCGGCACTCCGACCAAATCGCTTCTGGGTAGCTAGCCGCCAACATATACCACGCTGTCGATGCCACTGAGTTTGCATTAGTTAGTTCATTTAGCAGATCGGCCTTAGACGCGTACTGCCATGCACCATTGGGCCGCTGCGCTGGGTACGTGTCTGCCAAGATCGCCCGTGCTGTGGCCGTGTCCCCAGCGATAGTATGCGCCTGTGCTACACCATACGTCCCTTCAAACCATACGGTTGGCACGTAATTACCTGTCAAATACGGTGTATAGCCTTTTGCCGCACCATCGGTTGTTTTGTAGATGGCAGTATGAGCGAGTGCTTGCTTAGCTTTGTCGTATTCACCAATCGCATTGAGGAAAATCGCACCCCAGCTTGTTGTATCGAGCGCCTTACTACTGTCGTTATACCCTTGGTTAAAGCGCCCTTCAGAGGTATTCCATAGTTTCGCTACTGTCACTTTGGCAAGTTCGTCTGCCTTCTGGGCATACTGCTTATCACCCAGCACGCGGGCTGCTCGCTCGTACACATGCCACATGTCAGTGTTGTGCTCGGTGGCATGCCATGCAATATCCTTCTTGACGCCATTATCAATCTTCACCCCGCCACGGAATAACCCGGCAGCATCGCCAGTCGTCGTCTTCATTGTCTCAAGCCAACGGAAGGTATCGAGAATCATCTGGCGCACCCCTTGCTGGTCACCATATTTTTCCATATAGCGGATGAGCGCATACTGCACGAAGGCGATACCACCAGTATAATAAATCGGCTGCTGGATTACTGTATAATCAAGCTGATGTGCACTTGCCGGAAACGCCCCCTTCTGCTCACCTATCTTGACTTGGATTGCGCTTAGGCCATGCACGAGCTTATCCGCCATTGTTCGATCATCCGCACCAATCGCCACGAGTAGCGCCAGCGACTGATCATACACATAGCTGTACGACTCACGCGGTGTACCATAGCCATCTTGGCCTGGCGCATACTCATACGAGCGAATCAGCCCCACCAGCTCTGGCTTGAAATACTCAGCAATGATAGTTTTAGTTGCTGTATCATAGAGGCGAATTAATTTATGCCCCTTACCTACTGCATCGAAACTAAAGGTATTATCTGCCTGGGCTGGCTGCGTGGCTTGGAGATATTCTTTATCAGATACCGCGTAGAGCTGCACCTCCAGATTCTTATACGTAACAGGTCGCGGCCAGCTCTCGCCAATCTGCTGCCCCGTCACTTTGTCATATAACCGGAAGTGCCATGACCCCGCAAATGCCGGATTGACAGGTGAGAGATCGAGCGTCCATGTGCCATCTGGCTGTACCACTGCTGGCGCAACGGTCGCTTGCTCATATTCAGCATCACTGTAGAGATAGGCCCGCACTTCACGTGGATTAGCCCCAGTTGGTGCTGTTCCTTTTACTATGCCGCGGTAACCTTCGGCGGCATGCGCAGTATTAGGAACCGTGAGCGGTGTCGCACTTTCTGTTTGTCGTGGGTGCGCAAGCGTAAAGCGCCCGCTCACCTTTGCTTGGTAGTCAAAGCCATAGGCTTGTGCTGGCGTGATGGTACTACCATCACCTGGGCTATGCTTTGGCTCCATCATCTGTTTGAGCCATGCCATCGCACGCGCTGCTGGTGCTGAGTCAGTCGCTAGTGGCCGACGCACCGCTCTGAACAGCTGATCATTTGTACCACACAGCGACGTATTCGCCCGCACTGGCGGAGCTATCGCGAGCCCATAGAGTGCACCGCATAGCAGCACGACGCTCAATCCCCATCGTTTCATTATTTCCCCTCCGAAATACTCTTATGCTTATATTTATAGCACACTTTGGCCGTATCGCATATATGTCATAGCGATTTTACCTATCAGTATGAGCCACTAGTGTTATATGCTACACTTCTGCTACATAGAGGCACTCATATATCACCATTAATCCTAATCATGATATATCAAGTCATTATTTTCCTACTTTAAATAACTTCAATTCGTTATTCTCTCGTAGCACCAATTTGCCTCATCAGCAATCTTGTATTAGGCTAGAAGGAGGCAGGGTTGGCACCTTGCATACCAATATCGTTAAAGCCGCACGAGGAGTACTCCATGGCACAAAATTTTACGATTAGCGGTAACAAACTCAAAGGCTACCAAGCAGTCGCCGACGGCACTGGCCGCGTCCACTTTGTGGGCACGACTCAGGAGGAAGTCATCGACCAAACCAGGCGCTACATGCGCCAACACGGTGGTGGTGAGCTCAGGATCCAGCGCGCCGACGGCACCGCCCAGTATCGCGATGCCGATACCGTCCCGCCCAAGAAGGATCCCTTCCCGCCGCAAGGATAGCACTCAAATGCACAATACCTCTGCCAAGAGCAGAGGTATTGTTATATCAGGAGAAGATAATAATTACTTGAGGAGTGTATCAGGCACGCCAAGCATCCGTGCTAGCGCATACTGGAGCAAGAAGCTCAAGGATGCCATGCCTGCACAAAACACTGCAACGATCCGTACCACATGCTGCGACAGTGGTGCCGCACCTGGCCAGATCATTAGGACAATCACCGGCACGACACAAGCCAGCGCCTTAATGCCTGCCGCAATGCGCGTATTGAGGATGGTGCGCCGCTTCTTGCTCACTGGCTGGTGGGTTTTCGTCGCTAAGGGTGCAACTGCTTTCGTTGTCTTTTTTACTACGCGCTCGCCTATTTTAGCTATATTGCGCGGTAGCATGACCAGCATATAGAGGCCACACCCAATCATAACGATGGTGATGATTGCCACGAGTGCAATCGCTACTGGCTGCGGCAAGTCCGCCCCTGAAGGCATGCCCTGTGGAAGCGTGATCTCTGGCTGGCCGTGCGGCTCCGGTATAACCCAAAGCGCCTTATCTCGCGTGATATATGGGTAAAGCAGCTGCATTGCACACCACACCCACAGCAGCAAGCAAAAGAGATACCCCATCGACGCGCATAAATGCGTCACCAAAAGCGCAAACCGCCGCGGCTGTGGCTGCTTGGGCTGCTCCTTCGACTTTGCTGGATGAGAAGACTGCGCTACCATAACTACTGGTCATTATACACGACAGCATAAACTGATGCTATGGTGCGTAATTCTACTACATTTTATTTTTCATTTAATCTACTAAGAAAGTGTTTAAATTGCTCTTCGTCACTAGCCAACTTTCCAAAGAATAATTCATCAATCTGCTCAATTAACGGAACAGCTTTTTGCAATACTTCTTCTCCTTTTTTATTCACAGTAACAGCCTTTGCTCTTGTGTCTCTTGAATGTTCTTTTCTTTTTACAAAATCATGCTTTTCCAACAAACTCAATATTTGAGATACCGTCATTACGTCTATTCCTGAGAGTTTTGAAATCATAACTTGTGTAACTTCGTCGCCATTTTGTGATAGATACGCAAGAGACGCTAAAACAACAAATTGAGGGTGCGTCAGATTTATTCTCTTTAACTCCTTTTTTGTCAGAAAGTGCCATTTATTATACACTCTCATAAACAGCAATCCTGTTGATTTTTCTGAATTATCTTTATACTTTGACGTAAACAAACAGCAACCACCTTATCGTTCTAAACAACTTTTTAGAATAAACAATAGACTGAGGAACATCTGAAAAAACCTGACTTAAAAAACTCCAAATGCTGCTTATCCTCACTATCGAGAGCTACCGTATGTTTTATATTAACGCTTCCGTCATTGTTATCAACAATCTGATGACCGAAAAGAACATCACCAAACGGAGTTTCTGTTTTATCCCAAAATTCTTCAAAAGGCTTCACACGAGTAAGTTGATATTCCATAGGAGGCATTCCCTCAAGTTCCATCGTTCCATATGAGCCAGTCTTAAATCCATCTTTTAATGTAATGTTTTTGAGATCCTCTTCCCAATCATACCATTTTTCGATATTTGCATAGTATTCCCACACATCTTCTTTTCCTGCTTTGATTTTTAAACTAAAGCTAAATTCCATTATACTTTCTCCTTTTATTGTATGTGTACTTATTATAAGTTAGATTTATAATATTCGTCAACAGGATTTTATTTGGGGTGATTATTCTTTAGTTTTTTCTTTGCTTTCTCCTATTTCACTCTATATTCTGTAAACTCATGCGATCTCATCGTTCCTATCTCAGTCGACGTCACTGTAACAAAACGCCGCGTTCTATAGTACACGGGAAGATATTCAGTTTAGTCAAGATAGCTCAACCCACATCTCCTATTCAGATTAAACATCGTACATCTATTAAAAATGATCTGGCCACGCAAGCCAGATCAAACAATTCACAAATATGGTCGGGGTGACTGGACTCAAACCAGCGACCTCGCGGTCCCAAACCGCGCGCGCTATCAACTGCGCCACACCCCGATACGTTTTATATCACACGGGCGACCATTCTTTGCCGGAGCAAAACATGGTCGGGGTGACTGGATTTGAACCAGCGACCTCACCGTCCCGAACGGTGCGCGCTACCAAGCTGCGCCACACCCCGCGATACAAGACTTTGCCATCATACCACACAATATGGCGGCTTGTCTACTGTTCTTGCTATCAAAGCCAGTGTACCCACTCATAAGTATAAGGCTACCCTGCGGTTGTTCAATCCAAGAAATATAAACGCAACACACATAAGCATCAACTTCGTGTGCTATAAAACGTATCGCAATATTTAATTACGCCTTGGGCGGTACAATATCTGCTTTAAGCACATCACACGCAGTAGGATATGCCATGCCAGGCTCAAATGTGTAAACAAGTAATTGACCAAAGGGCATCTCTACTGTACCCATATCTTCCTCCGGGATTCGATCAAGGTACTTCATAAGTGCACGAATCGTGTTGCCATGCGCCACAATCAATACGGTCTCGCCCGCCTGGAGCCGTGGTAAGATCTCTGACTCAAAATACGGGATCGAACGCTCATACACATCCTTGAGCGTCTCACCACCGGGTACAGGATAATCCCAGCCGCGCCGAATACCATTAAAGGCCTTCTCGCCAATCTCTTCTTTGACTTCCCACTTGTTCTTGCCAGTTAGGTCGCCATAGTCACGCTCGTTAAGCTCAGACGCGTGCACCACCGTGGCATCACTTGAGCGGATTGGGTTGTCTGCACCTTCCATCAACGCATCAAGTGTCTCATGTGTCCGTTTGAGTGCCGAAGTATATACCGCATCGATGGTGCGACCACGCAAGAACTCGCCGAGTTGACGCGTATCGCTCTTACCTTTTTCGGTAAGGCTTACGTCCGTCCAGCCTGTCCATTTACCTTGTAAATTCCATTCGCTTTCGCCATGCCGGCTGATAATAAGTGTTCCTGTCATGCCTCCATTATACGGCACTATTGGCGCGAGTGCTATATATGTCTACCAATCATTCCGTATTTGAGGTCCCAAAAGCCCCCTCAGGAGGGGGCCGCGACAACGGGGGTTTTCATTTTCGTTTTTGGGTATATCGGGTATTTCAGTGAGTAGTTATTTAGCGAACGAAATCGCCTTGGTACACCGATCCATCGGTGCGAGACAACAGCCAGTAGCGATATACTGCTCCCTCCGGTGCTGTCTCAAGACTGACACAGCCAGTCTCGCCAGCGCCAAGGATTCGGCCATAACTGGGACCATTACCTTGGGTTGGCGCAACCGTAAAGGCTGTCGTGCCAGGCGTGCCGTCGGGGTAGTTTGCATCAGAAACGCAAAACAGTTTCGTCCCATCGTAGTATTGGACAACGGACGTACCGTTGTCATTGGCGGTCGGCCCGAAACTCTCTGCCGACGCTGGTGCTGTATTAAACAGCAAAGATCCCGCCGCCATTGAGCCAACTGCCAATACGCTAAGGATACCTACTTTTTTGAATGTCATGGGAATAGCCCTCCTTACTGTGTAGGTGCGAAACGAAGAACGCAGGGTTACTGCCACCCTCCGCTTCATTAACCGTTGCCGTAATTATATTGTACCATGTGTATCAGCAAATACAATGCTTGAATCTACAAAATGACCTTTTGTCAATATCCTTGTCTTGCATGAAAATTTTCGCAGTTGATTCATGCTATTTCAACGGTAATAGCGATCGCCTTCCATTCGATGGTATACTAGAAGATATGAACAACTACTCTATCCAAACCATAAAAGCACGACAAATTTTAGACAGCCGCGGCAACCCCACCGTCGAAGCGGACGTCATCCTTGCTGATGGCACGCTAGGCCGAGCAGCTGTCCCGAGCGGAGCAAGTACCGGTGCGGGCGAAGCACTAGAGCTACGCGATGGTGGCAATCAGTGGACTGGCAAAGGGGTGAGCCAGGCAGTTGCCCACGTTAACGACGTTATCGCTCCTGCACTGGTGGGTCACGATGCGAGCGACCAGCAAGCGATTGATAATGCAATGCTTGCCCTTGATGGAACAGATAACAAGTCTAAGCTCGGTGCTAATGCCATCCTCAGTGTTAGCCTGGCTACTGCCAAGGCTGTTGCTCATGCCAAGCAGCAACCACTCTGGCGCTACATTGCCGAGCAAACTGACAGCACACCAAGTCTTCCCCTGCCAATGATGAATGTTCTCAACGGTGGTGCGCACGCCGCCTTTGCGACCGATATCCAAGAGTTTATGATCATCTGCAAGGGTGCGACAACCTTTGCAGACACGCTCCGCATGGGCACCGAAATCTTCCACGCTCTTGCTAAAGTCCTCAAAGCACACGATTACCCCACCACTGTTGGCGACGAAGGTGGCTATGCGCCACGCGTCCGCCAGGGCAACCGCGAGCCACTCGCCTTGCTCAGCGAAGCGATTACCAATGCTGGCTACACCGTTGGCACAGATGTCGTCTTTGCAATGGACGCTGCCTCGAGTGAGTTCTACCATGATGGCCGGTATGAGCTGAAGTGTGAAGGCAAGAGCCTGACCAGTAGTGAGATGATCGACTGGCTGGCTGCCCTTGTCGACGAATTCCCAATTGTCAGTATCGAAGATGGCCTGGCCGAGGGTGACTGGGCTGGCTGGCAGCAGCTCCGCCAGCGCCTCGGCGACCGCGTCCAGCTAGTGGGCGATGACCTACTTGTCACGAATACAAGCCTCATCCAGCAAGCGATTGACCAAGACGCGGCGAACGCACTCCTCGTCAAGCCCAACCAAATCGGCTCACTCAGCGAGACAATCCAAGCCGTGCAACTTGCCCAAAACGCTGGCTGGCGCACCGTGATGAGTCACCGCTCTGGCGAGACTGAGGATACCACAATCAGCCACTTGGCAGTTGGCCTGGGCTGTGGGCAGATCAAGACTGGCTCGCTCTCGCGCACCGACCGCGTGGCGAAGTACAACGAGCTACTCCGCATTACCGAAGCAGACGAGAGTCTCACGCTTGCGCAGCCATTCAAGCAGTAGTAGCCTACCTCGCCACACGGCACTACTATGCCACCCACTCTTACTTTGAGTGGGTGGCTTTTTAGACCACGCCTCCACACTAGCCTTTTCAATGCTGGCTTCTCTGCTTGCGAGTTATTTCTTGGTATCGCTATAAGCGATACCATTATTTAACTATCAACACTAGAGTTAGATTAGTGATTGATCTATACACTCTATCGAATAAAACCATGGATGAAATACAAGAGTTTTCTATCCACTGTACTCTAGAGTAGAGCTACCTAATGGAGCCCATCTGCCAATACCATGCCGGTCATGCTATTGGCGTGCTGCTGCTCGTGCCGTATAATAGACAGAGATGAGGAGTTATTATGCTAGCAATGAATAAAGCAAAACGACAGCCATCTACACCACGTCGTTCGCGTATGCGCATGCCGCGCATTTCGATACCAAACTGGATATTCGGTACTATCGCAGTCCTCTTTTTGTTAGTGGGAGGGTATCTACTCCTGCTCACTACTTCACCAATCATTGCACCGCACTTTACCAAGCCAATCACTGTAGCAACACTCACCAAGCCTGAAGCCAAAGACAATCGTATTATCATCCCCAAAATCGGTGTTAATATCCCGTACGGCACTAATGGCAAACTCGCCCTCGATCGTGGTGCATGGTGGCGCTACCCCGACCACGGCAACCCTGAGAAGGGCGGCAACTTCGTCGTGGCAGCCCACCGCTTTAGTATCCAGCCAACGCCTGGCGGTACAGTAGAAAAATCACCATTCTTTCATATCGACAAGCTCGCCCTAGGCGACCAAATTCTCGCCGACTACCAAGGCAAACGCTACAACTACAAAATCACCAAGAAATTTGATGTCAAGCCAACCAGCGTTGAGATCGAAGCCCCAACAGAAGACGCCCGCCTCACGCTCTACAGCTGCGACTTAGGTGGCGCCAAAACTGGCCGAGTCGTCATCGTTGCCGAGAAGCAGGGTGAGGTTGCATCGTAGCATCGGTGTTCTTGCACGCTACAAGATCATTCTTAAATAAAGCAAATTCCTATATCGCTCACACGATAACCTCCCCTATTAATGATCTTATTCGGGCGGCAACTCTTTTTGCCTTTGCAGTCATCTTGGTCTTATGTGCTATCCTATATTTTTGCGGACTCCAAAAGTCATTTCTCCTCTCTTCTTCCTTCTTGGCCGCTTGTCACAGAATAAAAGCTTCTCATTATATCCTATCTCAACTATAGAATGGGGGCGTCTCGTCCACACCAGCCCTTTTGTGGTGTTGAGTTTATAGACTTAAGGCTATCACTTTTTTGCATCTACTCACACTCCTGCCATTCATGCAAGAAGCGTATAAGCACCTACTAAGCTGACGGTCAAGCCTGGAGCTGAAGGATAATTAACTCTCAGGCGATTTAAAAAATGCATATCTCATTGCCATCACAACGTCACGAAATGGGGATATACTTGAGCTCATGTGCGCATTCACGCTTCGAACTACACACCCACACGGCAAAAAACCGGCCAATTTGCTTGACCAGTTTATCATTTACAGGAGATAGATACATCCGCCCCTATTTGGCGAACTCGATCGCCCGTGTCTCGCGGATCACATTGACCTTGATTGTACCTGGGTATTGCATGGTACTCTCAATCTTGGTAGCAATATCTCGCGCGAGCTTGATAGCACTCAGATCATCCACTACTTCTGGCCGAACAATGACGCGTACTTCGCGGCCAGCACTAATTGCGTAGGCTTTGTCGATACCGCGGAAGCTAGTGGCAACATTCTCGAGGTCGCGCATGCGCTCAACGAAGTTCTCGGCGCTCATGTTGCGCGCGCCAGGCCGAGCAGCACTGGCTGCATCGCATACTCGCACAACGATCGCCTCGGGGGTCGTGGCCTCGATATCGTCGTGATGGGCCTCAATGGCGTGGCAAATTGCCTCGCTCAAGCCCGCCTTGCGAGCTAGCTCCGCCCCAATATGGTGGTGCTTGCCTTCCATCTTGTGTGTCACCGCCTTGCCCATGTCGTGGAGCAGTGTAGCGATCTTCACAGTGCGTACATCTGCCCCAATCTCTGCCGCAATCAACCCCGCAATCTGGGCCATCTCAGTACTGTGCTTCAAGACGTTTTGGCCGTAGCTCGTCCGGAACTTCAGCTCACCCACAAGGTGGAGCAGCTCCTTTGGAATACCAGCTACGCCAATTTCACGCGCCGCATCTTCACCAGCCCGCACGACTTCTTTGTCAATTTGCTTATTTGCCTTGGCCACGACCTCCTCGATGCGACCAGGGTGGATCCGCCCGTCCTTCATTAACATCTCAAGACTCAGGCGTGCTACTTGGCGCCGCACTGGATCAAAGCTACTGAGGACGATCATCCCTGGCGTGTCATCCACCAAGATATCAACACCAGTGGCTCGCTGCAGAGCCTGGATATTGCGCCCTTCTTTGCCAATGATGCGACCCTTCATATCGTCGTCGGGCAACTTAATAGCAGTCACTGTGCGCTCGGCCGTCACTTCGCTACTCATGCGCTCCATTGCTGTCACGAGGATCATCTGAGCCTTCTCCTCGGCATCGTCCATCGCTTCGCGCTGTAATTTATCCACCAAGCCAGTCAGGTCTTGGCGGATATCACGCTCGGTCATGTGCATCAGCTTGCTGGCGGCGTCTTGCTTGGTGAGGCCAGCGATTTTCTCGAGCTTAGCCTGCTGCCGGCCCCGAATCTCGCGGATCTCATTCTTCAGCTCGTCGACCTCTGTCTCACTCTTGCGGAGCTTCTCACTGCGGCGATCAAGCTCGTCGAGTTTGCGATCGAGGCTTGCCTCGCGCTCGAGCAAACGATTCTCCGTCTTTTGCATCGCGCGGCGGCGCTCATTCTCGATCCGCAGTGCCTCGTCCTTGGCTTTGAGGACGATATCACCTGCTTGCTGCTTGGCCTGAGCCAATTCTTTGTCGATTGCCCGCTGGCCATTGGCGGTTTGCTGGCGATCGTAGGCGTACTTACCACCAAAACCAAGCGCCACGCCAATCGCCGCGAAGAGTACTTCTATCATGGTATTCCTTTCTCCGGATATGTGTTGTTCTTATTACATCAGACTTGCGTCAGCCCACACCGGTGTTATCAAACATTAAAACTATCTACAGACTAGTATATTGTATCGCGTTTTGGCTAATTTGCGCAACTGGCAATATCGATGTCTGTCTATTTACAGAGGTAACGATTTATTACCCTTATGCTTTGCACTAGCTACTTTTTTGGCTGTGTGATATGTGCAGCTGCGCCGTACTGGGGCAAGACAATGCTATCATCCTCGCCATGCGCCAGCCGCCTAAGGCAGGCAGTACGCCAATCATCACCCGTCGCAGCAACGATCGGGATGTGCTGCTCGTGTGCGAGTGTATTGAGCACCGTTAGGCCAATCCGCAGCCCCGTAAAGCTCCCCGGCCCAGGCCGCACCCCAATGCCAGTCATATCCGCCAGTGTCTTGCCATGCTCGGCCATGCGATCACGCAGATAAGCCAGCATATCACGCGCCAGGGTGCGGCCAGCTGGCCACTCATAGCTCGTCTGAGTACCAGTGTCATCTACCAATGTTAGCTCCACGACCATCCCCGCGCTATTCCACAAAATAATCATGCCGAAACCTCCTGGAGAAGCTGGGTCGACACGGTGCCATCAGCCTCAATATCTAGCTGGCGGACCGTCTCGCTCTGTGCGGTAATGGTGATTGTCAGGTGATCGGGTGGGACGACATCCGCTACAGCCTGAGCCCACTCGATGATAGTCACTGTGCGGGGCTCAGCAATCGCCTCAGCCAATTCAAGCTGCATTACCCCTGCATCGCCCAAACGATAAAAATCATAATGCGCAAGCTGGATATCATCGCGCCCATGATACAACCGACTAATCGTAAAGGTCGGGCTCTGGATATCATCAGTAATGGCAAGGCCGCGCGCGATTCCTTTGACGAGCGTTGTCTTGCCCGCGCCAATATCCCCCACCAGCACAACCACCTCGCCACCACGCAACGCCTGGCCGAGGCGCTGGCCAAGCTGCAACGTATCAGCAAGTGATTGACAGATAACACGCATACTGGCTCTAGTATAGCACAGCCTCACCTCTGCTAGCACGAATATTGCGCTATCCTCTAGCCAGCATAAGCATAATGAGCTACAATTAAGCGTAAGTACTATGCATATATCTGATTCTACTATCGTCAAACTCCTCGAACGCAGTGGCGCTGCCACCAGCCAGCAGCTCCAGCCACTGGTGAGTGAGGCTGCGTCATCTAATTTGCGCCTGCAAGATATCGTCTTGCAAAACAACCTCATCGATGAGCGTACCCTCACCAAGCTCTATGCCACCTACGCCGACATCCCCTACATCGAGCCCGATCCGCGCGATATCCCTTCTGATATCCTCATGCGCATCCCCGAGCGAATCGCCCGCCAGTATAATGCTGTCATCTTCAAGATCGACCCTGATGGACTCATCCACCTCGCGATGGACGACCCAGACGATGTGCAAGCCGTCAACTTTATCGAGAAGGAAATTGGCACCAACACCCGTGTCTACATTGCGCCGCGCAGTAACATCTTAGAGTGTCTTGAGGGATACCGCGGCGATGTGACGCAGGAACTCAAGGAGGTGATCGACATCCAGCGTGAGGATGATGGCTCTAACCAAAAGGTGACCGAAGCAGAGGTAGCAGAAGACTCACCAATCGCCCAGACGGTTAATCTGTTACTAGAGTATGCCATCCGCAGCAACGCCAGCGATATCCACATCGAGCCACGCGAGCAATTCGTGCAGGTGCGCTACCGGATTGATGGCGTCCTTAAGGAAGTAAACCGCCTACCTAAGAATGTGCTCGGTGCGCTCATAAGCCGCATTAAGATCCTCTCCAACCTTAAGATAGACGAACGCCGCGTACCGCAAGACGGTCGCTTTAAGATCAAAGTCGCAGGCAAGCAGTATGCCCTGCGTGTTAGCACGCTACCCATCGCTGATGGTGAGAAGGTGGTGATGCGTATCCTCGACGAATCGAACCAAGCAGTGACGCTCGAACAGCTCGGCTACTGGGGCCATTCGCTGGCTGTTATCAATCAAGCACTGACCGAGCCCAATGGGATGATCCTCGTGACGGGCCGACCGGGAGTGGCAAGTCTACCTCGCTCTTCTCCGTCCTGTCGATGCTTAACACGCCCGAGGTCAATATCTCAACTATTGAGGACCCCGTGGAGTATAAGATCCCCGGCGTCAACCAAACCCAAACCAATAGCAAGGCTGGCATGACTTTCGCCAGTGGTTTGCGCGCTCTGCTGCGTCAAGACCCAAACATTATTATGGTGGGTGAGATCCGCGACGGCGAGACAGCTAACCTTGGCGTCCAGGCTGCCCTAACGGGCCACTTGGTATTTAGTACACTCCACACCAATAACGCCGCCACTTGTTTGCCACGCCTGCTTGATATGGGGATCGAGCCCTTCCTTATCGCCAGTACCGTTAAGGCCGTGGTAGGCCAGCGCCTGGTGCGTCGCCTCTGTATGAACTGCCGCCAGAGTTACGTGCCCGACCAAACAGAGGTTGCAGAGATCACTCGCCTCTTTCACCTTGCACCGGGCCAAAATTTCTATTACATCCATCAGCTTGAGGCCCAGGCTATCGTCCAAAAGGTCGGTGGTGAAACACCCTGGGGCACGACAGACACGACCATCGCTACCCTCTGGCAACCAAACCCAAATGGCTGCGATGAGTGTAATCACACCGGCTTCAAAGGCCGGGTAGGTATCTACGAAGTCCTCGGCACTTCGCGCGAAATCCAAAAGATGATTATCGGCGGCAATACCAGCAACGAAATCCAAGACCAAGCCGTCGCCGAGGGGATGACCACCATGCTCACCGATGGATTAATAAAAGCAATCCGCGGCAACACCACTGTAGAAGAAGTGCTCCGCGTCACAAAGGAATAACATGCCACAATTTCGCTACATCGCCATCACGAACAAAAACGACTCCATCAATGGAACGATCGACGCCCCCGATCGTGCCAGTGCCCTAGCCAGCCTGAGCCGTCAAGGCCTGCGACCAATTAGTGCTGAAGAGGTCAAGCCAAAGCGCACCAGCTTTGCTCTCTTTGGTAGCAACAAGGTCAAGAGTGAAGACTTGGTGATGTTTACCCGCCAGCTCAGTGCCATGGTGTCGGCTGGTGTGCCGCTGCTACGCGCTATGGGCTCACTGCACGACCATACCAGCAGCAAAGCCCTCCAAATGGTGACGGGCGACTTGCTGCGCGATGTCGAGGGCGGTATGGCACTCGCCGACGCACTCGAAAAGCACCCAGAGACCTTTAATACCGTTTTTATTAACATGGTACGTGCGGGCGAAGCGGCTGGTATTCTCGATGACATCCTCAAACGCCTAGCCATGCAACAAGAAAAAAACGCCAGTATGCGCAAAAAATCAAAAGCGCCATGACATACCCTACCGTGCTCATTGTTATCACTATTGCCGCCTTTTTTGGCTTGATGGTCTTTGTTATTCCACAAATCGGCAACATTGTGCGCGGCCTCGGCGGACCGGACGCCAAGCTGCCCGCCATTACCGAGTTTATGCTTGGACTGAGCGCATTTATCATCCAGTATGGAATCTTTATCATTGCTGCGCTCGGTGCGGGGATATACTTCTTCCGCCGCTATATCAAGACACCAGCAGGCAAACTCTGGCTCCACACCATCATTCTCAAGATACCAAAAATCAACGATATCATCACCAAAATCGCCGTTGCTCGCTTTGCTCGCACGTTCTCGGCGTTGATGGGGTCGGGGGTAGCAGTGCTCGAATCACTCCGCGTGACTGCCCGGGCGGTGGGCAACAAAGTCTACGAAAATGCCCTCAATGATGCTGCCGAGCAAGTCAAAAATGGGCGCAACCTCTCGAGTATCATCGAAAAAAATCCACTCTTCCCACCCATCGTGGCGCAAATGCTTTCAGTTGGCGAAGAGACTGGCCAGACCGATACCGTGCTTGTAAAGGTGGCGGATTATTATGAGGAGGAAGTGGACGTCGCGATCGATGGCATCAGCTCCATCATCGAGCCCGTCATGATCGTCATCATGGGTGGCATGGTGGGGCTGATTGCTGCTTCGGTGATGTTGCCAATCTCGAATATGGCAAATCAGATTAAGTAAGGCTGGATTCCCTGTTCTCCGTCAGCGTTTCATACCACGTATCAGTTCTTTATCTGATGGCGTGATCTGCCACTGGCCAGCGACCTGTCTTTTTGCCATTATCACACCACGAACAACAGTCTACCGATCCATGACAATCCTCATCAAAACGCTAGCGTTTATCATATCGCTTATGCTATAATGACGGAAACGAACGTATCATGGCAAAGTTATTTTATCGCGACAAACCAATCATCGGTCTCGACATTAGTCAGACAGGCATAAAAATTATGTCGATCGACTCCAAGCGCTGGCTCGTGCTGGGCTATGGTTCGCTTGACCTCGACCCCAAGGAAGTCCAGACATCCCTCGACAACCCTGATGATTCCTACCTAGCCGAGCGCCTCAACTCGCTCATCAATGAACATCTGATTGGCAACCTCGGTAGCGACCACGTGGTAATTGGTGTGCCAACCAGCCGCACCTACTCGCGCACCTTCATGATCCCAGCTAAAGAGGCAGCACACCTCGATGGCGCTATCCAGGTGGAGGTCGACCAGTACATCCCGCTACCGCTCGATTCGCTCTATGTTGACTATGAAGTGATCGAGCACACCAAAGAGCAGCTCAACGTTGTGATGTCGGCCGTGCCCAAGCAGCTGGTCGACGCCTGTTTGCAAGCGGCCGAGGCAGTGGGACTCGTACCGGTGGTTGTTGAGCCCAATATCAACGCTATTGCGCGCGTGCTTGACAGCGCTGATGCTGGCAACCTCCTCACGCTCGTCGTCGATATTGGCCCAGCGAGCACCGATATCGCTGTGCTAGATAAAAGCGCCGTCCGCCTCACTGGTGGAGTGGCAATTGGCGGTAATACCTTCACCATCGATATCTCGAAGCATCTCAACATCACACTCGAGAATGCCCACCAGCTCAAGGTGCTTAATGGCCTCTCGCCTGGGCCACGCCAAGCTGGCATCACCGAGGCGCTCAAACCAAGCCTCAAACGCATTAGCACCGAGATTCGTAAGGTGATCCGCTATTATAACGACCGGATTGGTGATGAGCGCAAGATCGAGCAGATCGTCATCGTTGGTGGTGGTAGCAATGTGCCAGGCATGGGTGATTTCTTCACCAACGACCTCGTCATGCCGGTGCGCGTCGTTAATCCATGGCAAAAGCTCGACTTTGGCAAACTCCAGCAGCCACAAAAACAGTTTCGGCCTCGGTATATCAGTGTTGCAGGCCTGGCTAGCCTTAGTAGTGGGGAGATTTGGAAATGATTAATCTATTGCCACCAGCGTATAAAAAGCAGCTCGCTGCGAGCCGCACCAACACCTTACTGCGCCGCTATGTCGTGCTCCTATTTGTCTTAGTCTTTATCGTTTTGGCTGAAATCGGCGGCGTGTACTTTTTCATCGCAACCGAGCGTGGCCGCAACCAAGCTGCCGTAGAGCGCAACCACAACAAAACTGCCGAATACGCCACCGTCAAGCGTGAAGCTACTGAGTTCAAAGCTAACCTTACCACTGCCAAAGCCATCCTCGACCAACAGGTCTCGTACACCCGCCTCATCAAGCTTATTGCCGACCGCCTCCCACCCAACGTTATCATCGAGCAGCTTAATATCGACCCAACCACCTTTGGCACCCCCACCACGCTGAGTATCCGCGCCAAAGGCTACAACGATGCCATTGCTCTACGCAACCGCCTCAACGACTCCGCCATCTTCTCCAGCGTCAGCTTCCAATCCATCACGCTGCAAGACAAAGACGCTGGTAGTTATCCCTACACCTCAACCTACAGTGTCACATTTAAGAAAGGAATCGGCCAACAATGAGCAAAAAATTCACGCTAACGGCGACAAACCTCCGGATTATCCTCGCCGTGTCGCTGGTAGCCATTACTGCAATTGGGGCTGGTGGTTTTGCGCTGGCCTATAACTGGCTTGATGGCTTTGCGGCCGATGCTAGCACTGTTGCCTCGCAAGCTGCCGCCAGTGAGTCTGAGCTGCAAGAGCTCTCCCAGACCGAAAAGATGCTCAAAACGCAGCATCATGCCGTCGAGCGCGCCTCCAAGATCGCTGCCGAGAGCAAAAGCTACCAATATCAAGATCAGATCATCAACGACCTCAATGACTTTGCCCGCAAAGCTGGCATTACTATTTCAGACATCACCTTTGCTGATGACAATGCCAAGGGCAGTTCGTCAAGTAGTTCATCAAGCAGTAGTAACAAGACGGGCACATCCCTGCCCGCTATTGCCGGGCTCAAAGCCACCACCGCCTCTGTCACCGTCAAGAATCCCGTCGAGTATCGCAAACTTCTCACCTTCATGTATCTCGTCGAGCAAAGCCTGACAAAGATGCGCATAGCCAATGTTGACCTCTCGCGCAGCACCGCTCAGGGCCAGTCACCTGATAGTATTACCAGCAACACATTAACCATCGAGGTATATCTCCGATCATGAACAGCGATCTCTCACTCGCCGCGCTTGGGCGCGCCAGTAGCAAATTTCTCCACCGCTACCACATTATTCTCTTCGTCATTATCGCCTTTGGCGGCCTAGCGGTTACTACCTTCTTGCTCAACACCACCATCTCCAAGGCGTCAGAGGCTGCGCCACCCCAGCCTACCAATGGCATCGACCAAACCACCATCAAAAAAATCGAGCAACTCAAAACCGCCAGCGAATCCGACCAAAGCGCCAGCCAACTACCGATTAGCTCGCGTAACCCATTTATTGAGTAGCATTTTTTACAGCTGCAGTGGAGCTTTTTGCGGCGCAATGCTATACTACACATATGATACTGCTCGGATCTGCACTCGCCAACTATCCTGTGATGAGCTTACAAATGGGCGGTAAAGTTGGCAGCCTAGCCCAGCCGCTTATCGATCCAGCAACCTTAACCATCGTTGCCTACACCGTAGATGGCTCGTTTGCTAACGACACAACCATGCTGCTCCGCCTCGCTGATGTGCGTGAGATGAGTGAACTCGGCATGATCATCGACTCCGTCGACGAGCTCATCACTCCCATCGACGTCATCAAGATCCAGCGCCTCTACGAGCTCAAGTTTCACCTTTTGGGCATGCCTGTCCAAGACAAGCGCGGGCGGCGCCTGGGCAAGATTAGCGACTATACGATCGAGACGGGTAATTTTGTCATCCAGCAGCTCATCGTCCGGCGCTCGTGGCTCCACCGCCTCAATGATGCTGAGCTAGTTATCCATCGGTCACAAATTATCGAGATCAATAACGATGCTATTATCGTCCAGTCGCAGGCTGAGACCAAAAACCGAGCCAAAAGGCCACCCAACCAAGGCTCAATGAGTAGTGGCGAATACGTCAACCCCTTCCGTAAGCCATCGCAAGCCCGAGAGTCAATCAAGAGCGACGAGCGTCGCTAACACAGATCAGTACTCATCACTCGTCAACGCGGCTCGGATATCATCATAGACAAAGCCCTGGCGCAAAAGATACGCGATAAGCTTTTGCTCGTCTGGGTAGCGGGGGCGTTTTTTGGCAATCACCTTAGCTAGCTCGTCTTCATCAGTCCGCCTCGACTGCGCTAATGCTTGGTGTATCACCTCCGGTGCAACGCCCTTAGCACGTAGCTCTGCCTCCAGCTTGCGGCGCGACACACCCTTACTCTGGTGGCGATTCTCCACCCACCACTGGGCAAATGCCTCATCATCGATATGACCACGCTGCTCAAGGCGCGCAAACACCCGTTGCACAACCGCTAGGGAAGCACCAGGCTTCTCAACCAGCGTGCCAGTTTTGCGTTGTTTATATTTGCGTGGCAGTGTTTTGCGCTGGAGATAGTCGCGGATTTCGCGGGCACTGTGCGGCCGCATCAGGGTGTATTCGAGCGCCCGCGCGTAGAGCTTACCAAACTCCCCCTCGCGGTGCAGTTCAGCCAGCTCGGCTTCAGTCAGTACCCGCCCCACCTTCACACCACAATCCACTACCTGCGCCACATCAAGGCTAAAATCATACGTGCCATCGATGAATACATTCACCCGATCAGCATTCCGCACCTGCGCAGTAAGCGCAGTGATGGTGTAGGTTTTTTCTGTCGGCATGTATGTATTATATGCAAATTTATCTAGTCATGCCACCCAGCTTTCTCTCTAGAAATGAGCTGTGCCACCCCCACTACTGAAATGCTTTGAGATAGATGTTATATGCTTTATCGATGAAGACGGCTTTATTGGTACGAAAAGCTGATTGATCGCTATTTATGTCCTCAACCCTCTCGCCATCAGAAACAAACTCTATTTTCTCTACTGGTACCATATCCCCAATCATAACAGTTGGCCGGCGTGTCTGCTCATCTCGAGCGGGGGATACATCAACAACATAAAACGTATTCTCTTGGTCATACCCTCCATTAGCAAGCAGTTTATTAGCATTATCGTAGGCAAGAAAAGCTCTCATACTATTAATTGGTTCGTATACTGTGTATACACCCGCTGGACTAACCTTTCTTAGCTTAAAATCAGATATATCTTTGTACCAAAAATTCTTGCACTCATCAAAGAACATACAAATGACGTCATCTCGCGTGAACGCTGGAGTCTTATCAGAGTTCTCTCGCAGTTTATCATCCCACGCTCTCACTCCAAGGCCACTAATTGGGTTATACCACGCATATACACCTTCATCAAAATAACTGGTGATGATGTCGCTATTCTCTGTGACAATCACCCTGCCAACCGCATCACCCAAGCACCCCAGCATGATCCCCTTGCCAGTTCTATCAACAATCTCTGCGTTATTACTCATAGACGGCTCCTCGTAGTCCATCCGTGGACAGACCAGCAGCAGCTTGTCGCCAATTGGTTGAATGTAGCAAAAATTAATAAAATGCTGGCCAAGGTCAAGGTGTGTTACCTGTTGAACTGCCTCTTCCTCCCAATCAATGACAAATTCAAGAACCGAAAAGACACTGTCTACCTTGATTTCTGTAAAACAAGCCCACCCATCTCTTATTGGAATATTACTCGAGAGCAAAACATAGAGATGATTATCATAACCAAGCTGTATGCTACATATTTCTGTCGTCTTGTGTCCGTACTCTTTGAGTATCTCACGCAGATTCGCTACACGCGTTATATCAATCTGCGTCGTGGGAAGCGCATCTAGCACCCTACTTTCGTCTTTCAAGTTATCATTCTCAGTCATTTCTTCTCCTCTCTTAAACAAATCTCTACCAGCTCTGGAAACGCTCGCGTCCGCATCGTGCTGAAGGTAAAATGACCATGGTTGACAAATCGATGGTAGCGTAGCTGGGGTAGCTCACGGCGGAGCTTTGCCGTGGAGCTTTGTAGATGTGGGTAGTCATTAGTAGAGTAGAGCACATCAATGCCGTGCACTGCTTTGCGGTCAATCTCGCGGTCGAGTGCAAAGCGAAAGAAATCTCCTGCCTCTCCCTCAACATCCAGCCACGGTGCCACCAGTACGACCCGGCCAACACGGTAATTTCCCTCACTCAGCCAGCGAAGCAAAAAACCTCCACCACAGCTATGGCCTACTAGCAGCGTACGCTCATCCACTGGCAGATGGGTAAATTCTTGGCGCCACACCTCATAGCGTGGCTCGTATGGGCGAGGCATCTCGGGTGTTTGCGTCAGTATCCCACGTATCAAGAGTTGTTGCTGAAGCCAAGGCAGCCAATGTGAGTTGCTTGTACTATCAACCGTAGGGTTGTGATATTTGTCAAAGCTTCGCCGCCCATGGAGGATGATTGCCCGGGTAAACGGAGTGTCGTTTCTGTAGTGGTTTTCGATATCCATGCTTTATTTTTACTCCTCTGGTGTCGACTCTGGACTCGTTGCCTTGGTCTTTGGTCTCTACCCCTATTTTATGACTCGCGCGATATTCGTCCTAGTTCTTCCATTAAGTAGGTTGGGTTGTGTCTATGAACCTAACAGTTGTTTCTTCGTTTCTATTCAACGTTCATAAACATATATACTCGCTGAGCACGGCCCAACTCATCACGCCAAACAATGTTAACGCCACGTTTGATACGCTGCTGGCCAGATTGATCAAAAATTGACCAACGTAGCAATAGCGCGTCACCACAGACAATGCGCTGATCGTAGACAAATCTTAATTGACTCAAGGCCCCGTATAGCTGATCGACATGAGCAATAATGGCTGCTACACCTTCAATCGTCTGAGCAGGATCAGACACACATAATTGGCCATCGGGTGCCCAGATTTTGCGAATGTATTCATGTCGGGTGACTTGGTCAGGCTCTACCCATGATTGCAGATATTTATCTGTAAATTCCTGTGCTCGTCTCTCGTCATCCATCAACTATTCTTCCGCCGCCTTCACTGCCTCACGAACTTTACTATCAATTTCAGCCAAGGTATCGGCATGCTCTTTGAGATACTCTTTGGTCTTGTCGCGGCCTTGACCAATTGTCTCGCCACCGTATTTGAAGAAAGCACCAGACTTATCAACAATGCCATGCTGCACCGCTAGGTCGAGGATATCCCCTGTCTTGGAAATGCCTTCGTTATACATGATGTCGAACTCAGCAACGCGGAAAGGTGGCGCAATCTTGTTTTTTACCACCTTTACCTTCGTGCGGTTACCGCGAATGTCATCACCCACTTTGATCTGCCCAATCCGGCGGATATCCACCCGCTGCGAGGCGTAAAACTTCAACGCGTTACCACCCGTCGTGGTCTCAGGATTGCCAAACATCACGCCAATCTTCATGCGGATCTGGTTGATGAAAATAACAGTTGCTTTGCTCTTGTTGATAATCCCTGTTAGCTTGCGCAGTGCTTGGCTCATCAAGCGAGCCTGGAGACCCATATGCGAATCACCCATGTCGCCGTCAATTTCTGCTTGCGGCGTCAACGCTGCCACCGAGTCCACCACGATGAGATCAACGGCGTTTGACCGCACCAGCGTCTCCGTAATCTCCAACGCTTGCTCACCATTGTCTGGCTGCGACACCAAAAGGTTGTCTGTATCGACGCCAAGCTTCTTGGCATAGCTCGGGTCGAGCGCATGCTCAGCGTCAACAAAGGCCGCTGTGCCACCCTGCTTCTGAATCTCAGCAATAGCGTGCAGCGTCAGCGTCGTCTTACCGCTACTCTCTGGCCCATAAATCTCGATAATGCGCCCCTTAGGATAGCCACCGCCCAGTGCAAGATCGAGGCTCAGCGAGCCAGACGGAATCACCGCTACATCTGCCTGATGGAATTCACCAAGCTTCATAATGGCACCGTCGCCAAATTGTTTTGTAATCTGATCCATTGCGAGGCCAAGCGCTTTGAGCTTGCCGTCGTCTGTGGTTTGTGTCGTATTCGATTGTTTGGTCATACGTCCCCTCTCCTTCAAGAATTTATTATACCAGAATCTCTTGCCGTTGTCCGCGTGGAGATTGGTTTGTACTTACAAAGACTCAACATCACCGATTTATTTATTTTTATTAGCCTCCAGCTTCCACTGCTCTATCAATGTGGAGTACGAAACAGCAACAATCTTCTAAAGAAATTTTCGTGGTAGACATGCTATAATAACACCATGAAGGCACGTAAAGGATTTACCGTTATTGAGCTCATCGTTGTGATCGCTCTCCTTGCAACGGGCAGCTGGCTCTTTTTCAGCGAGAAAATCGCGACCGAAGCGACGCAGCGTGACAACCAGCGCAAAACCGCCATTAACGCGATGTACTATAGCCTGGAAGAAGTGTATTTTGAGAAAAATAACCACTACCCTAACACAATCGATAGCAAGACACTGCGCTCGGTTGACCCATCGCTCTTTACCGATCCAAACGGCCACAAGCTTGGCAGCGCCCAATCTAGCTACCACTACAGTGGCACCGACTGCACCACCGACAACCAGTGTAAAGGCTACAAACTCACTGCCAACTTAGAGCGTGAGGCAGACTACACCAAGACCAACCGCAATAATACCTAAGTCTCTATTGTATAGATGTGCAAAAACACCAAGCTTTGTCTGCTCGGTGTTTTTTGTCATCAACGCTGCTCACATTAGTCATTTGCCACTGGTCGGCCGTTCTTGAAATCCTCTACTGCGTTATTAAGCGTCGCAATTTCTTGCTTGGGGTTGGCTACGAATGAGAAGCGATAAGTCGTCTCGTCACCCTCCGTACTGAGGCGGATGGAGCCATAATTAAACATCGCTTGGAGGACACCGCGTTGGTTGTAGCTGGCATCTTCGATATTCATTAGGCTGACCGTTTGCTCGGTGTGTGAAAAAATACTCGTCTGGATCTCCTGGATAACACTCTCGTTCGTTAGATAAAACATATTGCGCGTATAAACCCAAACCGATACATAGCCACCAAGAACAAAGGCCAAGATGAGCGCCATACATAGCAACATAAATGACCCAGAGGCAGAAGCTGGCAGGTGGAGGAGGTCAAAAATATAGTCGTAATTAAACATCAATGCCAAGACAATACTCGTCATCAAGGTCGACATAACAATCGCTGGTAGCATACCAATCGGGTGGCGACGCACCACACTAATGATGTATTCTTGCTCACTCAGGTTGAGATTCGGGAAGGCCATGACTGATTCATCATGGCGGCGGCGCACTTCTGATGACATCCGTGGCAGGTTCGCTTCTGGGCGCGGCGCATGGTAGTGAGGAGCACCTTCTTTGCCGCTCACATCATAGAGTGTACTGCTCGCGCGTGGTGCCGTGGGTGGCTCGGCATAGAGTGGGTTACCATCGACATCATAGGCGACGGGCCGTGGTGGATCATTGCGTTGCAATCGTTGTGAATTCATGGGTATATTGTAGCATATCTTGGACTCATCACCTCATGCCTCTTACTCCATTGCGCGGCCAAGATGCTGTCGTGCTCGTGGTGTCACCCGCCGGCCTCGCGGTGTCCGCTCTATAAAACCAATTTGCAGGAGATATGGCTCATAGAAGTCTTCGATCGTCGTTGTCTCATCACCTGTCAGAGCAGCAATTGTCGTCAGGCCAACCGGGCTATCGCCATAGGTATCAAGCATCGAGAGTAGCAGGTTACGATCGGCTGGGTCAAGACCAAGCTCGTCGACTTCCAGCAGAGTCAGCGCCTGCGTTGTCGTTGTTACATCAATAATACCATCACCATTCACGTCCGCATAGTCGCGCACCCGCTTAAGCAAGCGGTTAGCAATCCGTGGTGTGAGGCGTGCCCTCGTGGAGAGTAATTGCGACGCCTCTGGCTTGATGCGCGTCTCGAGAATAGTCGCTGCCCGCGTGATAATCTGCGCAATCTCCTCTGGAGTGTAAAACTCCAAACGATAGATATGCCCAAACCGGTCGCGCAGTGGTGCTGCAAGGCTCCCCGTCCGTGTCGTCGCGCCAATCACTGTAAAGCGCGGTAGATCGAGCCGGACACTGCGGGCCGCCGGTCCTTTGCCGATGACAATATCGAGCTTAAAATCCTCCATCGCCGAGTATAAGATCTCTTCCACAGCTCGCCCCAAGCGGTGGATCTCGTCGATAAACAACACATCACCATCGTTAAGATTGGTCAAGATTGATGCTAAATCGCCCGCTTTCTCGATCGCCGGGCCACTGGTGACCCGCAAGCCAGCCCCCATCTCGTTGGCAATCACCGCCGCCATCGTCGTCTTGCCAAGGCCAGGTGGGCCATAGAGCAAAACATGGTCGATTGGTTCACCACGCTTCTTAGCCGCCGCAATTGCCAACTGCAAATTCTTCTTCAGCCGCTCCTGCCCCACATACTCCGCAAAGCGCTGTGGTCGCAACGTCACCTCAATGCGCTGCTCCTCGCTATCATCCGTGTGGCTACTGGTATCAACAATTCGTTCTATCGCCATAGGTTTATTATAGCATTGGTGATGGGGATAGATTGCACAGCAACCTCATCATATGGTTTACTATATTCATGCATACCGTCATACTTGTCATCACCACCCTATCATCCATAGCAACGATCATCGCTGCACTTATTGCACTCATCAAGCCTGGTATGATGAGCCGCTCGACTACCATCACTCATGGCGAGCTATTCTACGCGGCAATGTACGCTTCTCGAGCACTGCCACTGGGATTACTTACGGTAGTTGCTCCATTTGTGTTTCATGGTTCTGCGCTGCAGCTTGTCTTTGCTGCAGCAAGCTTAGCGCAAATTGGCGATGTTGTTATTGGGCTCAAAAAGCAAGAGTGGGGTATGGTAATTGCACCAGCTATATTAGCTACTATATACCTTGCAGCAGCGTGGCTCCTTGCTTAGGGTAAGTTCTCTTGCACTGCAAGGACAATCTTACCAAATAGCTCCTCACTCACGCGGTGCTCACCACTCTCTAGATGTCGTGGCCACTTTAGATCAGGAAATTCCTCTCCCGCAAAATGTACACCGTTAAGATAGCGTGGGTAGAGGTGCCAGTGCACATGGGTCGACTGCCCCGCCTTGACGGCATTGTTCATCAGGCATTCCCAGTTGCACACGTCTGCACCAAATGCCTGGGTAATTGCGTGCTCCATGCTGCGGATCACCTCGTGGAGTTCGCGCCAGTCAGTCTCATCGAGCTCACCAAGCGACGATTTATGTTCACGCAGCGTCACAAACCCTTTGCCAAGATACAGCTGATTACGATCGAGCACCACATTCCATCGATCAGTTTGCATGACCACCGCCGGGTCATCAATTGTTTGCTCTGCCACAAATGGGCAAATGTCACAGTTTTTCATTTTTATCACCTCCTTCTCTTGCTCTATTGTAGAGGAGAAGATGCTGCTTGTCATTACTGATTATTCTGTCGCTTAAGCCATGGGTTGCTCATTTCCATAATGCGCTTACGATGAGATTTAAGAGTATCCAATCGTTTTTTGATTTCATCCTCAGCAATGCCAAGTGATTGAAAGTCATCCCTCAATGACTCCTTATATTTTGGCAAGAAATCTTCCTCAAACTGCTGGAATTTCTCCCAGGACATGTCCGGGTGCTCCTCATCGTGAAATGCCTCAGCACCGCGCCAGAATGTTTCCCAATCAGCTGTCATATAGGCCATATCAGCGTGATGGAGCAGCTTCGCCTCGGGTGTATCACGTTGCTTGAGTGCGGGTACCATAATTGTGCCCCTAATAGCCCGATCGAGGAAAGCAATATCGTGATTAGTCAGATCAATCTTATTGCTTTTGATATCTTCCTTCATGAGTGCTACTGCATACTCTTCCTTCGTCGGATATGCTTGAGCCTCATCATCGTCAAAACCAGCATCATGCCAGGCCGCCGCTAAGGCAAGGAGGTCTTTTTGCCATGGAGTGATCACACGCGGATAGCTATCATCAGGCAAAAGCTCTACAAGCTCGCCAACTGCCTCCATCACATCTTTCATGTGCCCAGGGTGGTGGTAAGGTAGCTCAGGATAGCGCTTACTAGCTCGAACTACCGACCCTTCAAAGGCTTTTGTATAATGCTCCTTTGACTGGCTAATCGATTCAGGTGCACTATCAACCTGAGAGTTAGAGGAATGAGGAAATTTATCAAACATAGATGTCTTATTATATGGATAAATCTATCAGTTGTCAACAGAGGTGCCTACACACCTCAGCTATGCGTATTATAACCGACGAACTTGCTCACCAGTCGGCTTGCCAATTCCACGCAGGTGCGGCACTGTTGTGGCTGCAACAACGTCAGCCGCTATACAGCCTGCGAGGCGCGTCCGCCCTGGATTACCACGTGCCGCTACAATGGCAAGCGTCGCCGTAGCGATATTAGCAGCTCGTTTGTAGCGCCCACCCTTGGTCACCTCACCAGTTTTTGCCAGGTGGTAGGCATTGGCTGCGCCAGTTGCTGCCTGCCCAAGGGCAACGGCGGCAATTCCTGCTCGCGCCTCAGGATAGCGCTTGCCTAGCTCATACATCACGCGTACTACAGCGGCTGTATCCACCATGCCGTCAGTCACACGGCGCAGTGGCGTATCGTCAAGAACTTGTCCATCAGCAACATCAGCTGCCATAAAAGCTGCAAGCGCAAGGCCAATCGGCTTACCATCACGGGCCTGCCGTGCAATATATTCTACGCCACCATAGCGCAGGGCTGTTAGCCCCACACTCGCCACTTCTCTTAGGCGAGATACATGATGCGTATCAGGCTTCTCCGATTTTTTCTGCTCAGGATTTTTCACACTATGTGCTAGTATCTCATATTTTTGCATTATTCCTAATCAATGATCAAGGTCAGTAATAATTTCATCTACCGAGTTACACAAGCGAATCGAGGGATGAAAATAAAAGATTGTTGCATGCTTGCGTTGACCCAATAGATAAATTCGTGGTGAACCAGTGGTGGTATTGAGCGCAAGCGCTCCACCCAGCTCAACATACATGCCCTTACCTGCTTTTTCATTATCGGTGCAGATAATGTAGACGTCGCTCTGGGTTACACCATTCATGTCATTTGTGGCACGGCGTGCTGACTCTGCCGCTTGATCGAACTTCGTCTGCTGACCAACCAACATCTTACTGCCACCTTCGTTGCGCGTCCAATCATGAGTAATCTTATGCCCAGCCGCCACCAACGCTGCCTGCACTTGCTGCACTACAGGAATATCACCAATCTGTCCTGATACAAATATTTTTGCCATCCCGTCTCCTCTCTTTATATTGTTACTGCTTCAAAGCCATTGTCACTCGCTGCGCTGTGGGTAAACTCGTATCGACATGAGCAAGTGCTTTGGTGGCATCTGCCAACGTATAGCCCAGCGCAACCAACGCTTCGAGCGCTTCGTCGTTTGTATCAAGCTCTGCCTGCACAGGCGCGTCGTGAGCAGCATAGTACGTTGGCACGCCCACCTTATCTCGCAGGTCTACCACCACACGCTCAGCAGTCTTTTTGCCCACTCCACTGGCTTTTTGGATAAAGGCCGCATCGGCATTGGCTAGGGCATTACGCACCTGCTCAGCCTCACCAAGGCTGAGGATGGCCAGTGCCGCCTTGGGACCTACGCCTTGCACTGTGATGAGCAACTCAAACAGTTTCTTGGCTGCCCGAGATGAAAATCCAAACAGCTCCTGAGCTTGCTCTCGGATATGGTGGTATGTATAGAGTTTAACTGTCTCACCAAGCTGCATCGCATCATAATCATGCGCTGCGACCGCTATCTCGTAGCCAACCCCCTGCACATCAATGATGACACTACCTGCAAACTTCTCATCAACTTGGCCAGCAATATGAGCAATCATCCGCGCCTCCTCGAAGTACTAAAAGTTAGTCCTGAAGAAGTTATTGTTATTGCCACCAGTATTGTTCTGATTATTCTGCCCAGAACTATCATCGTCGCTCGTACCACCAGTACCAGAATTATCACCACTCGTACCACCAGTGTTACCACTGTTGCCGGTATTATTGCGGCGGCGAGTATTACCGTTGATAGTTGAGCTATTATCGCTGTCGTCGCTTGTGTTACCAGAGCTTCCACTGCTGCTTGATCGACAACTCGCAATGTTCTTTGAGTACCGGCTGCTATCAAAGTCCTTCTCATCGATAGCAATGATGCGCTTTCGTTCAACGTCACAGACGCGGATTTGTTGCTTGGTCGTGGAGCAGTCTGAGCTGTTCTTCGAGTACTTCGTGCTGTCGAAGTCATCTTCGTAGATAGACTCCATCTTTTTATCACTGAGATTACAGACCTCGATCTTGGTGCGCACAACATTACACTGCTTAGTTGGCAATGCCCCAGTTAGGAAGTATTCTTTGTATGTCCCCTTGGCATTCTCAGTAGTAGCCAGGCCACCGTCGCTCGTACAAACCGAGCGCTGCACGACACCACTTGGCACAGGGAATTGGGTGTTCGACTGACCCGCCAAGAGTTTCGTCATTGTGTTGCGCCAGATTGGCCCTGCCATGTCTGAGCCACCATTTTTCATTGGTGTATTATCATTGTTGCCAACCCAAACGCCAACGGCATACTCTGGGTTATAGCCAATCGTCCACGCATCTTTATTATCATTCGTCGTCCCTGTCTTGACGGCCGCGGTATGGCCAGGCACTGTGAGAGTTGAGCCAAACACACTAGCTCGTGCCGCATTATCCGACAAAATATTTGAGATCAAGTAGGCACCGCCCTCGCTAATTGCCCGCTTGCTCGTTGCGTTGGGCCAACTAACTTTCTTGTTGTATTTGTCATTAACCTGCTCGATGAGCCCCAGTTCAAATTGCTGCCCTTGGTTGCCAAATGCTGCGTAGGCATTAGTCATTTGTGTTAGTGATGCCTCACCGGAGCCAAGTGCGAGAGATAAACCATTCTTCTCACCTGTTGCTTGAGTAATCGACGAGATACCAAGATTGTTAGCCGTTTGAACCGACTTACTAATACCAAACTTCTTCATGATCTCCACGCTCGGGATATTGAGCGACCAGCTAATTGCTCGACGTGTCGTCACACTCCCGTGCCAACGTTTGTCAGCGTTGAGCGGCTGGTAACCACCGCCAAAGTCCGTTGGCTTATCTTGGAAAATTGTCGCTGGTGTAATAACTCCCTCGGCCAGCGCCCCGGCATAGTAGATCGGCTTGAAGCTACTGCCTGGCTGGCGCGGCGTTGTTGCCATATTGACATTACCCCACTGTGGGTTGTTGTAGTCGGCACTGCCCACTAGTGCGCGCACCCGACCTGTCTTGACGTCTATCACAACACCGCTCGCATTCGTCCCACCACGGTTGTTGAGGTATGGAATCTGCTTGGAGACGTTATCGATCAGCATCTGCTGCGTATCCATATTGAGCGTTGTCTTCACCTGGTAACCTGAGCGCATTAACTTACCATACGCATTTTTATCGTCCGCACTGTATAGTTTCTGTTTGAGTTGGTTTATAACCATCTGCGCAAAGTGTGGCGCAATCGACTTAACGGTATTTGCTGTCGATGCATACGAGAGCTGCTGCGCATATGCTGCATCTTTTTGCTCATTAGTAATGGCACCCACGTCAACCATGCGGCCAAGCACTGTCTTTTGACGCTGCTTGGCCTTTTCTGGACTACCACTAATTGGCGAGTAGGCAGTTGGGGCTGGCAGCACACCAACAAGCATAGCGCTCTCAGCCAACGTAAGGTCCTTTGGTGCTTTACCAAAGTAAATCTTGGCTGCCTCCTCGATGCCGAATGAGTCTTCGCCATAATACACAGAGTTGAGATACATCTCGAGGATTTGGTCCTTGGTATAATTCTGCTCAATCGCGAGCGCCACAAACAGCTCCTGGTATTTGCGCATAAAGGTCTGCTCGCTTGTGAGGACGGTGTTCTTGGCGAGCTGCTGCGTAATGGTCGAGCCACCACCATGGCGCTGGAAGGCTGCCCGGAAGATACCGATTAGACTAAACCCAGGGTGTTTATAGAAGTCTTTATCCTCACTAGCCAGTAGCGCATTTTTCATACTGTCTGAGATGTCAGCCAGCTTCACCATATTGCGGTGCTGGGCTCGCCCCACACTATAGAGTGGCTTGTTGTTGACATCATTGAGGACAATACCAGTGTTGTTGCGGTTCATCAGCCGCTCTTGATCGGAGATATCACGTGCATAATATAGGTATGTCAAGATTGGCACAATCAGCAAGAAGAGCAAAAACGGCGTCAGGATCACCATCGCCTTCTTCTTTTTGCTCATATTCCAAAACCACAAGAAATGCTTATGCTCGCGTCTTCGGCGCGGTGGCTTCGACTGGCGAACCTCTCCAAAGTTGGCATATCTGCCCATTCGGGCTGGTTGTTGTCTTCCTCGCGGTAGTTGCATAGTTTAATTATACCATCGTTCTGGTGCAATGTGCTGAAAACACCAATCTTAGCGCTTTTCTCTTTCTCATGTCTGATAGAGTACAAGCGTAAGCCTTTTTACAATCTGGTTTCTGACTTTGTCAGTGTAGCTGCGTCCAGCAGCAGCTCACTAGCTCTGCCGCGTCATAAACGCTGCCATAATCGCTGCCGCAAGGGCGTCTGCACAGTCGTCTGGCTTGGGTACCGTCTGAAGGCCTAGTTGGAGCCGCACCATCTCTTGCACTTGCTTTTTATCTGCTTTGCCGTAGCCAGTGATTGTCTGCTTGATCTGGAGTGGTGTATATTCCTCAATCTGCAGTCCTGCCCGCTGGCCAGTCAGTAGCGCTACGCCACGTGCTTCGGCTACGCTCATAGCGGTAGTTATATTGCGGGCAAAGAAGAGCTTCTCGATCGCCATCATTGTGGGCTGTGTCTCTGCAATAATACTCGTAAGACCATCGAATATCTCACCAAGGCGCTCTGGTATTGGCGTATGCGCTGGCGTTGTAATGACACCGGCCGTGACAAGTCGCGTTGCGCCACCATGAGCGTCAATGACGCCAAAGCCAAGGATGCCAGTGCCCGGATCTATACCAATGATTCGCATGGTGCTAGTATAGCTGAATCTGAGGGCTTATGCTATATACCGCTATGGTATAGCTAATGAGACTCTAACCTTTGCACACCATCCGGCGCAGCCACTGGCCAATCTCACTACGCCACTCCCAGCCAGCATAGCCCACCGCCACGATAGCTACCCCACCAATCATCCACCAGACGATCTCTGTCTGTCCATTATTACTCCCCGGCTCAACAGCGTAGCCTGCGGCTGGTGCTTTACTATTCCTGCTCGTCGATTTGCGGCAGCGATTGGTCGATGGATTGCGCTCCCAGCCTGGCTTGCAGGGCGTCAACTGGCGACTATTTGCTGCGCCAAGCTTTTTGCAGCGGCCAGTCGCTGGGTTGCGATAGTACCCTGCTTTACATATAGCAGCTGGTGCCTTACCGCCAGCGAGCGCTCGGCAGCGCCCTGTGGCAGGGTTGCGATACTGCCCCGCCTTGCACACGGCCAATTGCTGGCCAGTGGCAGATACTGCACGGCAACGGCCCGTTGCGGGGTTACGCTCTTGGCCAGGTTTGCAGATAGTTAGCTTTTGAGTATGAGAAGTGCTACGCGCTACCTTTGCATTGCCGGCTGTTTGTTTTGACTGTTTCTCACCACTGTTGATTTTCCGACAACGATTTGTTGCTGGGTTGCGTTCTTGGCCAGCGGGGCATGGTTTGCCCGATGGCTGATGGGGTGAGGCTAGTGCATCAGTGATGATATTATCGGCTTGGTCGGGGCTTGGCGTTGTCCATTGCCATGTGCCAGTTTGCGAATTATATGCCCAAGACTTGCCCTGGTGCGCAGCCTGCCCTGCACCGCTATATGTATCAATGTGCGGCGAAAAGCTCACTAGGCCATGCTGATCCTCAAACCACAGTGTACCACTGCGCAGCACCGCAAGCTCCGCACCATTTGCCTGGGCACGAATCGTCAGCACCTGGCCTGGTGCAATAGTCCCCGCAAGAGACGAGGTATTTCGCACAGTACTATTGCTGCCAGGTGTACCACTACGCAAACGATAGGCAGCAAGGTCGATTGGTTGATCACCGGTATTTTTGATCTTGACGTATTTCTGGCAATTGTCTGGTGCTGCATCGCAGGTGTGTGGATGAGGCAAGACCTCAAGAATTTGCAATGATGGCTCGCCTGGCGTTTCGTACGGCGCAGTTACCTCAGCTTCGCCAGCTCGTGCTCGAAAGTCCTTGGCAAATATCCCAGTCCGCGCCGCTGCCGTCCAGCGTGCACGCTCCCAGACGAGTGCATCTGCAAGCTCGTCTACAGCTGCACTTGCTTTGTCAATGGTCGTGCCTGATCGCTCCAGCGCTACATCATACCGTGTGATTTGCTCATCATTTGGTACACTTGGGCAACCCTGGAGCTGTGCGCCATCTGCCGGGGCCACTGCTGGATGATAGTAGCGCACCGACGACTGGGGTGGTGCATATCCTTGTAGATTGACGCGGCACGTGTAGTCGGTGTGGTTCGTGCTAACACTGACAACAAGCACGACATCACTAAGCGGTACAAACTGACGCGCAGTATTATGCAGCTCGACTGCACTCACCGTGCGCCGGTCTGTTGTGTGGAGTGCTCCAATCATCAATGCATCGTGTTCAGTATGAGCAGCAAGGTGCACTACAGGCTGTGCTGCTGGAAACTTGCTGCTAGCAGTATCATCACGCGCCACTACCCCTTCAAATAAAAAATCGCCGATGGCGGCGACTGGGGTGGCAAAATAAGCAGTGGAAGAATCAGCACCAAGCGCAGAAGCTCCGGCTATTCCTGGTATCATCATGGTTACGGCAAGCCCATATGCAATAATTCGCCGGGCATAATTCCGCATAGTTTGCATTTTGTTTTTCCTCCTCGCCACGATTATGCGCAAAGCAACCCTCTTGGTCAAGCACAAGCACATTATTTTGTTGATCACGCAAACTAATACGGTGGTCGGATTTTGTTCTCTACCGCACAATAATAGCGAGAAATAGGAATTAAGATTTTATAATGCGGATCTTCAAGCTTTCAACAGATACAACAAAAAACAGGCTATCTCGCCTGCTAATTGGTCAATGGAGGGCCCAGTGAGGCTCGAACTCACGACACCCTGCTTAAAAGGCAGGTGCTCTAACCTGCTGAGCTATGGGCCCGTAGACTCTGCGAGTATAGCACTGGTCGCGGTAGACTGTCAAGCGGAGTAAACGCTGGATTCATCATCACTCTTCCAAAATTCTACTATCTATAGCAAAATTCACCCTTCTCCTCTGTAGGAGACTCTCCCTTACTACCTCACCTGGTAAATGTATAAAAATCTCTTGCTAACCGCAAAAGATTCAATAATTTCACCTTAAGAAAACAAATTACATAAAAATTCTAGCCTCCCTGATAAACCCTACAGAAAGCAGAGCAAACAGCATAAAATTGACAGAAAAGCCGCGATTTGGATGTAATAAATTGACACACCAGCGACACAATAGTTTAATGATAACCAATGACGTGGTGGCAACGGCAAATTCACCCAACGTGGCAGCTCACACTGTGCTGCGGTGGCATCGTTGGTGGAGTAGCACTCGCCCAGTGGTGGCCGTACGCTGCGTGGTGGTGGCTTGTCGTAGCCGGTGGCGGGATTGCCTATGCACTGCGCCAAAGCCGGCAGTGGTGCCTTATTATCATATTGATTGCTGGGCTTATGATTGGCCTAGTGCGCGGTGGAAGTGATCAGCAGCAACAGCGCTCTTACGCGGCATTATTTGGGCACGTAGCGACAATCACCGGGCAGGTGCAGGATGATCCTGATACAAATCAACGCAATCAGCTCGTCGTGAGGCTTGGTGCTATTCGCCTGAATGGCCGCTCATTGCCTGGTACAGTATGGGTGAGTCTGCACGGCAACCCTGCAGTCCGTCGCAGCGACTGGCTGGTTGCACGGGGCAAGCTCAAACCTGGCTTTGGTAACTTTGCTGCTGTTATGCAGCGTGCCCATGTGGAACGCATTGTTCAGCCGCAACCTGGCGATGTTGCCCTGCAGGTGCGTGATTGGTTTGCTGAGCATATTCGTCATGCAATTCACGAGCCAGCGGCTAGCCTTGGCAGTGGCTACGTCCTTGGCCAAAAGCGCGCCCTGCCGCATGATATCCAAGAAGCAATGCGCACTACTGGTCTCACTCATATTGTAGTGGCTAGTGGTTACAATCTCACGATCCTCGTCCGTCTCGCCCGGCGCTTGTTTGCCAAGGTGTCGCGCTACCTCGCAGTACTTACCAGTGTGAGTCTCGTCCTTGGCTTTGTCGCCATCACCGGCCTAAGCCCAAGTATGACGCGCGCTGGCCTTGTGGCTGGGCTTAGTATTTGGGCTTGGGCGTATGGTCGTGCGTTTCACCCCGTTACGCTGCTGGCAGTAGCAAGTGCTGCTACAGTACTATGGAACCCAAGCTATGTTTGGGGAGATATTGGCTGGCAATTAAGTTTTGCGTCCTTTGCTGGAGTGATGATTCTTGCACCGCTGTTGCAGCGCTATTTCTTTGGCCCAGCAGAGCCATCAATCGGCCGCCAAGTCTTGGGCGAGACAGTCTCTGCACAGCTTGCTACACTACCAATTAGCCTCGCAGCATTTGGGCAATTATCGCTCGTGGCACTGCCAGCCAATCTACTCATTGTGCCATGGGTGCCGTTAGCAATGCTTCTCACGTGCATTGCTGGGGTTGGGGCACTTGTGTGGCCAGCGGCAGCGGCAGTATTTGGCGCGCCAGCACAATGGCTACTCGACGCAATGCTGTGGGTTGTCCAGCAATGCGCCGCCTTCCCCTGGGCACAGCTCGATTTTACACTGCCCTGGTGGGGTGTGGCGCTGTGGTATGGCGGGCTCATTAGCCTCTGCTGGTGGTTCTGGCGAGCAACTGGCTACTCGCTGCGCGATACCTCGCTCGTAGAATAACAACTGCCCAATATGCTACAATGAGTTGAAAGATAGAACAATCAAGGAGAACCTATGTCTGGACACAGTAAATGGGCCACGACCCATCGCCAAAAGGCCGTGGTTGATGCAAAGCGCGGCGCAGCCTTTACCAAGCTTGGCAATATGATTGCCATTGCAGCCCGTGGCGGCACCGATCCAACAACCAACTCAAGCCTCGCATTGGCCATCGAGAAGGCTCGGGCAGCCAATATGCCCAACGCTAACATCCAGCGAGCAATTGATCGCATCAATGATAAAAATGCTGCCGCACTCGAAGAGGCGGTCTATGAGGGCTACGGCCCAGGTGGTGTTGGCATCATTATCGAGACAGCAACCGATAACAAAAACCGCACCTACCCAGAGGTTCGCACTGCTCTCACCAAGAATGGTGGCACCATGGCAGACAGCGGCAGTGTGATGTTTCAGTTTGCGCGCAAGGGCGTGATCCGCGTAGCAGCCAGTGGTGAAGAAGCGCTCCTTACTGTGCTTGATGCTGGCGCTGAAGATGCAACAGAAGAAGATGGCGGCCTCACCGTCTACACCGACAAAAAGGAGCACGCCAAAGTTCGCGAAGCTTTGCTCGCAGCTGGCATGACCGTTGAAGATGCAGAGCTCCAGTATGTGCCCAACAACACCGTTGCTATCGAGGATGATGAGACCGCCCGCAAGCTTACCAAAATTATCGACGCACTTGAAGCACTCGATGATGTGACAAACGTTGCAACGAACGCCGCGTAATACCCACTAGAGTTATACGCGAATCACAACACTAAAATGACCCTCTATTATGAGGGTCATTTTGCTAAGCACATCAACGTATATATTCTTGTAAAACCACACTTATCAAGTGACACGCGCAAGAAGTATATCTATCACTTTCACTTTTTCTTGTGTGGTTTTGCGCCCTTTGTGCGAGCCACGAGCGTGTCAACAAGGGCACATGCAAACCCCATCGTTACAACCGCTGCATGAGACCCATCCAGCGCTGCCATAACCGTCTTGCTTGTCTCATCAACTGGTGGTACGAGACTACTCAGCGCGCCAAACAACACATACACTGCCACAACACCAAAGATCAGTGAGCCACCAATACGCCACCAGCGCTGGCTCACCACTGAGCCACAGCACACCAGTACCACAGCTGGTAACACTGTCAGCACAATCGTCACCACCGCAAGCAAAGCAGATCGGTCAATGCCTATGCCAACCCCAGCAGCATACGGCACGACATCTGCCGCCCACAGCTGTGTCATTACCATACCAACCGCCAGACCCATTACTGGTAGCCCAAAATGCCGCTTCGCTACATACACCAAACCAGCCAAAACCATAGCCGTACCAACAAGCAATCCAAGCAACATCATGCCATCATTATACCATGACACCGATTTAACATAAGCGTTATGAGAGACGCCACAATGCTTTTGAGTATTTATGCTCCAACGCGGTCCTTCTTGTGCTGCCGCTTCGCATTGCGCTCGATGTATTCGATGATAGGCTTGGCCACATTGCGCCGCGTAATTTTCTCTATCCCAAAGCCTGGGCTCGCATTGACCTCAAGCACCAACGGCCCACGACTCGAGCGCATAAAGTCAACACCCGCCACCGTCAAGCCCATCGCCTTAGCTGCCCGCAAACACATACGACGCTCGGTATCCGTCAAGCGAATCGGCGTTCCTTCGCCTCCCTTATGGAGGTTGGATCGAAAGTCGTCATCTAGGCTCTGGCGCTTCATACTCGCCACTACACGACTCCCCACCACGAAGGCGCGGATGTCTACTCCAGCTGACTCACGAATAAATTCTTGCAACAGGATGTTTGTCCCATCCTCGTTGGTGAGATACAACGCCTGGAGCACTGACTTTGCCGCCTTCTTCGTCTCCGCTAGCACCACACCATTGCCATGAGTACCACGAGCGAGCTTGATGATGACTGGCGTACCACCAAGTTCGTTAAGGAGATCGTCTATATCGGCTGAGTTACGGCTAAACACTGTCTTGGGAATAGCTACTCCACCTCGGGCTAGCAGCTGTGTCGAACGCAGTTTATCGCGCGCCCGGGTAATCGCAATCGAGCGATTAACAAAAAGCGTGCGTGGATACGCCATTTCTAACTGGCGTGCCACTGCTGTGCCGTAGCGAGTCATGTAGCTTGCAATGCGCGGAATTATTGCATCATACTGATCGATTGCTTCACCATCATACATCACCGTTGGGTTCTTCTCATCAATCGTCACATAGCATTTGCGGTATTTAATCACTCTCACACTATGTCCACGCCTCTCCGCCTCTTCCTTGAGGCGAAGCGTTGAGTAGTTTACATTGCCATTGCTGAGTATTGCGATTCTCACTCTATACCTCGTACTATTTACCTTTATCAATTTTGCTTGTTATATGCTCTACAACTCTTATTGTAGTCCATTTTGGCGCAGCTCTTGGCGATTACTACTTTCTGCTTTCTTATCAATATCACCCTCTGCAACATGCACAATGAATTTGTTACGCAAGATATTTCTTCCGATTAGCATCGGGTAGATCTGCCCTGATCTGTCTGCTAGTGTAACCTTTGCTTTCACCCGTCTTCCTGCCAAACTCACATTAATGACGACCTGATACCGTAATTCCTCATAACCATTTGAGCTTCGGACAGAACGCATGGAATACTCAGAAAAATGCAACTCCTCACCAGTATACATTGGAGAGCCTGCACCAAACAGTTTGCAGTAGAGACCTGTCTTATCAACTCGAATATCGCTTGCCCATATAGACGAGACTGTTGCCCCTGTATCTATCCGAGCTTTAAATTTTTCATTAACAAGATCAGGCAAAGCAACCTTTTCAACTCGGCCAATCATAACTATCTTTTTGCCAATAGGATGTGCCGTTTTTTCAATAGCATGAAATAGTTTTCGCGCAACATTCCGAGGTTTCCCTTCGGTTGGAAATTGGTGCATTCGTATCCCTGGAGATTCCTTCACTCCTACGACATAGCTATCATTTCCATCACCACTAATGTTATCCGTTACAATATCAATACCAGCAATACCAAGAAAACATGCTGATGCCGCTTGAATTGCTATAGTTTTGAGCTCATCAGACACATAACTCGTGACATCAACTGCTTCACCTCCCCTGCTCAGATTCAATGTATCTAAAACCTCAACAACATAACCTTTCTTGGGAACTTGTTGCAAAAAGTGAACACCTTTGTGTCTCAATACATCTTCAATATCTATTTTTGCTACTAAACTAGTGTGTCCGTTGTCGTGCTTTGGATAATTATTATTTTTTTTACTTATCAAGGTTTGTATTGTTGATATTCCATCTCCAACAACACATGGTGATCTACGGTGTGCCACCGCAATGACTTTTTTATTTAACACCAAGAAGCGATATTCTTGCCCAAAAACCATTTGCTGAACAACTATATCAGGTTGTCCGCCACTATTCTGATATACATGGTGTATTGCACGAAGCAAACCTTCTTCATCACCAGCGTTAACAAGAACATTATTGCTGTAGTTTGCTGTAGCAGATTTGACAACAAGACGCTCATAGGACTCTAACATTTTTCGAAGTGTATCGTCAATTACCACGTCTTCGGGTCTATTTATCTTTAATGGATATGTATCTGGTATTTGTATATGCGATTGGTGTAATATGTTATTCGTCCAGATCTTATCCTCATTCACCTGAACTGCATATGAAGGGTTTAGTGCAGTATTAAGATTATAAAAGTAAAGCTCTTTGCCGTCCTTTTCACAGCGCACCACATGTGATGCTGCTAAACGACCTGGAACTGTTGTGACCTGGTACCCTTTTCGGAGCGCCTCCTTCATTAGCAATCGAGAAGTAATGCCATACCGTGACAGGTCTGCTTTTTTGATATTATTATTGCTTTCTTGCTCCATATTCATAGCGATACATTTATTTACTTCGAACTATTTTCAATTATATCAATAATATTTCTTGATTCTCTCATAAGCACACCCTCCTCATCCATGACACGAAAATTAGTAAATATAGACGCTAATCGAGACCCTGGTTCAATAGACCTCTCGCTCCTTGTATAATCCTGTACAAAAACCTGTTTTGCAGAAGAAGACCTATCGAATGACATTATATCGCCTATGATTTGCATCTTTTCATTATATAATCCCGACCGAGGGCTGTCAGCAACACCTGTCTCGCTGTCTCGTTGATGGAGAACCATCAGCGCGCAATCATTATAGTCATTACTGTATGAGCTGTCTTCAATAGTATAATCAGCATTCGTTAGTTCTAAGATATGAAGAAGATAGAAGGGGATATGCTTCTTTGCATTATAGCTCATTGTAAGAAGCGGTGTTGCACCCGTAATGCGTGCATTAACTTCGATAGTATACACTGCATCATCCGTCACCAAAGAATCAACACCAAAAATACCACGATACCCTCTGTCGTATAATTCCTGGCCTATGACGCGCGCATTTTTCGTTAGTTGACTACTCTGCCATGCGTGTTGATCATCTGCTAATATTTCAATACCACAAAACTTCTCAGTACCAGGAATGCTTGTATTTGATAAATTCGGGTCTGCAATAATCTGCCGCTGCACTGGCCCTATGAAGACCCCGTAGCGCGTTACAACGCCCTGCACCGACCAATCACGGCCATCAGCAATATAGTCTGATACGACTACTTCACCAACCAAACCATTGCTATTTTGCATCGTGTTTATTGCAGAACAAAATGACTCAAAGCTATCGACAATAAACGACCCCTTCCCTCCACCAAGTGCAGCATCTTGCAAAACAATCTTACTGCGTCCATCACAGAGATTAGAAAAATATTCCTCATCCAATAACATTTCTCGCCAAGGGTATATTTTATGTGATGGAATATTGCAAAGACGCTCTGCAAAAATACACCGAAACCACGATTTATTCTCAAACTTCTGAGCCAACGCGTGCATATCGTTGCTAGGCAAAAAATGCAAACTGCTTTGTTTTAATCGCTCAGGAATTACAAAAGGTTTATACGTAAAAATATGATACTCGGGCAAATGAGTTATTACCATATCTTGGAATATTGAGTCTTGCAAAAGAGCCTGTGTAGTCAGTTCACCTGTATAAGGTCTCTCGCACTGATCGCGCACATAAGCGAGACTATCCATGTGCTCTACATTCTGACTGCACATATTCCAGCCAGCTAATGAAGCAATTTTGTAATTATCAAACCACTGCTCAGGTCCAATTCTTGCCCATGGTTGTATACTAACGCCTGCTATCTTTAAACTTTTATCGTATTGAACTTTCATTGCTTGTATTTAGTCTACGTACTATGTGATTCAAGTATGACTCTCTGGTGCTTCTTTGAGGTATTAATTTTACCAGCCAGCAATAAACTCAGCTGCAAATCATCACCACAAATTTTCTCTAGATACTCCCATACTTCTTTCGACCCATTGTAATAGCAGAGATCCTTAAAGAGTGGCAGATCATCAGTACCCCGGTAGATACGCATTGTTGTGTTTGCTGCCCATTGCTTGGCTTTGTCAATCTGTGCTTGTGTTGGTGTTTGATCAGGCTTGAGGCTCTCGAGAAGTTTGAGACGCCACTTCACATCATAAGCACCTTTGAAATCCTTGTTGTCAAAATAGGCAAGCCCAGCAGTAATATAGTGATCTATACCAGCTTCTTGATATTCTCCTTCAAGGGCGTGTTCCATTGCTTTCCCAAGCCCTTCTTGTGTATCATTAAAACCAGCTAAGCCCTGTGCGAGCGGCTCAAGGTTTGTTGAACCACCAGTCATTCGCGTTAAGACATGCACGCCTATTTCGTGCACAACTAGCCGTTTTACTTCATTAACAGACATAGCTTCTCGGTCTTGGGGTATTCTGATATGTCTCGTATCTGGATCAACATTGATCGATTTTGCCTCTGTCACCTCAATTTTCCAACCCGTATCTTTCTCAGCACTTCTCGTCTCGGTATTATCCCAGTCTGTCGCAGCTTGTGCACCCTGTGTATCACCTGTCTGGCTACTTTCTTCAGTCTCTTTGGATGACGCAAGGAATTCCTCAGTCAAGATATTCCGAAAGATATCTTGAAGGTGTGTCGGCTGGATTTTTATAACCGTCTCATCGTGTGATTCTATTTGAAGCTCCGATTTATGCGCTTCTACATAGCTATCAACATGTCGAAGCATATTGTCATACAATCCATGAACAACTTCGTTCATCCATCTCATAGTCTCAGTAGATGGACGAAATCGATCTTGTGCACGTGTACCATCTATTACATTTTCTGGAAGAAGATTCCGAAGCTCCTGAAAGATTATCTCGGCGCTTTGACTGCGCTTTTTATGAAAGATGTTGGCAATTTTTTCGCCGAGTAATGACTCATATGTTGTTTTATCTGGCTCACCATAGAGCGTAATATTTGTCTCCATAAAACGCTGTGCTGCTACTTCTCTTGCTATTGGATTTGCTGCTGCTTTATAGTCCCTCATCGCTACTATCAAGTTCGCCTCTTGCTTGCGAGCCTCAATCGCCTGGAGATAGACTGTCCTCTCTGGCTCTGACATAGACTCGGCCATAGATATCAGCGTTTCTGTAGTATCTTGCATGATTGTATAATCTTCGTCGGAATACTCCGCAATGACTGGATACTCTTGTTGAAAGGATGTGGTAGTATCAGCAATAAGACTATCAATTGCCGCTTCTTTGCTTTCTTGATCGGGAACAAGTGATTCAATGACTTTCGGTGATCGCTCAACAAGCTCCTGGTACTTTCCTCGGAACACTTCAGGATCTATATCGACGGAGCTATTCTGGCTACGCCGAGCTTCTTTCGCCTGCATATCATAAGATGGAAGTGGTCTATCCTTGAGAGTACAGCTCGTCATCATAGTGAGGCTATTTTAACAATAAACCACCGTATAAATCAAGACTCTTTCTCTTATATTTGCAGAGCACTGTGAGCAAAGCCACGTTTCCGTTATCGAATTTCGAAATGATCTAGCAAAGTTACACCACCCAGCAAACAGGTTAGAATCAAACTCCTCACCATAAAGAGTTTAATTCTATACCAGTACCTACCTGGAGTTACAGCCCAAATATACCCTTCCGCCCTAATGTGTCATTAAACTCGCGGAGGATTTCCTTCTGGCGGCGGTTTAGTTTGGTTGGGGTGTCGACCACTACTGTCACGATATGGGGCCCACGCTTGTCGCTTCGCATGTGTGGCACGCCGTGACCAGATAACTTGAAGTCAGTGCCCGATTGCGTACCAGCTGGCACCTTCATTGTAATCGTCCCGTCGACCGTCTTAACGTCGAGCTCGGCACCGAGCGCTGCGTCTGCCATACCAATATGCTCTTCACTCAGAATTACATCACCTTCGCGGCTAAACGTCTTGTGTGGATTGACTCGCACCTGCACATAGAGGTCGCCCTTGCTGCCACCACCTACAGCTTCGCCACGACCACGGAGACGAATCGTCGAACCATTATCAATACCAGCGGGAATCTTGACGGTAATCGTTTGCTCGCGGCGCTGCACACCGCTACCCTGGCAGACTGTACAGGCCTTCTCAGGAATCTGACCCCGGCCTTGGCACGTCTCACACGTTACCGCCTGCTGAATGGGGCCAAACATTGTGTTCATCGTCCGTACACGCTGGCCAGTGCCTTTACAGTCTGGACAGCTCTTAAGGCTTGAGCCGGGTTCGACGGTGCTGCCGTGACAATGCTCACATTCGTCGTCAAGCGTTAGTGCAAGAGCGACTTCTTTGCCAAAGATCGCTTCTTCAAATTCGAGCGTCACGCTCGTCTCAACATCACGACCGCGTGATGGGCCTTGGCTTGCACTGCCGCCAGCAGCGCCACCAAAGAACTGACCAAAGATATCTCCCAGGCCACCATCACCAAAATCAAAGTGGATATTCTGCCCTTGGCCAAAGTCGCCAAAGCCAGCGAATGGGTTACCGCCACCGCTGCCGCTGGCAGCACCACCAACGCCCGCATGGCCAAATTGGTCATAGCGCTGGCGCTTTTGCTTGTCCTTCAGGACCTCATAGGCTTCATTAATTTCTTTGAATTTCTCTTCACTCCCACCCGCTTTATCTGGGTGGTACTTCACTGCCAATTTGCGGAATGCCCGCTTGATGTCATCATCGCTGGCGCTTTTGGCAACACCAAGCACCTCATAATAATCTCGCTTCGCCATATCTGTCCTAGTATAGCCAATTGGCACTCTAATTGCAAGAGTGCTAACAGGTCATTCCTTATGTTTCGGTGATGATCGATATATAGTCGTGTTTCGTAACGATAAGATGGTCGAGTAGCTGGATACCAAGCAGATTACCTGCCTCGGCGAGGCGCTGCGTTGTCTCTCGATCAGCCTGACTTGCGATAAGCTGCCCACTAGGATGATTATGCGCCACAATAATCCCTGCTGCTCGGTCGGCAATTGCATCTGTAAAGACTTCTCGTGGGTGCACCAGGCTAGCAGTTAGTGTGCCAATGGTAATCGTGCGTTTAGCAATCAAGCGATGTGCTCCATCGAGCGTTAAACAGACAAAATACTCCTGCCGTTTGTCGCGAATATCAGTGAGTTGCTCTGCTGCTTTGCTTGGTTCATCAATGATAGGCTGGTCACTTTTGAGTAGGTAGCGCCGCGCAAGCTCAAAATTCGCGAGAATCACTGTCACCTTAGCCGCACCAAGGCCAGTTATCTTGGAGAGCTCCTCATGAGTTAGGTCACCTCCATGTGTGCGTAAGGCTTTAAGCACACAGCGCGCAATTTTGCCAACGTCAGCTTGTGCATTACCACTGCCAATAATTGCCATAAGGAGCTCGAGGTCACTTAGGCGAGCTGCTCCATCCCGCGCAAGTTTCTCCCGCGGGCGGTCACTTGGTCGTCTGTCACGCATTCGCATTGGCATCATCTCCCTTTATGCTATATCTTTTATAGTATATCAGAACATTGTGCAAACACTAATTACGTATTGTCGTTGTGTGGCATAGATGCGATTCCCGCTCTCAAGATACAGACTGGAGTCACTTCAGACTCTATCACCTGCTTTATAGCCAAACCACTGCTTTACCATCGAGTGTGTGCACCATACGGCCAATTTTATTATCGATAATGTGCGTTTTGGTGGAGCTATCAGCAGTGCTTTTTTGCTCAATGGCGGTATACTGATCGTTTGGTGATACAGTGATATTTGTTGTATACGCCGGTGGTGTTGTCCGGTGAATCACTTGTTTGGCTGGGTAGGTGAGTATTGTTTGACGCTGCAGGATGTGCTGCTTATTAACACTCGTTATCTCCATAGCATAGCCACTGTGGGTATGTAAGAATGCAGCTAATGATATGACGTCATTTCCTTGTTGGTGAGTAATGGGCGATTTTTTGCTATTTTCTAGGTTGAATGCAAAATACCCCTCACCTGTTTTCATCATGATAATATTCTTGCCATCATATGATACATCGCCAAGCACTGCTGCCTGCCCAAGCGGCTGCATAGCGTGCTTGCCAGTCGGGTCAATAAGCAGTACATCATCACCGCGAGTTCGCACCACAACTGCTGCACCACGTGATACTGGGCGCCAATCATACACTGGTAATGGCTGTCCATTAAGACCGAGTATAGTGTGGTGGCGCTGCGCTGCAATATCATGCACGATGAGATTGTTAGTTTTGTCTTTGTTATCCGCCTTTGCAAAGAGATATCCTACCGTCCCATTGTCCATCGCTCGCAAGCGAGACACTGTACCTTTGCCGAGCAAAGGCAGTGGCGATACGGTACCGTTTTTTGTATCAACCTGATGCAATTCACTAATTCTCGAATCATTCATTGTGTGGACAACGATGCGAGAACCCACCACTGCGTATTCGACAATTTGTGCTGCTTGATAGAGTGTTTTCTCATGCTTTGTTACCAGATTCATCTGCACGATAGCATCTGTCGCTTGTGCGACGTAGAATTCTGCTTTTGTCTCTGTGAGATCGCGGTGCTTGAGATAATAGAGCTGTGCTGGTGGCGTATCAAAGCGGTAACTGGCTGCTGCGAGCTGCTGGGTATAGGCGTTAGTTACCTGATCGATCGCCACGTGATACTGCGAGTTACTTCGCAAACGATGTTGGAACTGAATCGTCACAGTTGCGTTGTTTGTTGTAACAGTAAAGTCTGCGTGCGGCGAGATTCGTATTACACGAGCTTCAACCGGCTTGACTGGCTGATTAAACTGCAATTGCACTGTCTGGTAGCCTGTATTCGGATCGTCTGCCAGCACTGCATGACGCAAGCGTGGGCCCTGTTGATAGCTCAGGACCGTGAGCATACTCAGTGTAATTAATAATCCAATCGTAACAAGCAAAAATCGCCATCGCTGGCGCACCCACCGCCAGCTTTTAGTATTCATAGGGCTCCTTTGGCTGGGTGGTTAACGTAACCGAACGCGGCATGATGACAATCGGCTGCTGACGATGTTGCTGTGGATGCGCGGCAAAGTCACCCGTCACCGTTACCCAACTATTAGGCTGGTAGCGCTCACGCCACCCAGGTGCATAGACTGGCACGCCAACCGCCTGTGCATCGACCGCACAACACGTCACGACAAATCGAGATACATAAAAAATTTGCGAATCCGCTGTATCTGGCGTAACGAACCCTGTCAAGTTGACTGTCTTGCCACGATAAAATGCGCTGTCATGCGTTTGCGCGAGTAACCCTGCCCATTCTTTGATCGTGAGGTGCGAATAATCTCGCTGAGCAAAGATAGATGCTTGCGATAGCTTGTCTGCAGATAGCTGAGTTACCGCCCCTTTGTTGATGCCACGCTGCGTGGCAGTTGTTGTCGTTAGTGCTGTCGGTGGGACAAGTAGCGCCATGCCTGCGACCATACACACCATCACACACGCGGTAGCGCGACGCCACCAAACGAAGTGTGTCTGCTGGTGGGCACGTGATTGCGTAATAACACTCGCACTCGCCATCACAAGAGCAACCACTGCCATACCAGTCGTAAAGACGATATACCGCTGATGAATATAGAGTGTCAAATGACCAGTCGCAGCTAGCCACAGCGTCGCCACGGCAATGACAAAAAGGAGTAGTATACCTTGTTGCTGTGCAACTCGGGACAAGAATAGCCTAAAACGCATAATTCACCACCAATCCCAATGTTATCGATGCCAGTCCAACGAGTGCACTCACCTGAAACAGCACACTTGGCCGATATGTCGTGCGCAGCAAGCTCAGCACCTTGATATCGATCATTGGGCCAAAGGTCAAGAAACTTACAAGCGCCCCGGTCATAAAGGTCTGGCGAAATGCCAAAGCAAAGAACGCATCAACATTAGAGCAAATTGAGACGATAAATGCCAGTGCCACCATTGCAATTACCGACCATACTGGCTGGCTCCCCAGCGATACCAATACCTCGCGCGACACCAGCACTTGCACAAGACCCGCGAGCCCTGCACCAACTACCAAGGCTGGTAGCATCGCCTGCACCTCACGTCGAAATATCGCAAGGCTTGCTACTCGCTTGCTCTGCTGCACATGATCTGCCTGGCACGAAGCAACAAACGTATTGGTCAACAACTCCTCCGCCGGGCGACGTGCATAGACCCAGCCAACAAGATTAGCAATAGCGAAGCCACCAAACACTCGCGCCCAGAGAATGGTCATATCGCCAGCGAATGCTTGCTGCGTTGTGATGATTGTCACTGGGTTGAGGATTGGTGCAGCAAGCAAAAACACGAGAGACTCACTAGGCGTGAGCCCTTTTGCTAACAGGCCACGAGCTAAGGGGACATTGCCACACTCACAGACTGGCAGCGCAATACCAAGGAGCGACAAACAAGCTCGGCGTAATAATGGCTGCTGCGGCAGATAGGTAAGCAAGCGCTCAGCCGGCAGCCACACCTGCACTATAATTGCAATGCAGATCCCCAGCATGACGAATGGCAGTGCCTCGATCATCACGCTCAAGCTCAGCGTTATCCAGTCTTGCAATCGATCAGGTAGCGACCACTGCCCTGTTTGTGCCGATACAAGGCGAAGTGCAGCCAGCCCAACGAGCACCCCAGCCACTACCGCAACGCGGCGCCACCGCTTTGCCAGCCAACGAATCATTTTCATGCTTCTATTATACCGCGAAGGGTAGGGTTGGTAATACGACTATACGGCTTTTTCTTGCTCTCGCTGCCAGCGACGACGAACATCGATAATAGACATCTGGGCCAATGCGTCAATAGGGATGCCCTGCATATAGGCAATGACGCGCGCTGCGTACTCGGGGTGCGGGTAGGCAGCGGCACGCTTTGGACTACGGCCCGCCTTAAGTCCATCAAGCACACCACGCATCCGCTTCCAAAATGAGTAATAATCGAGTTTTGCTTTGACCTGCCAATGCTGAGCATCCTCTATTACAAAGCCCTCGATTGGTACACCGTCATACAAATAGTCAAGCCCCTGCACCTGCTCATACCACGTCGCAAACTCCTCCCACGTCTGGAGCGTCGCCGCAAGCCGCTTGGTTTCCATACCAAACATAGCCGCAAATCGCTCACGCTCAACTTGGTCAACAGCGGCAAATTTCGCCTGACGATGCACTATATCGAGCAAAACAATCCGGTCTTGTGTATACTCAATAATGTGTGGGTCCTCTGTCGGGAGTATCACCTCGCAGACCAAACATACATTGTGCTCTGCAAGATACTGGCGAATTTCATCGACGTGTTTGCCATAACGCTGCAAAAACAAGCGGCGAAACCATCCGGCAAAATCACTCTCCGTCGTTGTTTTCGACGCAAAGACGAGGTCACCCAGTGTCGCATCATAGCCTACCAAGCCAAGGTAGCCATTCTCCTTCACCCAGGCGCGCACTGGAAAGACAAGTTGATCTTTGAGTGCAGCAAATTCAGTTTCTCGTCGCTCACCAATATTGAAGAATTTATCATAGGCACGAATCACAATCTCATTTGTGAGTGTATTCATAAATAATCCACGGGCTCGCACTGTTTGCGCTGTCCATTTTTTGTCATAAAACACCTTTGGTTTAAAGTGAAATGAGCTAATATTGCCTGGCAGTGACCGCTCGCTAATTAGCTTATTAGTGCGCAAGCTATGGATGAGCGGTGCGTTTTCTGGGTGAAGGAGACCTTCAGCCGATTGGTTGCTTATCTCAACGACCGACCAGCCCTTCTCGGCAAGCTGCGCAACCCGTAGTGTGCCACCAAACTCCACTTTGCCCTCGAGATTAAAGCACCGCTGATTATATTGCGCTGGATAATTCTGAGCGTTGCGATGACCATGCACTTGATAGACATTATCAGAGGTGTGAGCAACAAAAGCATCGTCAATAGCACCAACCTGCTCATAGCGCCCCACACCACGAATATACTGCTGGCTGGCAAGCAGCAAAGGACTCTCCGGTAGATTACTCATTCCCGCATGACTCACAAATACTTGTTGATCATTCCATGTGTAGTAGAGAAAATCTTGCATGGAGTTCATCAAGCGACTGACAGCACGCTTGTCTATATTGGCGCGCTCTAACTGCGCTCGAGTTCGGCCATTAAACTCTCGCGCTCTTATAGGTTGACGATTAAGCCACTGCCAAATATAACCATCATGGTTACCC
>CAKMNX010000027.1 GCA_927910745.1 uncultured Candidatus Saccharibacteria bacterium | reverse complement strand
ATCTCCTCCACCGTCAGCGTCAAGCCAGCGGCCAAGCGATGGTCGAGCAAGCGGTAGTGCCGCTTGACACCACCACCGCGATGCCGGACGGTGATCTTACCCGTGTTATTGCGACCAGCCTTCTGCTTACCAGCCTTAACGAGGCTCTTGAGTGGCTTGCGCGTCGTTACATCGCTCAAATCCTGCGATGTCATGCCGCGGCGGGCGGGAGTGGTTGGGTTGTACTGCTTAATCGGCATTACTTATCCTCCTTCTGCTCTGTTTGCGGCTGCTCTTCGGTCTCAAACACCTTGATCTCGCCTTCGCTCAAGCGGACGTACGCCTTTTTGCTGTCGTGGCGATGTGTGGTGCCTGGGTAGCGGCGCTTGCCCCGGCTATAGCGAATAGCTTTGCCGCTTTGCACGGCGGTGGTAACATTGGCCACCTTGGTGCCGTCATATTGCGCCTCGACAGCCGCAGCGATCTGCTGCTTGTTAGCCGACAGTGGCACGTCAAAGATGTAGGTGTTTTGGCTCGTGATGAGCCGGTAGGATTTTTCGGTGGCGCGGGGAGTGACTAATACGAGTTGCATTTATTTGTCCTCCTCTGCGAGCCACGCCGTAATAACATCCAGCGCCTGAGGCGACAGGACGATATGGTCGGCATTAAGAATGTAATAGACATTGAGATACATCGCACTCACAGCCAGCACCTGCTGGAGGTTGGCCGTAGAGCGAATCAGCTCGGGCGACTTCTCGCCAGCGACGAGCAGCACTTTGCGCTCGAGCTTGAACTGGCGGAGAAACGCCGCAGCGTCTTTGGTCTTGCCAGTTACCTTGTCCTCAAAAGGCAAGACCTGGATCTTGCCAGCCTGGTGAGCCAGTGTGAGAGCTTGGCGGATGGCGACACGTTTGCTGGTCTTAGACAGCTTCTTGCGGTAGTTCTCGTTGCCGCGTGGGCCAAAGACCACACCACCGCCCCGCCAAATTGGGTTACGGATACTGCCGAAGCGAGCTCGGCCAGTGCCCTTCTGCCGCCATGGTTTCTTGCCACCACCGCGGACTTCGCCCCGCTGCAAGGTGGTTGCACTTGCCTGGCGGGCATTTGCCAAGAACGCGTCGTAAGCGAGCTTGAGTAGCTCGTGGTTCGGCACATTGACGCCGAAGACGCTGGTTGGCAAGGTTGCTTTTGCTGGCTTGGTAGATTCAGCCATTACTTAGCACCTCCTAGGATAATTAAGCCCTTCTTGGGGCCTGGGACAGCGCCCTTGACACCGATCAAGTTATCCTCAGCCGAGATAAACTCAACCGTCAGATTCTTGACAGTGACGCGCTCGTGGCCCATCTGGCCTGCCATGCGCTTCCCTTTGAAAATCTTTTGTGGGTACATGCTACCGATCGAACCGACCTTACGCGTGTTACCCTTACCACCGTGGGTTTTGCGGTGGCGCTTGAAGTTGTGCCGCTTGATCGTACCAGCCCAACCTTTACCTTTGCTGATGCCCGTGACATCCACGACATCGCCGAGCGCAAACTCCGTAACGCTCCATGTGTCGCCCACCTTGACATCGCCAAGGTCGTCGACACGAAATTCCCGAATATGCTTCGGGGTGACACCGGCTGGCTTCACATGCCCAGCCACGGCCTTGCTCAGGTTCTTACCCGCACCATACGCCACCTGCACTGCGTTGTAGCCGTCTGTCTCGACGGACTTGACCTGAGTCGCAGCGACAGGCCCAGCCTGGATAAGCGTGACAGGAATCGTCGTGCCATCCTGGCTGATGATTTGGGTCATACCAATCTTGGTACCGAGAAGTGCTTTCATTGCCCTCTTGCTCCCATGTAAAATCCCCGGCGACTAGCAGTATCTTGGTACCAGCACTGCGTGGCTACACGCTTCGCTGGCCAAGACTTACCAATTCGTCCTGGGATGAGTTGCTATTACGTAATAAATTACAGCTACCATAGTACCATAGAATGGGGCGAGAAAGCAAGAGGGCAAGCACCGCCAAAAGCGATACAGTAGAATGCCAACCATGGCAGGATACCAGTGAAGAGTAGGGCTGCTGCCACCTTACCAACATCATCGCCCACTATGCTACAATATAATGCGTTAATGCGTCACTCAATCCCCTTACCTACCTCTGTCGATACGTGGCTTGCTGCGGCGGCTGCTCAACTACAGACGGCTGGTATTGCCAGCAGCCGGCTCGATAGTGAGCTCTTGCTGAGCCATGTGCTGCAGCGGCCTCGGCACTGGCTGCACGCCCACGGCGATAGCGTGCTCTCACGGGCGCAACAGATGCAAGTGGAGCAGCTCCTCACCCACCGCCTCCAGCATGAGCCACTGGCCTACCTGGTAGGGCACAAAGAATTCTATGGGCGCGATTTCGTCGTTTCGCCTGCGGTGCTGGTGCCTCGGCCCGAGACAGAGCAGATGATTGCCCTCCTGCTGCAGCTCATCCAGCCCACCCAGCGCACCATAGCCGATGTTGGCACTGGCAGCGGCATTCTCGCCATCACGGCACAGCTCGAGCTTCCACAGTGCCGGGTTGATGCGTACGACATCAGCCTTGAAGCCCTCGCCATCGCTCAGCACAACGCGCAGCAGCACGGCGCTACCTCTGTTAAATTCATCCAGAGCGACCTGCTCGCGGCAGCGCAGCAGCGCTATGATGTCATTCTTGCCAATCTCCCCTACGTCAATCCCGCCTGGCAGCGCGACGACCGTGAGACAGCACACGAGCCAGCCCTGGCACTCTTTGCTGAGGACGATGGGCTCGCGCTCATTTCTACCCTCCTTACCCAGACGGAGCAATGGCTCACGCCCAGCGGCCTGCTCATCCTCGAGGCCGACCCCTGCCAGCACTCACGCATCATTGCTCGCGCCGCCGCGCACCAGCTCACTCATATGCGAAGCGAGGGGTATGCGCTTGCTTTTGCTAAGCAGTGCTCGGCATGACCCCGCTACTAACTGCAGCGCACGCTGGCCCATCTGCCCCACTGCATCCACAGATGGTAGCGACCAACGCTCGGGCCGCAGCATACGACTCCCTTTGTTGAGCGCTTGATGGGTGTAATAGTCTGGTGATTGGATTGTCGCGTGTTGGAGCAGATCGCACACATCGGCTAGTTCTTGGCTATCTACCTCTGTTGGTTGCACCTTATCTTGCGATATAAAGACATCATTCAGCTCGGTATAATCATACTCATAGCAAAATACCTGCGGTTCAGCCAGCGATGCATCGCTATGGTCAGGTGTGTCGAGATAATACGACCGCACTGCGCCAGCATACGCGCCGTATCGATCTACCTCATAGATGATAATATGCGGGTCGTGCACCCGGCCATCGTTACCCAAAGCAGCCCAAGCGCCCAGGGTGAGGCGCTGCCCATCATCAGTTTTGTGGCCAAAGTATACACTGCGCACCTCACCACCGTCGTAATACCGCCGGCCAGCTACACCACGTTGGCGCGCGCTTCTGTGCTGGGTGGTAATAATATCCTGGACGACTGCGGTGAGCTGCTCAGCCAACAAGCCCGGCTGCTCGTGCTGGCCTGGCGGTGCAAGCGCAGTATCAATATTGGCTGCATGTGGCACGCGACGCAAGCATCGCCCGCGCGGGTGCTGTGTTGTATGTCATGTTGTTCCCTCTGTGTGTTAGATATACGTCCCTCTTAGCATACTATAGAAGCATACTCCAAGGCAAATAACAGAGGTAAGCAAATGAACAATTC
>CAKMNX010000026.1 GCA_927910745.1 uncultured Candidatus Saccharibacteria bacterium | reverse complement strand
GCTGCAGGTGACTAACCAAAACCAAACGGCGCTTGTTGGTCTCTTTGGTGGAGCGCTATGGTATGCGGTATTTATGGCGGTGGTATTTGGGCCGATCGTAGAGGAAGTTGTCTTTCGTGGAGTTATCTTTGCTCGCTTATTTGCAAAAATCTCGTGTTCTTGCTTATGCAGCATCAATGGTGCTCTTTGCACTTGTACATGTGGCACCATACATGCTCACAGGGGGAATCAAGAATGGTCTGGCGATTATTAGCTATTTGCCGCTGGCGTTCTTCTTGTGCCGAGCCTATGAGCAAAAGAAGAGCCTCTACGCCTCAATGGGTGTACACCTCCTCCAGAATAGCCTCGCGACGATACTTCTTGTGCTCGCAACCCGAGGCTAGACAAGGTATAATACATATCTGAGAAAGCGCACATGATCCAAGCAAAGCTACGACGAATCTACTCACCGATGACCGAGACAGGGTTCTATATCCTATTCTGTCTGCAGGCAGAGATGCATGGCTATACGATTGGTCAGCGTGTCAAACATATGACAGACGGCCAGGTGCAGATTAGCCCTGGCACAATGTATGGCACGCTCGCCAAGATGGAGAAGGACGGTATAATTCGCTTCGTACGAGAAGAGGACAAGCGCAAAATCTACCATATCACACCACTTGGCCAAGAGATATTAGCCTGCGAGCTGCGGCGGATCGAGCGACTGTATAACAATAGCAAAGGAAGGAAATAACTGAATGTCACGAATCATGTGTCGGTACTACATGTTGCCCGAGTATGGAGAGGAGGAGGCGTTTTTTTGCTGAGCAGCATCGGCAGGGGTATGCCCTCAAACGCTTTATTGTCCCGTTCTTTTATATATTCGAGCCGTGCCCGGCGGCGCACTATACGTACAAAATCGACTTTCAGAATCTTACTCGGCGCGAAGAAAATGCGCAGTACCAGCAGCTCTATGCCGACTATGGCTGGGAATATGTTGCATCGGCCAATGGCTTTCATGTGTTTCGCAGGCCAAGCAGTGAAGCTGAAGAGGATGATATATTTAGCGATAATGAGTCTCGCCTGGCAATGGTGAAGCGCATTAGCAAGCAGCGTATGGGGCTGCTGATGATGATCGTTGTGTTGCTGTTTGCCTATATCGGATACAAACTTGTACAAACGCCAGCTGTTTTGCAGCGGCCTGAGTTCTACGGGTTGGTACTTGTCGCACTCTTTGATGGCTATCTTTGCGTGCGGTGCTGGCGTGGCTTGCGCCGGCTGAAGCGTACGCTGATTGCCGAGCAGCGGTAGGGTCTGCAATATTAAACTTTCTCTATTCTTTCTGAAGTTTTCTCCTCACACTCCCTTTGATTGTGCTAAGAGAGTATCTAATTTCGCACACGATGCTCTCAGCAGAATGACCAATCAGTAGTCTATTGTAATAGAAACAATAGGGGAGAAGATAGCTAAGGAAATTTGAGTCTCATATTCTCAAAAATATAATAAAAATACTGCAGCTGACTGAGCTGCAGTATTTTATTATGGGTGCTAGAGCCAGCTAGATTTCGGCAGTTTGACGACCCTCGTAGAGGTTAAGGTACTGCGTGTAGATTGCCTGGTGGTAGGTGGCCATACCGCCGTCAGTTGACCCAACCATATTGTGGCCGATGTTGAGTCGCTTTGGCAGGTTGTAGTGCTGGAATGATGCATTGTTTGCCTGAGCCATGCGCTGTGGAATGCTCACCGCCAAACCGTTATCGACAGCGTCATCACTCTCACTCGTCACTGTCGCAACGCGCTTGAGGCCCGGTGCAGCGAGGTCTTTCTTGAAGTTCTCTTTGACGATGAGATACTTACCGAGTGCGCGGTATGACAAGCCACTTGGGCTAAATTTATCTGGCAAGATGTTATAACCATACAATGTGCGCAAGACGGGTAGTTGCCACTTAGGGGCTTGGCTAGCTGCTGGCTCATAAAATGGGGCAAGCAGCAGCACATTCGTAAAGAAGCCATTACCATACTGTGCAAGCCACGTCGCCATATCACCACCACCAGAGTGACCAACAATACCAAGCTCATCGCCCAAGCCGCTCACTTGCTGTGCACTCGTCTTCATGAAGTCGGCAATGTCTTTGGTAGAGATCTCACCATGGCGTTTGTTGTCGGTGTAGCCATGCTTGGGTACGCGTGGGACGTAGACGTTGTAGCCTTGGTTGTAGAATTCATCTGCCAACTTTCGGTAAACGTTACTGCAGCCGCTGATGCCGTGAATCATGAGGACGGCCTTTGCAGCACGCTTGCCATGAGTCTTCGTGTAAGTGCGGCACTCTGGGCGAATGCTGCTGTCGCTCTCTTCTTGCTTGATTTGCTGGTCGATGCTGCTCATCGCCTCGTTGTAGTTCTTGCGGCTTATAGTAGCTGAGCGCAAATCGCTACTGGCGGCCGCTTGGCTTGGCGCTAGGAACGTTGTTGCTGCCACAAGCCCTGTCACACTCAACAGGCCAGCAACAACCCAACTTTTTAGGCTGATATAGTCTAGTTTTGTCATGTCAGTCCTCCTTTAGTACTCTCCAGTATGCCGGATTGTTGCGTCAATTGCAAACACTGGTTATATATCTTGAAGCGAGCGCACACCAGTGTAGCAAGAGTGCCAACAGAGGTCATATTGATGTAAAAAACACAATAAAACCGCATTAAGTATACAAATGCGGTTTTTGGTATATCACTGGTAGCAAGTATTAGTCGTGATTAAACTCAAGCCGCTTTAGTCGCTCATACTTATCGAATTGGTAACTGACGCGGATACTTGTGCCAGTATCATCGGTGACGCGGGCGTGGTGGACGCCGTTATCATCGTCGTTCATCTCGATGCTCCAGCCTGGTATCAACTCCACAAAACCTTCCAGCGACCATGCAATGTCGTCCACCTGCTGCAGATAGCGTGGCAAGCGTGAGTAGAAGTAGTCAAGCGTAATGGGTGGCACGGGCTCAGAAAGGTTCTCTAGTAACAGCACAATCCGCGAACCTCCACCAATTGGCAAGCTATAGTAGTAATACTCGGTGCCAAAAATACTAATGGCGGCACTGCCGATATCGTGTGCCACGCCAGCAATTACCATTGCTTGGTCGGTACCATCTGGTAGCGTATAGGCAACCTCGTCTGCAGTGAGTTCTTCTTCGCTATGCTTGAGGCCGTAATCGTGCACGTTATGGGCAAGCTCCACTGCGCTCCCATATCGTGACAGAGCATTTGAAAAGCCCCATAGTAATGTCGGCGGTTTGGCAGCGATAGATGCAAGCAGGTGCGCCTTGGCCGTTACCTTACCTTTATCTCCTACCATAGCAAAGTACTGTTTACTAAGATCAGCTTCGTGATTGACGGACTCATCGTTTCCTGCTGTTCGCTGAAACATTTCAGTCATCAGCTCTTGGCGGAGCGCGCTATAAATACAGTTACGCTGTCCCATTCGTCGAATACCGGTATGCATATTAACCTCCAGATTATGTTCTTGTATGCCTGTGTAATTGTAGCATAAGCAGGCGGATAATGTAGCATATTCTGGATAGTATAGCTATTTTATGTCAATATAACAGAGGTAACGCACTGCACTCTCGAATAACCTTGACAATACCAATAGAAGATAGATACTATATATGTATAACTATACATATAAGGAGGAGTGTGATGGCTAATAAAACAATCTATTTTTCACATAGCGACGAACGCTATATTGAAGGGACTTTGCCTGGTCTTAGTATGAGTCTATCTGCAGCACTGATGGCGGGTTATCGTTTGTTAGTTGAGCGGCAGCAAGCAACACACGATGGTTTTCATGAAGTACAGCTGCGCGTTGGCAAGGATGGCGTGTATCAGCATAAGATTTTTATGGGCCGTAAGATATACAGGACAATAGCAAGGATAAAGCAGCTCTTCGCGAACAACGAGTGTATCTTACGCAAAAGGGCCGTTATGTGTACTATGAGCGCAATCACGCCGACTGGAACTATTGGCCTACAGGCACGCAGCGTAGCACGCAAACCAACGACAATCCAGCGACAGTCAAACAATGGGGGCGAATGGAGGTTGTCGATACGATTGATGAGCTCGCGGCGTATATCCCAGAGCGCGCTGTGCAGAATTTGCAACAGAGCCTGGAGCAGCCAGTAGAGCATTTGGATATTTGAGAGATAAGACGGTAGATAATTTCGTATCTTTTATATATAGTAGCGTTAATATACGACGAAAGAGAATACGGTTTGTAGCGCAAGTTTGTTACACGAGTAAAGCAATCCAGGAGGAGGATTTATGACACGATATTGGCTCGGCGTGGCCTCGAAAGACCACGTCCAAATAGGGGTAGAGGGTGGCTTTTGTCAGCTCTGCCATGGCAAGAAAGCGCCGCTTGCGCGCATGCAGCGTGGTGATTATATCTTATATTATTCGCCCAAGCAGGCTTTTCAATCCGCCGAGCTCTGCCAGGCAATTACGGCATGTGGTGTCGTAACGGGCGATGACGTATACCAGCACGAGATGTTCCCAGGGTTCATCCCATACCGACGAGATATTGCCTGGCATGCGCCAGTGCGTGAGGTACCAATTGCGGTGCTGCGCACGCTGCCTGGCTGGCGCGATATCACGCCCAAGCTGCGCTTTGGCCATGTAGAACTGCCTGAGGAGCTATTTCGGGCAATCTACGAATATATGACGGCCACTACGCAGCACGCTAATATTTCCACCTCCGAGAAACGAGAAGAGTAGCACAGCTTTACCTCGAGATGGTATACTATAACTCAGTATGAAAGTCAGCCTTAATGTTATAAAACAACTTATTAACTTTGAATTGCCGCCGGTGGACGAACTGGTACAGCGTATTAATCAGCAGCTTGGTAAGGTAGACCGGGTAGAGAACCTGGCTGAGCGTTACCGCGGCGCGCGCGTGGTGCGGGTAGTGGAGTGCGCTAAGCACCCCAATGCCGACCGCCTGAGTGTGACCAAAATTGATGACGGCATGGCAGTGCCGGACGTACCGCGCGATGAAAACGGCCTGGTACAGGTGGTGTGCGGTGCGCCCAATGTGCAGGCTGATATGTGGGCCGTGTGGCTACCGCCTGCAAGCACGGTGCCAGCTAGCATCCTTGAAGGTGAGCCCTTTACGCTCGATGCGCGCAAGCTCCGCGGGGTGCTTAGCCAGGGTATGTTGGCTGCGGCTGATGAGCTGGCAATTGGTACGGACCACGAGGGGATTATAGCGCTGACGCCGCGCGACCTACCAGCAGGTAAGGCCTTGCAACCAGGGGCTGACTTTGCCGCGCTGTTTGGCCTGGATGACTATGTGCTTGATATCGAGAACAAAATGTTTACCCACCGGCCAGATTGCTTTGGCCAGCTGGGCGTGGCGCGCGAGATTGCTGGCATTCTCCATCAACCATTTACGAGCCCTACCTGGTATAACCTGGAGCAGGTATTTGGCGATGGCGATAGTGTGCCACTCGCGGTTTCGAACGATATTCCGCAGCTTGTGCCACGCTTTATGGCGGTGGCAATTCGCGGTGTGCAGGTAGCGCCGAGCCCGTTTTGGTTGCAGTGCCAACTGGTGGCGATGGGTGCAAAGCCGATTAATAACATTGTGGATGCGACGAATTATGTGATGCTAATGACGGCCCAGCCAACCCATGCGTATGATTACGATACGCTCCAGGGCGGGCAGCTTGGCGCGCGTATGGCGCGGCAGGGCGAAACGCTGGCGCTACTGAATGGTAAGACAATTGAGCTGACGCCAGACGACATAGTGATTGCCGATGGGCAGGGCCCGGTGGCCCTGGGCGGTATTATGGGTGGCAGCCGCACTGAGGTATCGGCCACGACCACCACGATTGTGCTGGAGTGCGCTACCTTCGACATGTACGCAGTGCGCAAAATGGCCATGCGCCACGGCGTGTTTACTGATGCGCTGGCCCGCTTTAATAAAGGCCAGTCACCCCTGCAGAATGCGGCTGTACTGAACCGGCTGATTGGTATGGTGGGCGGCGAGCAGGCCAGCCAAGTAGCGGATATTAAGCCATTTGCGAGTGGGGCGGCTGGTATGCTTGATGAGTACTTTTGCAGGGAAGTACGAGCCCGCAACCATCGATATAACGAGTCGATTTATTAATCAGCGGCTTGGCTCTTACCTTATCGAAAAGAATATCTGCACGCTGCTTAACAACGTCGAAATCCACAGCCATGGCCCAGAGAACGAGCTTGGCTATATCTGCCTGCAAGTGCCTTTCTGGCGGACAGACCTGGAAACCAAAGAGGATATCGTTGAGGAAATTGGCCGGCTGCACGGCTTTGATACTGTGCCGCGCCAGCTGCCCATGCGCCGTATTCGGCCGGCGCGTAAGAACCCCCGCCGTGAGCTAAGGCGCGTTGTGCGCGAGGCACTGGCCAGGGCGGGTGCCAACGAAGTGCTGAGCTACAGCTTTGTGCACGAACGCGTGCTCAAAGGTGCAGGCCAAGACCCAACCCAGGCCTTCCGGCTTTCAAATGCCCTCAGCCCAGATCTCCAGTACTACCGCCTGAGTGTGCTGCCGAGTTTACTCGATAAAGTTCACGCTAATATTAAGGCAGGGCATAGCGAATTTATGCTGTTCGAAATCGGCAAGGGCCACACCAAAGCACGAATGGGCGAGGATGGTCTGCCAGCTGAACAATCGCTGATCGATCTTGTGTACAGCAGCAAAAAGCCACACGCTGGTGCCGCCTTTTATCGAGTGCGGGCAACGCTAGATCAGCTGGCGCATGATAGCGGTCTGACTCTCGTGTATACACCAGTCACGGCAGCTCAAGATGATCCAGTATATGCACCTTTTGACATCAATCGCTCGGCTCATATCTGGGTGGAAAGTAGCGAGGCGGCTAGCCAGCCCGAGCGGCAGCTTATTGGTGTAGTTGGTGAGCTGCGCCCGGCAGTAGTGAAGCATTTCAAGCTACCTGATTATACTGCAGCGGCATCACTTCGCCTTGATGTGATGGAACAGGTATGGCGTGATACGGTGGTGCACTACCAGCCAATTAGTCGCTACCCTACTACCGCCCGCGATATCTCGATCCAAACAAGTATAGAGGTCACCTATAATGAACTCATGCGAGCAGTCTCGAGCGCTATGACTCGAGCTAGCGAAACATACCCAGATATAACGATCCGCGACCTCACGCCACTGAGTATTTACAAAGCAACCCCTGATGCATCACATCAAACCACCACATTTCGCCTAACGCTATCGAGTAGCCAAGCAACGTTGAGTGCTGAGCGTGTCCGTTCGATCATCCGGACAGTGTTTGCACCCGAGCAGCATGTGCTGTTTCAGGGTGTGGACTTTGGTGAGTGAGGTTGATGCAAGCGACGCTGTGGTAGGCGATTGCGTAGACGGAGGAAGCTTCGCCGCGTGGGTCGGCCAATCAGCACGCCAAATGACGCACCAGCCGCAATGGCAATAGCGATGAGGACAGCACGCACCAGTAGACCTGCCTCGCTTGAGCCAGTCGTCACGACGCCCATTAATCCATTGTAGAGCGTGACGCCTGGCACAAGTGGAACGATTCCGGCATTGACGATGGCAAGGCTAGGCATATGCCACAAACGGGAAGCGGTTGTCGCAATAAAGCCAATTACCAAGCCTGCTGCCGCACTGGCCGCAATAGCAGACATGCTCCAGCCAGTAATGGCGAGGTATATATCATAGCCAAGCATGCCAGTTGCACCAGCTAGGATGATGCCGACTGGCTGAGTGTGGTTGCCGAGGGCAAAGGTGGCAGCAATAGCAGCTGCTCCGATATACTGATACATCGTGCCAGTCAGCTGCAACTGATCGGGCGTGGCGACAAATTCAATCCCAAAACGCCGCGCTGTATACAGGCCAATCATCACACCGATCACCACGCCCATTGTCATCATTGCCACTTTGAGTAGTCGACCTGTCGCCGTCACGTAATATTCGTCGATTGCATCCTGGAAGGCACCAACGATCATCATCCCTGCCACCAAGAGCACGATACCACTAACAGTTATAATGGTTGGGTTGATGATACCAAGAACATCGAGATAATGGTTGGTGGCAAGCCACGTGATGATGGTTGCAACCAATGTAATAACGCTTGCCGCGATGATTTGCGTAAAGAACACAGGAAGAGCAATGCGATTTAAGCAGCCTAGCAGCCACATAATCGTCACACCCATCACAAAGGTGGCAAAAATCACTGGTAGCGACGCTGTATAGAGCAAGGCCGAGCCCGCACTGAGTCCGCCGCCTGCCAGATAAATTACCCAGGGTGGATAGCGTCGTGGCTTGGCAAGGATAGCATCGAGCTCGCGCTCGGCAGCATCGAGGGTGAGAGCTCCCTCGGCAATAGTAGCGGCCAGGGTCTGGAGGCATTGCATATGTTGGTAGTTGATCTCGCGCGGTGGGATGGTGCGTAGGAGTGTCAGTGGTTCGTAATCGTTACCTCGATCTTGCGATAAAATAAGCTGCGACGAAATAACGTCGATATGTACTTTGCGGGTACAGTAGGTGTCCGTAATACTGAGCGCCATATGAACGACATTTTGGGCTGGTGTCCCCATTGAAATAAGCTGGTCAGCAATGCTCATTGCTAGGCGCAGAGCACGCATATTGGGTGTGAGGGCACCATCAAGTTTCTCGACTGGTGCTGATTGCAGCGCGGTCGTACCGCCAATAGCCAGGCGGGCAAGCAGAGGTGAAAATAAGGTGTGGAGACGGTTCATCGCTTTTTAGTATACTGAGAAAAATCGTCATTGCAAGAGGCGTGTTGGCCGATGGTTGTTCGCAAGGTGTTTCTGCGCAGCGCAAGGTGATGATGAGTAATAGTGCTGGCGAAATAACTGCAGTACAAATGAACCAGCATTTATCGATGTGACCTCTGTTATCTAGCGGCTATACTGGCAAGTGTGCTATACTGGGCAAGATAGATTAGTCGATGAAATAAGAGGAGTTATGGCAACAACCAAGACACAACGCTGGATTATTATTGTTATTTTGGTCGCGACGGTTGTCGGGACGCTGGGGTCATTTGCGGCAATGATTCTTGCCTCGGAGAATTACAAAAATGACCAAGCCAAAGCGCAAAAAGCACAAGAAAAAATACCAGAAACTCATGAAGGACTACCAAGCCAAGACAGCTGCTCAAGCCCAAGAGCTGTCAAATAAATATTACCCAACTTTTAGCCAATATACGAGCCGAGTTGGTGAGTTTGATCGGGATAGCGTGAAGGAGCTCTCTAGCGAAGATCTGGTGGTTGGCGATGGTGAGGAGATCAAGGACAATACGGCATTTGCGGCCTACTACATTGGCTGGAACCCAAAAGGCAAGGTATTTGACCAATCTATCAAAGACGGTAAGCTTGATGCACCATTTGCCGTTGAGAGTGGGCTCAAGAGTGCGGGTGTTATTACTGGTTGGAAAGAAGGCATCAAGGGGATGCGCCTTGGTGGAGTGCGTGAGCTAACCATCCCTTCCGACAAAGCATACGGTGAGAAAGGCCAAGGCAATGACATTCCTGCCAATACACCACTCAAGTTCATCGTGATGGCAGTGCCAAAGCCGGCTACAATCGACACTTCAGAACTACTGAAGGCATACCAAGAAGGCCAAGGAGGGGGCAACTATGGACAACACTACCAATAACAATAAACCAACCCAGACACCAGTCTACGACGTTGTCATGATTGGCGCGGGGCCAAGCGCTCTGGCTGCCGCGGTATATACGACGCGTGAGAACCTGCAGACGGTATTGTATGAAAAAGCAGTGATTGGTGGCCTCGCAGCGATTACCGATAAAATCGATAACTACCCAGGTTTTGCTGACGGCGTAGCAGGCCTCGACCTCGCCGAGCAGCTCCAGCGCCAGGCAGAGCGCTTTGGGGCGCAGATTGAGCTGGGTGAGGTGTCGAGCCTCCGCAAAGATGGCAATGATACGATTGTGACAGTTGATGGGCAGGATGTGCGTGCCCATGCGGTGTTGATTGCCACTGGTAGTGCATATAACAAGCTTGGTATCCCTGGCGAAGATGCATTGTATGGTCGCGGCGTACACTACTGTGCCACCTGCGACGGTGCGTTTTATAAAGGCAAGCGATTGGTGGTGATCGGTGGCGGCAACTCTGGCTTGCAAGAGGCGATGTTCTTGACTCGCTTTGCAGAGCATATTGACCTCCTGGTGCGGAGCACGATCAAAGCGAGTGAGATCCTCCAGACCGACCTGCAGCCCTTTATCGAGCGAGGACAAATTAGCGTTCATCTTCATACCGAATCGACCGAAATTATAGCAGAGGACGGCAAAGTGACTGGTGTTGCAGCCATCAGTAATGGCCAGCCAACTACCTTCGCCTGTGATGGGGTGTTTGTCTTTGTTGGCCTTAAGCCAAATACGGGCTTTTTGCAGGGTACGCCCGTCCAGCTCGATGAGCGAGGGCTGATTATCACCAATGAACATCTTGAGACGACAATGCCTGGTGTCTTTGCCAGTGGTGATGTGCGTAGTGGCGCAACGATGCAGATTGCTACAGCGGTGGGCGAAGGCGCGACGGCTGCTTTGAGTATCCGCGAGTATATTCAGCAGCACAAAGCATAGAATAGATAATGTTGGTGTGGGATAGCTAAGAGCCTAAATCTCAAAACTCAGCCCCTGAGTAGCATCTCCTTTCTATCTAACAAAGTAAAAAATCAGTCGTCATGGCTGATTTTTACTAGTATGAATACGAGGCCGATATACCTAGAGAGGACTGCTTGTCGACTGCACTGAAGGGCTACTGTCTGCTCTTTTTGGTCGCCTTTTTCGATAAATCCTCTAGGCGCTTACCCAATTATTGTTCCTTTGTATCAAAGTGGATAGTGGTAATATTCGTCCACAGAAAGGAACGGAGAAATCTCGCATCACCCAAGTGAGGCGTTAGTTGGATTCAGATAATATTCCTCATCTCGCACGATAGGTGTACTGCGTCCTACCAGATAACTTCATATGTTATTAACTAAAGCGCTGTAGCTCAGCAAGAAACTTATCTGGGTAGTTGGTAACGACACCGTCGATGCCGCGCTCAGCAAGCTGCTGCAAGGCACCTGGGCGATTGACCGTATAGACGTAGGTAAAGAGATTCGACCGACGTGCAATCTCTATCGCCAGTGGGTGTGCATACAAGCGATGAAACCCTACTGCGGTGAAGTCGAGCTTGCGCTGATAAGCCAAGAATGCAAAGGGATTATTGCGGTGAAGTAGAGCGAGATTGGCCTGAGGCGCAAGCTGCCGAAGTTGCCGAAGCTCGCGTACGGAGAATGACGAGAGTAGTACATTATCCCAATCATCTGGCGATGTGATGTAGCGGGTGAGGAGCTGATACGTTGGCTCGGCGCTACCGTGCCCTTGAGCTCAATATTGAGTAGTACAACGCCAAAAAAACGGTCTAGCACTGCGAGGAGCGATGGAATAGGCTGCTCACTGGTGAGGGCCTGCAACTCGGTATACGTCAGGTGGCTAATTGATTCATTTCGGTGGTGGGTACGGAGCAGGCGATTATCATGTGCCACCACAGGAATACCGTCGCGCGTCAATCGCACATCTAGCTCAAGCATATCAGCGCCCGCCGCGACACCCGCTGCCATAGCGTCGATAGTGTTCTCTGGTGCGAGTCCAGCCGCACCGCGATGACCAATGATTAACATGCTAGCAGTATTATACCATCAAATGGGTTAGTGATGAGAATTAATGTGCCTGCAGAGCAAGGTTGCACTGCCAGCTCATCTTCTTTTGCCATTACCGAGCAGATTTTGCTAAAATAAAACAGATAGCAACAGAAAGGAGCTAATACAAATGGCAGATTTTAATAAAGTACTAACGCCAGGCGATGTTGACGCTGGTGTTGTTAATGTGGTGGTGGAGATTCCGCAAGGGAGCTACCACAAAATTGAATGGGATCGCGACCTCGCAGTGATGAAGCTCGACCGGGTCGAGCCAGCAATCTTTGCCAAGCCAACCAACTATGGCTTCATTCCACAAACCCTAGATGAAGATGGTGATGAGCTTGATGCACTCATTATCACCGATCAGCCACTAACAACTGGTGTCGTTTTGGAAGGCAAGGTGATTGGCGTGCTGGAGTTTGTAGATGATGGCGAGGTGGACGATAAGGTGATCGTCGTGCCAGCAGATGACCGCAACACAGGTGATGCAATCAACTCGCTCGAAGATCTTCCTGCTGCAACGCTCAAGCAAATCGAGCACCACTTCAACCACTACAAAGACCTCAAGAAGCCTGGCACTACTGTAGTGAAGGGCTTTGGCGACGCAGCGCGTGCCAAGCAGATTATTCATGAATCTATTGCGCGTTGGAATGAACGCTAGATAGCATGCTCAAGCAAATACAAAATACCCCACTGGGGTATTTTGTATTATAGCTATTTACTCTTTGACTTTTTCGAAGCAGCGTCAGGCTTACCGATTGGCATAATTTTATCCGTCAGATTGATGGCGCCATTCACAGCTTGGACGCGGATTTTGTTGAGCTGGAGGCGGAGCTTGTCACGTGCGTGGCTGGTGGTAACAAGCTGCGCCCAACCCGGCTTAGGGTAGGAGAGCTTGCGAGTGAGGACTTCGATGACATCACCATTCTCAAGCGGCCGCTCGAATGGCTCCATCTTGCCATTGATCCGGAAGCCGTAGGCATGCTTGGCGATATCAGAGTGGATGGCATAGGCGAAGTCCAGCGGCAAAGCGCCCTCGGGGAGGTTGTAGATATCGCCTTTGGGAGAAAAGACGAAGATGCGGTGGCCAAAGAGGTCAATCGATAACTGCTCGCGAGGGATATCTTCGCCAGCACGTAGACGAGCGGCGATTTCTTGCAATTGCGTAATCCACTGCAGCTGAGCCGGCAGGTTCGACACGCCGCGCTTGGAGTCGCCCTTAAGATACTCCTTGCTATCTTTTTGTTGCTGGTAGTGGAAGCTGGCGGCAAGGCCGCGCTCGGCATACTCGTGCATATCGCGCGTGCGGATCTGAAACTCAACAATTTGCTTATTGGGCGTGATGACCGTTGTATGGAGACTCTGGTAGCCGTTTGGCTTGGGGATGGAAATATAGTCTTTGATGCGAGCAATCATCGGTTGATAGAGCGAGTGGAGAATGCCCAGCACTAAGTAGCACTCTTCCTTGGTGTGGACAATGATGCGTAGTGCCATCAGGTCATAAATATTGTCGAGACTACCGCGCTTTTGGAGCTTGCGGTGCAGGCTATAGAGGCTCTTGACTCTCCCATTAATCTCAAACTCAAGCTTCTCATCCTTGAGTGCCCGCTCGACCTCGAGGCGGACGACACCAAGCTTGCGGGTGCTTTTGCCTAGGCGCTGCTTCATGACCTTCTCAAGCCGCTTGTATTCTTTGGGGTCAAGGTAGCTAAAGGCGAGCTCCTCTAGCTCCATCCGCACTCGCCCCATACCGAGCTGGTCAGCCATGGGGGCAAAGACCTCGAGTGTTTCGCGGGCGATCTTTTGCTGCTTTTCGGGCGACTTGAATTGCAGCGTCTGCATATTGTGCAGCCGGTCGGCCAGCTTGATGATAATGACACGCACGTCCTGTCCCACAGCAATAAGCAGCTTGGTAAGGTTGTCTTTTGTCTGGGGGAGATAGTGGCCCAGGTCACGCATGCCAGCCCGGGCTTGACTCACCTTCGTCACACCATCAACGAGGAAGGATACGTCATGTCCAAAAAGCGACTCAATGTCGTCTAGTGACGTCTTGGTATCCTCAACGGTATCATGGAGAATACCTGCGATGATGGTGTCGCTGTCCATCCCCCAGTCAATCAAGATAATTGCAACGCTTAGCGGATGGGTAATGTAGGGCTCACCGCTCTTGCGCTTTTGTCCATGGTGTGCCTGGGTGGCGAAGTCGATCGCATGGTCAATTTCATACAGCTGATCTTCGCTATAGAGGCCGCGTGCTTTTGTGAGGACGTCTTGTTTGGTCACCATAAACCTAGTATATACTGCCAAGAAGAAAAGTGCTATTGCCCTTGACCATTCCACCTGCTATAGTGATGCTTAAACATGCTTATGCTAATGGAGGGAGAAATATAATGAGGCAAAGCAGGGCGGTATGGTGGATGCAGCGGAGCCAGAAGGGTTTCACGCTCATGGAGCTGATGATTGTCATTGCGATCCTGGGCTTACTCGTGACGCTGTCTATGACGGCGTATTCGGGGTATCGGCGGCGCTCAGTTGATGTCGCAACGCGCGCAGCAGCCACCAGTGCACTTGAGGCGATCAAGACGCACCACGCCAACGCTAGCGCTAGTGGTGCAAGCTATAGCACCAACCTCGAGCAAGTCGGTTACCGTCCACCAAGCGACACAGCCGTGCAGGTTACGCTGAGCGCCGATGCCACCAAATTCTGCATCCAAGCCACCGACCGCCATCTCACCGACATTCGCTACTACGCCACCACTGGCATGGCACGGCCGCAGGCGGGGAGTTGCCCAGCGAGTTTGTAGAGCATTATTAGGTGAAAGGTCTGCTATAAAGAATGTTCTGTAGTTGCTTAACTGTCCGATATATTGTGCTAAAGTATACGTATGAGTTTGACAAAAGCAATACAAGACTATATCGACAAAAGCCCCTACCTAACAAATACTGACGTGGAACTAGCGACAATGTTCAATGATGTGGGCGAATGGGCTGTCGCCCTTGAGCATATTTGCACAATATTAGCCGCAAATGGCTGCGTGTTATCTTCGCAAGAAATGGCAGAACTGGAATCACTAATTGACAAGACAAAGAAGATAGAATACGAGGACTTTGATGACGCTTTCTTAGATAGTGTAAAAAGAGTTCGAGAAACCAACTCTTCGCGCACGTCAGTCTAGCACTCCCTCCTTAGCTCTCGCAAACGTGAAAGAACGCCGTCGCCGTCTTTACAACACACGTCAGACGCCGTATAATGTCTTGCATGGCTGTCATAGCACCAATTATTTTGAGTACAAAAACTGATGAATACAAGGCTGCGGTAGAGCATTTTATGCCGTTTGCCAAGCGGGTTCATATTGATATTTCTGATGGCGTATTTGCGCCCCGTCAAACGGTAGGGATCGGCCAACTGTGGTGGCCTCAGTCGTGGACGGTTGATATCCACGCTATGGTGGCGCGCCCCAGCGTGTACGTTGAGAAACTGATCAAGCTGCGGCCCAGTACAATTATTTTTCATGCCGAAGTCAAAGAAGATTTGATCCCTGTCTTGCAACAGGTCAAGCAAGCTGGTATTCATGCTGGTGTGGCCCTGCAGCGTACGACGGTGCCGGAGACGGTGGCGTCGTATATCGAAACGGCCGACTATGTATCGATCGTCAGTGGTAAGCTGGGTGAGTTTGGTGGCAAAGCGCGAATGATGCAGCTGGAGAAAATTCGGCTAGTGCGGGCCATTCACCCTCGGGTTGAGATTGGCTGGGATGGTGGAGTGACGGTAGATAATGTCTTCCATATTGCTCAGGGTGGGGCTGACGTGATTAGTGTTGGTGGAGCGATCAATCATGCCAAAGACCCGCAAGCGACGTACAACAAACTCCTTGCTGAGATGAATCGCCAGAGTGTGATTTAAGGCCCGCGCTATGCTACACTAAGGAGCGTGACGCACATACCATTTCAGCTTCGTTCTGCCTATCAACCGACCGGTGATCAGCCACAGGCGATTGCCCAGTTACTTGGTGGTCTGGAAGCTGGTCAGCGCGAGCAGACATTGCTTGGCGCAACGGGTAGTGGTAAGACCTTTACAATGGCAAATATCATCGCTCAGCGTGGCGTGCCGACGCTTGTTTTGGCGCATAACAAGACGCTCGCGGCGCAGCTCTTTAGTGAGTTCAAACAGTTTTTTCCAGATAATGAAGTACATTACTTTGTCAGTTATTTTGATTATTATCAGCCAGAAGCGTATATTGCCAGCAGTGATACATACATCGAGAAGGATTCAGCCATCAATGAAGAGATTGACCGCCTCCGCCATGCAGCGACTGATGCATTACTAACGCGCCGCGATGTGATTATTATCGCCAGTGTGAGCTGTATCTATGGCCTTGGTTCGCCAGCCGATTATTATGAGCTATCCGTCACAGTGCGTCAGGGTGAGCGGCGAGTTCAGGATAAATTTTTGCGCCAGCTGATGGATATCCAATACCATCGCAATGATATCGATTTTGCACGTGGTGCCTTTCGTGTCAAGGGCGATGTGGTCGATGTCTTTCCGGCAGGGCAAGAGACGGCCTATCGGGTGGAATTTTTTGGGGATGAAGTGGATCGAATTACACACATCAACCCGCTTACTGGCGAGATCCTCGACGAGCCAGCGGAGTTTACTATCTTTCCCAGTAGCCACTATGCAACGCCTAAGGAGAAAATCAAGCAGGCGATTGACCGGATCCGGCAGGAGTGCGAGGAGCGTGAACAGTGGTTTGAGATGCACGGTAAGCTGCTTGAGGCGCAGCGCTTGAGCCAGCGCACCAAGTACGATCTGGAAATGCTTGAGCAGACTGGCTTCGTGAAGGGGATCGAGAACTATAGTCGCTATCTCACCAACCGCGAAGCGGGTGAGCAGCCAGCTACCTTGCTCGATTACTTTCCTGACGATTTCTTGATGCTGATCGACGAGAGTCACGTAACTGTCCCCCAGGTGCGCGCGATGTATAATGGTGACCGCGCTCGCAAAGAAGTGCTGGTGGAGCATGGCTTTCGCCTGCCGAGTGCGCTGGATAATCGTCCACTGCGCTTTGACGAATTTGATAAACATATTAACCAAGTGATTTATGTCTCTGCTACTCCTGGCGATTATGAGCTAGAGCGCAGCCCTGCTCCTGCTCAGCAGGTGATTCGCCCCACTGGTTTGCTCGATCCAGAAATTATAGTTCGTCCAACTGAAGGGCAGGTAGATGACCTCATTGCAGAAATTCGCGAGCGCACCAGCCAGCAGCAGCGCGTGCTCGTGACAACGCTCACCAAGCGGATGGCTGAGGATCTCTCTACTTACCTGACCGACCTCGGCATCAAGACAGCCTATATTCACAGTGAGATCGACACGCTCGAGCGCGGCGACATTCTGCGTGATCTGCGCATGGGCCTGTATGATGTCCTGGTAGGGATCAATCTCTTGCGTGAGGGGATCGATTTGCCAGAGGTCAGCTTGGTGGCGATTATGGATGCCGACAAGAAGGCTTCCTCCGTAGCGAGCGCAGCCTTATCCAGACAATTGGCCGAGCAGCTCGCCACGTTGAGGGTAGGGTAATTATGTATGGCGATAGTATCACCGATAGTATGCGCCGAGCGATTGACGAAACCAAACGCCGACGCGAAATTCAGCAGGCATACAATCGCGAACATGGCATTACACCGCGTGGTATTAATAAAGCGATCGACGAAGGCCTGCGCTCTATCATCCCACAAAAAGAAGATGACGCGCCCAAACTTGACCTGCGTAAAATCCCTAAGGACGAATACAAGAGCCTTATCGAAGATCTGACTGGTCAAATGAATCTCGCCAGTGCCAATCTTGAGTTTGAGCGGGCGGCCGAATTGCGAGATCTGATCGCCGAAGTGAAGAGTAAGTTGTAGAGCAGTAGCTGAGTGAGCCTACGATCGGCACATGCACAGAGTGTATAATATGATGTAGTATGCCTATACGTGATACTCACGCCCTGCCAGAGTATGTGATATATTTCTTGGCGACGATCGATCGTCGACCGAAGTTTATCCGGTGGTCAATCCTTATTGGACTTGCTATCTGCAACGTTATACTGCTCTGCCTGCCAGTGATATTCTTTATCGTTTGTTATTGCATCGTGTCTTGGAGGACGCGTGGTTATTACAAAACAGTCGAGTTTCAAAGTGTCAAGCAGAGGCTCACCAAGCAAATACAAGAATATAACGACTTCAATGCCTTTTTACCCGAAACCAAGCGCTTTATCCGTCAGCAGCAGTCGAGGCTTTCGCATGCGCATGTGAAAAATAGCACACTTACGGTATATAAAAATGCGCAGCTTGACCCATACCGCTATATTGTCAAATATTTTTTTGCGCAGCGCACAATAAACGAGGAAACAGTGCAAATACTCGAGCAAATCCTCCAGAAATACGACACAATCAAAAAAACTGAGGAAATACTGCGGAGCGAATACAACGAGATTATGGACTTCATTGATGCCAAAATGTACGTTGGAGCCTATATTTTCAAGAAAATGACGATGAAGCGGCTTGGGTCGAATACATTACCTAAGTTTGAAAAGAATTATTTCCTCGTATATTCATTTAAGTACACTTCGCCCGCCAAGCGCAATAACTACTCGTTCGATATCACTCTTACAGAGAAAAAGCTCCAAAAATTGGCAGAATATCTCAGCCAGCAGATAGCATATCGCAAATCTGCGCAATTTCAGCGTCAGCTCATGACGCCAAAGCTCAGGCGATTTATCTTGCGCAGAGACAACTACGAATGCCAGAAGTGCCATGTTTCGCGCCAGGATGAGAAGCACCTCTTGCTCGAAGTTGACCATATTGTGCCGGTGTCGAAGGGTGGTATTACGACCGAGCACAATTTGCAAGCGCTCTGTTGGCGCTGCAATCGAGCTAAGGGTGATAAGTTGGAAGTAGCTTAGCGTGAGTATTGCACCCCGTACTACCCACACTTCTCACTGACGCATTACTCGTTGCTCATTGATATATAGCGATTCCACGCACCGAATGTGGTACAATATATCCATAATGAGTAGTATTACCACTGAAGATGTGCAGCACCTTGCACAATTAAGTTCGATTAGTCTTGGTGATTCAGCCGACGTCGCCGCGCTGCGCCAAAACCTCGAGGATATCCTGCACTACATTGAGCAGCTATCCACCCTCGACACGACTGGTGTCGAGCCAACCTACCAAGTAACTGGCCTGACTAATGTATGGCGGCCCGACACAATAGATGCAAGCGACGTATCGCGCGAGCAGCTATTGGGGCTAGCCGCCGAGCAGGCAGATAAGTGTGTAAAAGTACCGAAGGTGTTGTGATATGAATATTACAGAGAGAGTTGCTCAGATCAAACAAGGCCAGACATCAGCTACTGCCCAGGTACAAGCGGCTTTACAGCGGGCGCGTGATGCTAAGGAATACCACGCCCTGCTGAGCCTGACAGAGGAGCGGGCACTGCAGCGGGCACAAGAAATTGATGAGGCGCTGGCTCGGGGCGAGGACGTTGGAGTGCTGGCTGGCGTGCCGTTCGTCGTTAAGGATAATTATCTTGCGTATGGTGCACCAAGTACGGCAGCCAGCAAGATGCTTGAGAACTTTGATACGCCTCTTCAGGCAACAGTGGTAGATAAGCTTGAAGCAGCTGGGGCGATCTGCATTGGCAAGAGTAACCTTGATGCCTTTGCGCATGGTGGGAGCACAGAGAACTCATACTTTGGCGCTACACACAACGCTGTCGACAAAACGAAAGTCGCTGGTGGCAGCAGTGGTGGCTCGGCTGTGGTGACGGCGCTCGACATTGTGCCATTTGCCTTAGGAACAGATACGGGAGGCTCGATTCGCCAACCCGCTAGCTTCAATGGTGTGTATGGTATCAAGCCAACCTATGGCACAGCGAGCCGCTATGGTGTCGTGGCAATGGCTTCGAGCACTGATACGATGGGCTGCTTTGCACGTAGCGCTGAGGATATTGCTGTGGTGATGAACGTCATGGCTGGCCAAGACCCGAAGGATATGACGACGCTGCCCGACTTTTTCGCGCCTGCAACCGAGGCACCGCAACAACTGAAGATTGGTATCATCAATGAAGCAATGGGTGATGGTGTTGATGCGGAAGTGCGTCAGGCGGTCAGCCAGTATGCCGATGCCCTGCGATCGCATGGCCATACTGTTGTGACAGTGAGTATGCCAATGCTCCAGCACGCTCTTGCGATCTACTACATCGTTGTGCCGGCTGAGATCTCAAGCAACTTGGCGCGCTACGATGGTGTACGCTATGGCCACCGCGCTGAGGGAGTCAAGACACTGGCTGAGCTTTATGGTCGGAGCCGCGACGAAGGCTTTATGCCAGAGAACAAACGGCGCATTATGATTGGGAGCTACGTGCTGAGTAGTGGGTACTTCGATGCGTACTATCTCCAGGCGCAAAAAGCGCGGACACTACTCATCAACGAATTTAACGCCTTGTTTGGGCAATACGACATGCTTCTTTTGCCGACAGCACCAACTCCTGCCTTTGGTCTTGGTGAAAACAGCGACGACCCGCTTAAGATGTATCTCGCGGATATCATGACAGTGCCAGCCAGTCTGGCAGGCTTACCTGCATTGAATGTGCCAGCTGGAGTGAGCCAGGCGGGCCTGCCAATCGGTGCGCAGCTGATTGGCCCTATGCAGAGTGATGCAACGCTGCTTGCTGTGGCAGCCCAAGCGGCTACAGAAAGGAGCGCCTGATGTCTGGCAGTGTCACGATCCTTTTGGTGGGTATTATTATCATTGCTGCGATCTTGGTCGTCGTTGTTGCGCTGACGCGCCAGGGCGGTAAGGTGCTCAATGTTGAGAAATACCAAGCACGTTGGCTCGCCATCGAGAATAGCCTCGATAAATCCAACATTGGCACGTATCAGCTAGCTATCTTTGAGGCAGATAAGTTGCTCGATCTTGCTCTCCGCGAACGTGGCTTTGCTGGCGACACAATGGGTGAGCGCATGAAGTCAGCCCGCGAACAATGGAGCAATAGCAACCACGTATGGGGTGCTCACAAGGTGCGCAACAAGCTGGCGCACGAGGCTAATGTGCGGCTCTCGCGCGAAATTGCCTTGCGGGCATTAGCCGCATATAAACAGGGGTTAAAGGATTTGGGAGCGATATAATTATGGCAGTTTCTCACAATGTTTGCAAAATATGAAGTGACGATTGGTATCGAATGCCACGTCCAGCTGGCAACAGACACAAAACTCTTCAGCCCAGCAGACAATGACGCCCGCGATGCCGAGCCTAATAGCAAAGTCCATCCAATCGATTTCGGCCTACCTGGTATGCTACCAGTCCTGAATCGCCACGCTGTTGATCTTGCGATTCGGGCTGGCAAGGCACTCAACGCGCCTATCGCTCGTGTTTCGCGTTTCGATCGTAAGCATTATTTTTATCCAGATCTACCGAAAGGCTACCAGACGAGCCAGATGTACCAGCCAATTATCTTGGCGGGCTATGTCGATGTGCCGCTTGATGATGGCAGTACCACGCGTGTTCGGATCGACCATGCTCACATGGAGGAAGATGCTGGTAAGCTAACACACCACGATGGTTACTCGCTAGTTGATCTCAACCGGGCGGGTACACCACTGATCGAGATCGTCTCACAGCCTGATATTCACTCAGCAGCCGAGGCCCGTGCCTACGCAGCAGAGCTTCACAAGCTTATGACCTATGCTGGTGTCACACACGGCGATCTTTACCATGGTAATATGCGCTTTGATGTCAATATCTCAATTGCGCCAAAGGGTTCAGATCAGCTTGGTACACGTGCTGAAGTGAAGAATCTCAACAGCTTCCGCAGTGTAGAAAAGGCAGTGGAGTATGAATTTGCGCGTCAGGCAGCTTTGCTCGAGCGCGGTGAGCGTGTCGTGCAAGAAACCCGTGGTTGGAGTGACGATAAAGGCATCACCACGAGCCAGCGCAGCAAAGAGGATGCACAGGACTATCGCTACATGCCCGACCCAGACATTCCACCAATTGTCTTGACGGACGAAGAGATTGCTCGTGTCCAGCAGGATGTGCCGACGATGCCGGGTGAGTACCGCGCGCAGTGGCAGAGCCTTGCGCTGGATAACTCGGTGGTTAATACTGTGCTGAGTCATCAGCCACTGGCTATTTTGCTCAGTGATATCTACCCGCTCGAGCATAATGCTGCGTCGATTTTGCAGAGCCTTGGCGTTGATGAGTCGGTGTATGAGCGGCTTGTCAAGCGGATCTTTAACTGGTTTGCTTCCACGCCAGAAGAGTTGATGGATATGAGTAAGGTTGAATCGGGTTTTGTTGGGCCGCGGCGACTCTTGTTGCTCTCACAGTTGGTGGAGGACAACAAAGTTAGCTCGACTGGTGCAAAGGAGCTCTTTCTTGACCTTTTTGACGAGCAATATACTGGCAAGATGCCTGAGGCAATTGCTGAGGCAAAGAACTTGCTCCAGGTGTCAGACGAGGGGGCAATTGGCGCGATTGTCGATGAGGTGATGAATGACCCAGCCAGTGCAGCGTCCATTGCTGATATCAAGGCCGGCAAGGATAAGGCAATTGGTTACCTCGTCGGGCAAGTCATGAAGCGATCCCGCGGCAAAGCCAATCCAGCTCTGGCGCAGAAACTGATTCGCGAGAGGCTGCAGTGAGCAACTAAAGGATATACAAGGAGAATCATAATGAAACGACCAACAAAAGCAATCATCGCCGCCGCGGGTTTTGGCACGCGGTTCTTACCTCAGACGAAGGCCATGCCTAAGGAGATGATGCCGCTGATCGATAAGCCGATCATCCAGTATGTGGTGGAGGAGCTCGTCCAGGCGGGGATTCGCGACATTATCATCGTGGGGAGCGCCAATAAGCGGGCAATTGAAGACCACTTTGATGTGCCAAATGAGGATCTGCTAGCTAACCTCCGGGCTGGCGGGCCGAAGAAACAGCCATTGATCGATACCGTCAAGCAGCTCTCGGAGATGGCAAACTTTATCTACATCCGCCAAAAGGGTCCATACGGCAACGCAACGCCGCTAGCCTGCGCAGCGCATCTCATCAACCGCGACGAGCCCGTCATTTATACCTTTGCCGATGACTTCATTGCTGCCAGTCCAAGCCGCTTCCAGCAGATGATCGCTGCATCGCAAGAGCTCGATGGTGCGGTACTATCGTGCAAAAAGATTGTCGATGATGCTGAGTTTGATCGCTACGGTGTTGTGGCTGGCCAGCAGCTATCAGACGGTGTTATTAAGATGAGTAACATCGTTGAAAAGCCAGGCAAGGCCAATGCCCCATCCGACCTTGCCAGTGTCAGTAGCTATATTTTGCCTGGCGAATTCTTTAGCTATCTTGAGCATGCGAAGGAGCATTTTGATGGGCATGGCGAGTTTACTGTCCAGCCTATTATGCAGCGGATGATTGATGACGACCACGCATTCTTTGGTGTAGAGATTACCAACGGTACATATTATGACACTGGCGATAAGCTCGAGTATCTCAAGACCGTCGTGGATTTTGGCCTCAAAGACCCCGTGCTTGGCCCAGAGTTTGCAAAATACCTACGGACTCACTATACTGATACCCAGGCATAGATCATATGCTACTAACATAAAGGAGATACCGCATGGAGTGGGCCCAGATATTAGTTATCATGTTATCGGTATTGCTAGCGCTGCTGCTGGTGCTTGCGATCGTCTTGACGATCATATTGATTCGCATTACGCAGCGGATTAGTGCTGTGGTCGAGTCGGCTGAACGCGTAGCAGCAAACCTTGAGGCAACGACTGATAATATTGCCCGGGCTACCTCGCCGTTTTGGCTAGCCAAGACCGCTGTGTCTTCGATCAAAAAATTGTTTACCACCAAACATAATCGATAAAGGAGGGACATAATGTCGAAAGGTAAATTTGTGCTTGGTGCAGCAATTGGTGCTGCCGCTGGCGTGGTGGCTGGGCTCTTAACAGCGCCAAAGTCAGGCAAAGAGACGCGAGCTGACCTCAAGAAAAAGGCACGTGAGCTCAAGCAAGATGCCACTACAAAGGGAGACGAACTGCGTGCCAAGGGCGAGAAGGCATACTACGACGCGCGTGATGCCGCTCGTGACCTGCACGACCGCAGTGGCCGCGCTTTGCGCAGTGCTCGCGATGAGTTTGCAAAGGACAAGAAGTAGCCAGTAGGCGACAAAGGATGCGGTGAATATTCTCCTTATAGGCAGAATGCTCGCCGCATCTTCGCAATTATCATTATTATGACAAAGCAGTCATCCCCACCGCAGCACTCATCGGATGAGTCGGCGACTCGTGAGCAGCGTGACCACCCTGGGCTAGTTACTGGGCTTACACGGCAGATTAAGCAAACTAACGAGACCGATGCACGCAAGGCTATCCTCGAGGATTTATTTTACGATTTTCATCGTAGCCGCGCAGAAGTCTACAAAATGAACTTCATCCGCGGGATATTTTTTGGCCTAGGGAGTGTGCTTGGCGGAACGATTCTTGTGGCGCTGTTTGTTTGGCTGCTCAATGCTATTGGTCTCTTGGTGCCAGGCTTGGCAGACTTCATTGATAGTGTTATTAAGGTGATGAACGCACGGCACTGATATGCTATACGGGGGCAAGGCTCCCCATTTATTCTGCAGTAGATCGTCACACTCCACTAGATGGAGTGATGAACGACTGGCGCACGCAACGCGAGAGTAGTTGAGTTTGTTTCTTGCTAATCACAACGATGGAGTGTTGGCCTTATCGCTCGTTCATTTGCTATACTAAGGAGGTATGACTTCTCACTCATCAGCTTTGCAACCATCGGATTTTGTTCACCTGCACAACCACACGCATCATTCGCTACTTGATGGCTTGACGAAAATTGGCGACCTTGTCAATACTGTCAAAGAGTATGGCATGACGGCAGCGGCCATTACTGACCACGGGACGATGAGTGGGGTGCTTGACTATTACAAGACAGCCAAGGCAGCGGGCATCAAGCCGATCCTTGGCATTGAAGCGTACGTTGCCGCTCGCTCGCGTTTCGACCGTGACCCTGCCAAAGATAAGATGCGCTACCACCTGACTATCGTTGCGATGAATAATCAGGGGTACCACAACCTGATGCGGCTGAGTACAAAGGCAAACTTAGAGGGGATGTACTATAAGCCGCGGATTGATCATGACCTTCTCGAGGAGCTCAACGAAGGGCTGATTGTCCTGAGTGGCTGTGCGAGTGGTGAGATAGGTGAGGCACTGCGTTATGACGACTATGCCAAGGCGGTCGAGATTGCTCAATGGTACAAGGGCGTATTTGGCGACCGCTATTACCTTGAGTTGCAAGACCATGGCCATCCCGAGTCCAATACGCACTGGGACGTGCAAGCGAAGATTAACGAGGGTCTGCGCCGTATGGCTGAGGAGCTGAACATCCCTCTAGTGGTGACGTGCGACGGCCACTACTTGACGCATGACTTTCAAGATGCACATGAGATATTGCTCTGCGTGGGGACGGGTTCATTCTTGAGTGACGAAAAGCGGATGAGCCTGAAAGACTTCGAGCTTCATCTGACTGACCCGCGCGATATCATTGCTCGCTGGGGAAGAGAGCTACCCGAGGCTATCACCAACACCAAGCAGATTGCCGACCGTTGCAATGTTGATATCGAGCTGGGTAAGATCCTCATCCCAAAGTACCCATTACCTGAGGGCGAGACGAGTGAACATAGCTACCTGCACAAGCTGGTGTATCGTGGCCTAGCCCAGCGCTACAATGGCGCAACACCCGAAGATACTGCTGATCAGCTCCCCGAACAGATCATCCCCACTTTGGCCGATAGCGTGCGTGAGCGGGCCAAGATGGAGCTGGGTGTGATGGCAAGCATGGGGTATGAAGGGTACTTCTTGATTGTGCAGGATTTTATTAACTGGGGTAAGAGTCAGGGGATTGTCTTTGGACCAGGCCGGGGTAGTGCCGCAGGATCGATCATTGCGTATGCGCTTAATATCACCGATCTTGACCCGCTCAAGTACGGTCTACTCTTTGAGCGGTTTCTCAACCCCGACCGCATTAGCATGCCTGATATCGATGTCGACATCCAGGATACGCGGCGCGATGAAGTGATCGACTACTGTGCAAATAAATATGGTCACGACCACGTCAGTAATATCGTCACCTTTGGTAAGATGGCGGCTCGGGCGGCGGTGCGCGATGTCGCGCGCGTGTTGGAGGTGCCGTATGCTGAAAGTGACCGCCTGGCCAAGATGGTGCCACCGCCCGCCCAGGGGCGGCACATTCCGCTGGCTGTCAGCACTAAAGAAGATCCTGACCTTAAGCATGAGTACGAGACAAACCCGACTGCTAAGCAAGTCTTTGATTATGCCATTCAGTTAGAGGGGACAATTCGCAGCCATGGGGTACACGCGTGTGGTGTGGTGATTGCGCCCGACGAGCTTGTCAAATATATCCCACTTGAGCAGGCGCAGAAAGGCGTGGTGGCGACGCAATTTCCAATGGGCGAGGTAGAGGACCTTGGCTTGCTCAAGATGGACTTCCTTGGCCTGTCAAACTTATCGATTATTAACAATGCAATGCGGATCATCCGCAAAGTCTATGGTGATACGATCGACCTCTCCACGCTGCCGCTCGATGACGAAGAAACCTACAAGCTCTTTCAGCGGGGGGATACAACAGGGGTATTCCAGCTTGAGTCGGCTGGGATGAAGCGTTATTTGCGCGCCCTCAAGCCATCACACTTTGAGGATATCATTGCAATGGTGGCGCTGTATCGGCCAGGGCCAATGCAGTTTATCGATAGTTTTATTCGGCGCAAGCATGGTGAGGAGGAGATCACCTACCTCCACCCGGGGATGAAGAGCTCACTTGAGAACACGTATGGTATCTTGGTCTATCAAGAGCAGTTTATGCAGATCTCTAAGGAGTGGTGCGGCTTTACTGGTGGACAGGCTGATACTCTACGTAGGCCGTTGGTAAGAAAAAGATTGACTTGATGAAGAAGGTTAAGCCGGAGTTTGTCGAAGGAGCGGTGAAGGTCGGTGGAGCGACGCGCGAGATGGCCGAGACATTTTGGACGCAGCTGGAGGAGTTTGCCAATTACTGCTTCAACAAGAGCCATGCAGCGTGCTATGGGCTGATTGCTTACTGGACGGCATATCTCAAGGCGCACTACCCCGATGCCTTTATGGCAGCCTTGATGACGAGTGACCATGATGACGTCGACCGGCTGGCCATCGAGATCACCGAGTGCAAGCATATGGGCCTGACGGTGCTTAACCCTGATGTGAATGAATCGTACGAGGAATTTGCGGTGGTACCGGGCAAGAAGCAGATTCGCTTTGGTATGGCAGCAGTGAAGGGCGTTGGCGTGGGCGCAGTGGAAGAGATCGTCAAAATGCGTGACCGCGATGGGAAGTTTGCTACCGTGGAAGATTTTGCTAAGCGTGTTTCGACCAGCAAGTGCAACAAACGGGTCTGGGAGTCGCTCATTAAATCGGGTGGCTTTGATGCGCTGGGCGACCGTTCCGACCTCCTCTTTAATCTTGAGAATGTCCTTGCTTTTGCGAGTAAATTACAGAAGGAAGCACTGAGCGGCCAGACTGACCTCTTCGGTAGCCTCGCCGACAGCTCGACCGAGGTTATGCCGTCGATTGAGCTTAAGCCAGCGCCCGTCAAACACACTGACAAAGAGCGCCTGATGTGGGAGCGCGAGCTGATTGGTCTCTATATTAGTGCGCACCCGCTCGACCACTACGACACGTTCTTTGCTGAGCAGACCGTGCCACTGCGCAATGTCTCACCACAGATCGACGGCCAGACGGTGACGATCGGTGGCCTCGTGACGCGTTTGCGGACGATTGTGACGAAGTCGGGCAGCAAGATGGCCTTTGTGGGGGTTGAGGATAAATCCGGTGAGAGTGAGATTATTATCTTCCCGAATCTGTATGAGAAGCTTGCTGGCCAGCTGGAGCAAGATGTGGTAATCACTGCCAGTGGCAAGGTGAGCGCGCGCGATCGCGATGGTAACCTTGGTGATGAAGCGAAGCTAATTGCCAATGAAATTACCGTCGTGACTGATACCGACTTAACCGAATACCAAGCAACTGGTCGCACGATGTCTGCACCAACCGGCCCAGCAGCTACGCCGCGCCGCCGGTCATCATCGCAGAAGAATACTACCCAGCGTTCAGCGCGAGCATCGGCAGGCACGACAGCACCGTCAGTGCCACAGAGCCCGCCACCCAAACCGCTTGATACGCTCCCAACGGTCTATGTGCGGGTCAAGAATCCCGATGATATGGCTGCTCTTACGAAGTTTAAACAGCTGTGCACACAACACCCAGGCCAGCACGATATTATTATGATGCTTGGTGATGACAAAACGTCGGCGATTCGCCTGCCATTCCGGGTCGACGCGCAGCAGCGATTGCAGGATGAGCTTGCGCAAATCCTCGGTAGAGACTGCGTTGTTGTTAAATAATGCCGTCCCCGCGAGGGGGGTGACTCACGCCACCCTGGGAGTCTGCAGATTGCGCGTGTTATAAAGAAACTTCGAACAATTGCGTCTACGACCAGGGTGGCGCGAGGCCAGATACTTGCAAGGCGAGCGGAAATAAGCTCAAGCACAGGCAAGCTGTGTGCGGTGGCTTGGTCGTGCCACCTACTGCTAGTATAACCCGATATTTGCCACAACGCAAACAAAATGGGTACATATGACGCTGTAACTATCCAGCAGTTGTGAGCGCATAGAGCGCAATACCGGTTGCGACTGATACGTTAAATGACTCCTTTTGCCCATACATCGGAATCTCGATAATGTCATCCACGAGCGTGAGCGTCTCGGCCGGAATGCCGTGGACTTCTTCGCCAAGCAAAAGGACGAGCTTGCTTGGTGGCTTATATTGCTGGAGAGAAACAGAAGTAGGAGCTTGCTCAAGCGCAACAATGCGATAGCCAGCAAACTGCTCAAGGTCAAGCTCTGGCTGGTAATCGAACGGCACGAGAGCTTCGGCACCAAGCGCCGTTTTGTGGATTTGCTGGGTGATCTTTTCGCGGATGTGCGGCAACCGTGGGTCGGCTCGCACTGTCTCTTCAGGCTGGTAGGCACAGTGCGGTGGGGTTGGCTGAAGGGCAAGATCGGGGTAGGGTGTGTAGCCACTGAGGATAAGCCGCTGCACACCAAATCCTTCACAGGTACGAAAGATCGCCCCGACATTGTGCGTTGAGCGGATGTTGTGCGCGATAACAATAATCTCTGGCATAGTTGTATTATACCTGAAGTGCTTTGGATGTACCCTCTATATTTACCACGAGCTTTTTGTTACACTAAGAAAGATGAATGAAGATGAAGTCCAACAACGTCGCCGCCAGCAAGATGAGGCGTCGACCGAGCAACGCTCGCGCATTCTTGGCCTCAAATACCTTGATATGCGCCCCATCGAGGAGACACTGCCACTAGCACGCGACCTAATGACGATTGAGGAGATGCACAACCTCTATATGCTGCCGCTGACTGATGGCAATGAGCAGGAATCATATCAGTTTGCTGTTACGACACAAACACCCCAGTCGGTTATCCAGCGGACGCGGCGTACCTATCAAGATCGGGGGCTACCTGTCGATTTCTATCTGATTAGCCTCAGCGCCTACCGCGTACTGATGAACCGCTTCGACCCACCGAAGAAGATCGTCTATGATGATATCAAGATTGCCAAAGCGGGCGACAGCGAGACCATTGCCGAGGTGAGCCAGACACTTGGGCGAGTCAGTAGCGAGGAGGTTTTCGACTTTTTGATCAACCAGGCGGATATGCTTGGTGCGAGCGACATCCACATCGAGAACGAGCGTCATGATATCCGGATTCGTCTCCGTGTCGATGGTGCACTCCATCCCGTAGCGACGATCAGCCGGAGTCGCTACCGCGTGATCATGGGTGAGCTCGCCAGCCGTGCTGGTGTATCGAGTGCTTCGATGGAGCCGCAGTCAGGTCACATCCAAAAGGATGTAACGCATGGCAATGCGACGCATTTGCTCAACATCCGCGTTGAGACTGTGCCGACCATGTATGGGCAGGATGCCGTGCTACGTCTCTTTAACTTCGACGAGAGCTTGCTCAATCTTGATTTGCTGGGTATTCCGCCTAAGCAGCGCCAGCAGATTGATGAAATTGTGAGTCATCCGCGTGGCCTTGTGCTGATGGTCGGACCAACGGGCTCGGGTAAGTCTACCACGCTCTATAGTATGCTCAATGCCCTCAACACGACCGACCGCAAGATCATTACGCTAGAGGATCCAATCGAATATGGCTTGGCTGGCATCTCGCAGATCCCGATTAATACGAGCGCCGGTGGGAGCTTTGGCGAGGGCTTGCGCAGTGTGCTCCGTCTCGATCCAGACGTTGTGATGGTGGGTGAGATCCGCGATGTCGATACGGCGCGCACAGCCATTCAAGCATCGATTACTGGCCACTTGGTGATGTCGAGCTTCCACGCCAATAGCAGTAGCGCGGCCTTTAGCCGGATGATCGATCTCATTGGTGTGAATCCGATTTTTGCCAGCGCTATCCGCCTCGTGGTGGCGCAGCGTTTGGTGCGGCGCCTTGTTGATGAAACCAAGGAAGCCTACGAGCCAGACGATGCCACGCGCAGCTATGTCAAGCGAGTCCTTGCTGATATTCCTGAAGAGGTAGAGCATCCCGATCTCGACACCTTCAAGCTCTGGCGGCCAGTGCCGAGCGACGATGCGCCGTTTGGCTACAAGGGCCGTATGGTGATTATGGAGCAGCTTATCGTCACCCCAGGTATTCAGAAGTTCATCCGCGGTGACTTTACTGATGTTCACCCCGACGTCATCGAAAAAGCCGCTCAGCGCGAAGGCATGCTTACCCTCGAGCAAATCGGTGTCCTTGCTGCTCTGCGCGGCGAGACAACGCTGGAAGAAGTTGGGCGGGTGATATAGCACCCGTGGTACACGCTTGCTGCATATTCTCTCATGAGATTATGCCTGTACACCAAGTGAGGTGTGCTGCCTCATAACTTTGACGCCTGTCATATATTCTGCTACGATAATAGCACATGTTAAAGCCGAATCGATTATCGAGCGAACATCACCCTTCGCAAGAGCCACCCGTGGCGGAATGTAGCGAACAAGAGCTGACCGAGAAAGGGGCGTGTATTTATGCGGCGTTTGATGTTATGAATAGCGTCCTAGAAAAGATGGGCGGCAAGGCAGCACACACCGGATCTTTTAAGAATGGTCTTGCTATATCTCTCGATGATGCGGTGACAAGCATTGGTAAGTATCGAATCGATCCGATCAATCTGACTGATCTCATGTCGCGTATTTATAATAATAACCCACACGATAAAGACGCGTGGAAATTTACAAACCAACGGCTATACCCAGAGGCAAAAGAACGGTCAAAAGACTTGGTAGTGCACCAGTATGAAGAAGTTGTGCTGGAGCATTTAGCAACGATAGAAGCGATCTTTCTTGGTGACAGTCGAGGGGTTGATTGGAGCGGCCAGTATGATGTATCGGTGCCGACCGTCAAGAATTGGCGGCGCAAAAAGCAGCTTGATCCTCATACGGCAGCAGAGGTATATCAGCAGTTTGCCCAGCAGGCTGTCGAAAGAGCAACTCAGCAATTACGCTCAACGATAGACGCAGGTCGTCACACGCTCGAGCAATACGAGCTGAGCCAGGCAGAGGTCGATGATGTATGCAGTGCACAAGCTCCATATCTTGCAGCCTTTGCTAGTAAGTACGAGGCGTTATATACGCAGGCAAAACCAGTCGCCAACGCTCATCAGTATTTCCAGCTCGTTTATAGCAAACGGTTATATAGGCTCAGTCAGCATATCACTACCGAAGCGCCGGTCATCAAACAATTGCAAAGACAAATACATCAATGGTATGACCGGCCAGACCAAGAAATCGTTGATGATCTTGCCCTTGAGTGTGCTGAGCGGCTCTGGAGTGACGATCTGAAGCAGGCGATTCATCAGCAGCTTGCTACCGAGTCGGATAATGCGGTTATCAATGCGTTGCGCTGGCTCGAGCAACAGCTTGATGGTTACCAACCAGAGCGCTGCCAGACCGACCACGCGGCCATTACACAGCTTGACGAACCGCCACGTGAGACAACTTCGCAAGCGGCTGAGCCAGCTCACAAAGCAGTGCGCCATAGCAAACCACATGAGCAAAAACAAGCAATAACAGAGGTGCAGTTGGATGCGGCGATTGCTCCGTGGCTTGGGGAGGATGGCGAGTGCTTACCACCAGTTGATGTACTTGTCGATAATGGGTCTGGAGTGCTTGTGCTCGACTGCCGAACGAAAGCAGCCAAAGATATTGAGCACCAGATGGCTGGCTACGAAACAGCAGAAAAACAGCAGGGTATCATCAGTGAGGTGCTTGGTAGATTGACGCATTATGCTGATGCAGCGCTTAATGAGCATGGTCTTAAGCAGACGCACGCAATGAGCAGGCTCAATGATATACGCCATAGCTCACCATATAAAGCGCATACGATCTGGTATAACAAAACAGTCAGCCGAAATGTGATCCGTGTCTATGTTGCGGACGTCAATGTTGGCAAAATACCGAATCGGCGTCTGCGATCTCAGCTAAAAAAGCGCGGAATCAAGCATACTCTGCTCTTTGTCGGTGCGTGTGATAAGCAGCACCAGCTTGATATGCTGCAACACATTACCCAGCAAGATCGCAAACGCATCAGGGGTAATGGCGCTGGGTCAGTCTAATGTATTACCAAAGTAAATAGCGCCCAATACAAAAGGCTGGTACATGTCAGTATCGGCCTTTTGCAGAGTTTCTATGTGATGATCGCCTACCGAATAACCTTCGCCACAGCCCCAACCACGCGCTCATCAAATGGCGAGGGGATGACGTAGTCTGCTGTGGGCTCATCGACCAGCGCTGCCAGCGCCTGGGCGGCGGCAAGTTTGTGCTCGTCGGTGATTTTTTGCACGCCATTATCGAGCGCGCCGCGGAAGATGCCGGGGAAGGCCAGGGCGTTATTGACTTGGTTGGGGAAGTCGCTGCGGCCAGTGGCGATGACGGCAGCGCCGGCTGCTTTGGCACTATCTGGCATGATTTCTGGCACTGGATTGGCCAGAGCAAAGATAATCGGGTCTGTGGCCATCATCCCGACGAGCTCTGGAGTTAGCAATCCTGCACGCGATACGCCAATGAAGACATCAGCACCGGCCATGGCGTCTTCGAGCGACCCCTGCTGCGCGGCATCAACATAGGTAAGCAAGGCAGTTTTCTCGGCGTTAAGGTCGGTGCGGTGGCTACCGACGATGCCTTTGCTATCAACCGCCACGATATGCCGAGCGCCGTAGGTATGCAGCAGCTTGATGATAGCAGTGCCAGCAGCGCCAGCGCCGACCACGACGAATTTGCTATCAGCCAGGCTGCGGCCCGTCAGCTTGGCGGCGTTGATCAGCCCAGCCAGTACCACCACAGCCGTACCGTGCTGGTCGTCGTGGAAGACGGGGATATCCAGCTCGGCCTTGAGGCGCTCCTCGATCTCGAAGCACTTGGGCGCGGCGATATCCTCGAGGTTAATCGCGCCAAAGCTTGGTGCGATCGCCTTAACTGTAGCGATAATCTCCTCTGGTTGGTGCACATCCAGCACGATTGGCACGGCATCCACACCAGCAAAGTGCTTAAACAACAGCGCCTTACCTTCCATTACCGGCATTGCAGCCTTGGGGCCGAGGTTGCCCAGGCCTAGGATGGCCGAACCATCGCTAATGACGGCCACGAGGTTATTCGTCCAGGTGTAGATGGGCAGCGTAGCAGGATCATCTGCAATCGCCTTACTGACTGCGCCCACACCGGGGCTGTAGTAGCTGCTGAGTTTATCACGGTCTAGCTCATCACTATCGCGCAGGCTGGTGGTGATTTTCCCCTTATATTTTTTGTGTAGGTCGAGTGCAAGTTTGTTATAATCCATAAACTCTAGTATACCGCACACAGGCGAGAAAGAGAAAGGAGTAGCACGAGGACAAACAGCCGTTATTGCAATACTTTCGCGCCAAATGCTATTATATGATGCATGATACAAACCGAGCAAGGAGCCCTGCATAGCCGCAGTGGCTCATAATACGGAGTGATAATGAAAAGATCTATAGACCAGCAGCCATCTCGTCCCGAGTATGCATCTACAAGAATAGAAGTTGCAATCAAAGAAGATAATAAACTCCATAGAAAATTCAAGCTGGCCCTTCGTGACGCGAAGAAATCAAAACACGAGAAGGACACTTATATGCGGGCCAAGTCGATAATTAAAAACGACCAGCAAGAAGCGCTTGAGGAGTTTGTGCAGGCTTGCGACAAGAGTACAGTGCCACCAGGTGTTCTCCAACGCTACCAAGAGGAGCGAGCAATCTGCGAGGCTACGCTTGCCGAAATAGCCAGAGAAGAAGAGCAAGCAATGAAGGATGGCGGTTATGAAGCAGAAGATGAAGTGATGGAAGCTGCAACGCGTCTTGGCTATGCGCCATTGACGCCCGATGAAGCAGCAGAGCAGGCTAATGAAATATATAACGCAACCCCGCTTGGCAAAGACGTACAGCAGCGGCGCCAAATCGTCAAAGATAGGATTGGTGAGATCAACGCTGAGCTGGCATATTATATGGGCCTCACGGAGCCACCCTTGGCGGTTATATCTGACGAAACAGCAATTCGTATCTGGGGCAAAGAGGCGGTCGAGAAGGCGCAATCGGCTGGTGAGGTGGACGAGCCTGGGTATATTGATGTCTTCCCTGATGATGACCGAACATCACACTCAGGCAGCAAGCTGGGGTATGGTAGCCGTATGCCACCAGAGTTTATCAAAAAAGACGCCAGCCAGCGGCTAGCGGAGGTACTTGTGGGGTCTGCTGGCGAAGCGTGGACAGTGCAAGAGCTAGGTGATGCAATTTATGATCCAAGCAAAGTACAAACAAAGCTCGAGCGGTATAGACGAGCAAATGCCTTGCTGTATAGTGCACAAAAATCAGATAACCCCACTATGATCATCACAGAAGAGCTGGAACGTAGTGGTCTTGTACTCCAGCGCGGCCAGCGATACCTTGTAGATGAGCGCGGCCAGCGAGGCTATTCAACCAATGTCTACCGAGCGGTGTCGGCAGACATTGCTATGCAAGGACTAACAGAAGAGATGCCAGTAAGTGGCCGCGCCAAACAACAGATTCGGTGGACGCTATATGACACTGCAGCTGCAGCGCATGAAGCAGCCAACACTACTCACAGCGAGGCATCGCCAGCCGCTGGTAGCGCAGAAAATGAATCTTCGGCCAGTAGCGTGCCAGACATCGATGATGCACTGGCAAAGCGAGCTCTCGAAGCCGTCCGTGCTGCCGCGAACCGTCAAGCAGCAGAAGCCAAAGAACAACAAGAAGCCCTCCTCGCTGCAGAGGCTACCCTCAGTGCAGAAGTACGCGCCCAGATCGAGCAGCTTGTAGAGCTTGCACAGCCACTGATCGATAGCTTGCGAGAAAATAGTGCCGACGACAATGCAGACAAGCAGGTATTTCCTATTCAAGATTTGCCCGAGATGGGGAGCCAGTACGCTTCTCAGCACGACCTAGAGATATTCCTCAACAAAGCTCGGCATGCTGGGCTCATCAACAAAAAACAGCTGCGCACTCGTGTGCTGCTGTCTGCTGGCGAAGCGCTTGTGCTTACCCTCTATGCATACGACCCGCAGACGATGTATGACCTCGTGCGCAATGATGCTGCCAAGCGTGTGCTCCAGCATAAATTCCAGCAAGCGTACGAGAACAGAGCTGCACAGGTAGTGAACCGCCGCGAAGGTGGAGCAAGCGCAGCCCAAGAAAGCACCACCAGCTAAGCTAGTTGCTATATATACCAAAGTGCGGTATAGTTTAGATTATAAATCCAAAATAGGCATCATCCACCAGTGATGATACAGAGAAAGAGGAGGAAAGAAAAATGGGCGAACGATTAGCTGATAATGTGAAGAAGAAGACAAAAGAGCTTATTGGGGCAGGTGCTGGCCTAGCTTTGGCATTTGGTGCGGCGGCGTGCTCTGCAGAAACACCACGAAATGAAGCACAACCAGATCAACCTGCTGTCACTGCCGAAGCAACGTCGTCAGCAACCGCAAATCCATCCATCAAAGCGCCAGCACGCAACAAGACTTCCCAGCCTAAGCGACCTCACTCTACTGACAAAGCAACGGAGATACCATCGTTCTCAGCATCTCCAACCCAATCACCCGAACAGCAATCAGCAGAGGAGCTTTTGCCTGGCGAGGAGAAGCTGACTGATGAAGAAAACCAAGCTTTCCGGAAGGAACTAGACCAAGCCTTGAGCAATGGAGATGAAATCAATATTGGGCGCGGTATCTTTATTATTGAGAGGGGTGACGCGCCAGACCAGAAGGGTGTATCACTCTATACTGCGATCTCTAACCCTGTGGTTGCCAATGTGGGCAAAAGAGCAACTCAGCCTGTATCAGCCAATGAACCAGTAGAGTACTATGTTTACAACGCGAAGACCGAGCAGTGGTCGAAGTTTCACAAAGAGAAGATTCCAAACTATTTTGTAATAGATAGAGACGGTAATGCGCAGCCAGGGCTGCAACTCCAGCGAACACAATTTTGGGTAAAGAAAGACGGGAGTGACTTACGAGATGTTGTCAGTACTGGCACAGACGGTCTGAAGACGCCAACAGAAGGTAGCTATCTGACGGGAGTAACGGAAGACATTGCTAAGAAGAGTGCCGACTACTCTAGCTCGACCAAACGAAAAGCAGCTGATGCTGCGGTTGAGTCAACAACACACCATCGTTCTCGATAGGGTGAGCGAAAAACAAATACCTCTCCTCGTATTTTTAAGGAGAGGTATTTGAGTAGAAGGAGAGCTGGTATATAAATACACTGGTAAAAATGCACTTCACACCTCTTCTCCCTGCACGCAAAATATGGTACAATCAATAACTGAATTGTCATCTAATAATTAAATAGAGAGAAAGTCATGAGTTTTGCACTGATCCAAAAAGTCAATGACCAGCAGAAGAAGCCTGCCGTCGTTGATGTGCGGAGCGGCGACACGGTCCGCGTCCACCAAAAAATCAAAGAAGGCAACAAAGAGCGCATCCAGATGTTTGAAGGCGTGGTAATCCGCACCGACAACAAGGGCCAGCACACCAGCCGCATTACCGTGCGTAAGATTACCAGCGGTGTGGGGGTAGAGAAGTCGTTCTTGCTGCACAGCCCACTGGTTGAGAAGGTTGAGGTGATGCGCCGCGCTAAGGTGCGCCGCAACTTCCTGAGCTACCTGCGTGGCCGCAGTGGTAAGTCGGCTCGCCTGACTGCCGTGCAGTTTGACCGCGAGGCGGTTAACAATGTGCACGATGCTCATGCCGAGGCCGAAGCTGCCCGCCTCAAAGAAGAAAAGGCCAAAGAAGCTGCCGAGAAAAAGGCTGCAGAAGACGCCAAGCAAGCTGAGCTAGACGCTAAGGCTGCCGAGGTTGCAGCTCGCCACGAGGCTGCGTAGAATAGCCTCTATAAGAAAGCTTTCGTATCCGCCTCTATATCAGGGGCGGATTTGTATTAGGAGAGCTACGCTATTAGTCTATTTTGCCTTGAACGCTCGGCTCGTGAGGCTTTGGTAAACAACCTCTCCTGAGCACCGGAAGGGAAGGGCGTGATATATGGATGAGGTATGGAGATAATACGCACAACATATTTGCTGTAATGGCTATACCATGATACGTGATAGGCCTGTGGTGGCTAGCTTGCAGCTGATGTTATACTAGATAATATGAGTATCTTTACCATTGTCTCGATTGTTATACCAATTGTCTTGGCGAGTAGTATACCACCTATCTTGCAGCATTATGGCTATACGCATGAGCGGCACCACCGCTGGCTGCTATATTTGGCATGTGGGTTGTTCTTTATCTCGTGGTATGTGCCATCACCGTTGATCGATGGGCAAGACACGGCATTTAATACCCACTTCATTGGTGGTGGGATATTTACCGGCTGCCTGTGGCTCTATCTCAAACACGCGCTGGGGTGGCGCCAATATTGGCTAGTGGAGGTATTTTCGCTGTTTGCGCTGGTGTCGGCGCTTGGCTGTATGAATGAGCTATTTGAACTGCTGGTGGCGAAGACTGGTGTGGCCCGCTTGCCACTGGATGATACCAACTGGGATATCGCGGCCAATACTGCTGGGGCACTGCTTGTTTGGCTGGTGTGGCTGGCTGTAGTGGGGTGGCAGCGAATTGTTCGCCGCGATACGTAGACAGCTAAATAACTTGGCGCAAGAATAAAGCCACCGCTTGAGGGTGGCTTTTATACTTCGTATACGAGATGCTATTACTTTGTCTTGCGAGATTCTGCTTGCTCGGTGAGAACGGCGCGAATCGCCTCGAGATTCTCGTCGATCGCAGCCACGTGCCGTCTGATCTGCTTGGTGCGTCGGCCCTGCCGGACGACCCAACAGATGCCACAGATAAACAAGATAAAATACACAACGTTAAGTGCGACTGCTAGTATGAGGAGTGGTGCTGGCCCGGTGATTTCCATGGTGGGTATGAATGATCCTTTCGTGTTATTACTATGACGCTATACAGTTTATTTGTTCTATCTTTTGTGTGGTGAATGCTATGGCACGCATTGCCAGGTTGGTTGAGCTTGCTGACGGTCGACGATGGCACGTGTGCCGTGATGGCGGGCTGTACAATATGCCTGCATATTGAGGCTGCCCTTGGGTGTGAAGGTGAATCCCGAGAAGAGCGATATTGAGTAGGTGAGGTCGTAGCACGACCACCCATAGGGGTTGTTCTTATCAAGCGTATACGCACCTGTATGATGTTGATGCGTGCATACCTCGTGTGGCTCTATGGTATGCACTGGCACTGCTGCAACTGGCTTAGTGGGGACGCCAGCACACCCAGGAATGGCGCATGCAACCACTCCGGTAGCAAAAAGCATGTGCCAAAGCATTTTTGTCATACTCCTCCTTGTGATGAAGTGATAGTTGCTAAGCCGAGGGTACGCCTTGATTGTAATAGATTAGCGATGCTCTCGCAACAGAAAATAGGCGAATCAGCAAGAGAAGTAAACAAAAACAGAGATAGGAGTTGTATATTATACATCACATGGTGCAGCATTGGACTAGCCTATAGCTCGGTGGTATACATGGTGCCATAAAATATGAGACAATCATAGTATGATACTCGGGATTGATGAGGTAGGGCGTGGGCCATGGGCGGGGCCGTTGGTGGTTGGCGCAGTGGTGTTGGGTGGTGCGGCAATAGATGGGTTAGACGACAGCAAGAAATTGACGAAAAAGCGCCGCGAAGCCCTTGCTCAAGTCATTCAAGAGCAAGCGGCGGCATACGCTCTTGGCTGGGTGAGTGCAGCGGAGCTGGATGAGGTAGGGATGAGCAAGGCTCTCCGCCTGGCAACGCGGCGAGCGGTGGAGGCCATACAGCAGCAATGCCGCGAGCAGGCTATTGCGCTCACCGAGATTGTGATTGACGGCAAGGTGAACTTCTTGGCTGGGACGGCGCTAGAGCGGTACGTCACGATGCTACCTAAGGCGGATGCATTGGTGCCGAGCGTCTCGGCAGCGTCGATCATTGCCAAGGTAGCGCGCGACCAGTATATGGCTGCGCAAGATGCACTCTACCCTGGTTATGGCTTTGCGGCGCATGCTGGCTATGGCACAGCACAGCATCGAGCGGCAATTGCCACCCATGGAGTAACGCCACTACATCGGCTCAGCTTCAAACCGCTCCAGCACTACCGTAATGATAGTCCTCACCCAGTAGACCAAGCACACACCACGCAGCAGTCTGATACACCAACCACACGTGGCCATGCTGGCGAATCAGCTGCAGCCGCCGCTTTGCAGCAGCACGGCCACCAGATTGTGGCGCGCAACTGGCGGACGAAATATTGTGAGATTGATATTATTTCGAAGCGTGGTGACACACTATACTTTGCTGAGGTGAAGCATCGCACGGATGACTATGCGGGCGATGGCCTCGCAGCAATTACCCGCAAGAAGCGCAACCAAATGCACTATGCCGCGCGGTTCTATGCGCACCACGAGCACATCACCACTATGAATCTCCAGCTTATTGCGATTGCCACTAGTGGCAGCCCGCCGCGGGTGGTGCGGATTGAAACCGTTGAGTAGTGACGGTTTTGCGACCTAAGGTGTATAGATCTATATTTTTCTGCGCGATCACACCTTCTTACTGCTTCGTTCGATAGAGTGCAAGAGCGCATTGTTTTTCTGACAGGTTATAGCTTGCATTGGCAGAAAGCGAATAGTATCGGAAAATGCAAGTGCACGGTTCGCGCCTCGCTACACCTTCGTGAGTGCTGCTACAACTGCTGGACCATCGCGCTCGATGAGCTCGACGCGGGCGGTGATGTCTGTAATGCCCATATCAATCACGCGAGTGAGGGCTGGCTCATTGCGCAGTGGTGTAAAGAAACACTGGTACTCGCCCAGCTGCTGGCGCGAAGCGAGGATGTTGCCGGCATAGCGCGGGAAGTAGTCGAAGCTCTTGTCACTACCGAAGTGTTCTTCAATCCACTGCCAACTATTTTGCAGCCATTGCCACGTAGCGTCGCGTGCGCCTCGGTTGCGCAGCAAGTAAACAAACCAAAAGACGGTATCTTGGGTGCGAACTGTCTCGGTATCCATTATGAGAGCAAGGAGCTTGCGAATACTTGCGGCATCGCGCGTACTCGTCACGGCGCTGGCGATGTCTTGGCGCAGGTCGCTACTGGCTGTTGCCCGATAGTGCGCCAGAAGCTCATCAATTAGTTGCTGAGGCTGCTGGCTGTGGCGGACAACGCTACTGGCAATCAGGCTGCGTAGCTCGCTATCAAGAGCCAATAAGCCGCCTGCTGCATAGCGCTGCTGCGCCTCGGCAATCACCGCAGGTTGCTCGCTATAGAGCATGTGCGCGATGATCGTCGATCGCAGCTTGGTGTCATTCTCAGACTCACCAGGGCGTGTACTCCAGCCAAGGCGATCATAACTCTGCTGGGCAAGCTGGCCCACGAACTGCCGCAGTGCCTGCTCGGCAGGGCTATGCGGTTCAACGAAGAGCTTGAGGTGGGCAACCACTGACGACATTACGCTCCAGACGTGCTCGTCTGTCTCATTGCAATAAGCGTCAAGGAGGGTAAGTAAGCTGGCGCTCGATACGCGACCACTCCGAGCAAGTAACAGCTGTTGGGTGAGTAAGAGTGAGCGATCGACAACAGATAGCTCACCGCGCCGCACTTGGCCAAGCAAACGCTCTAACAGTGCGTCATCATACTGCGTAATGAAGTGCGAGACATTGCCGTGATTGAGAAGGATTGGCTCATCTAGGCTGTGCTCTACTACCGTGCGCTGCGTGGTGAGCAGTGCTGGTATAGCTAGTGATAAGCTATGGAGTGGGATCTGCCAGGTGGCATCATCCGTCTTGTGTGGGCCAATAAAGAAACGCTGCTGCTCAAGCATGAGCTGCGAGCCGCTATGCGAGGCTGTAACGACCGGGTAGCCAGGAGTGCGGATCCAGTGGTTCATAAGTGCAGCAACATCGCGCCCGCTGGCTTGACTCAGCGCGTGCCATAGGTCATCACCCTCGGCATTACTATAGGCATGAGTAGCAAAGTATGCCTGCAGGCCAGTACGAAAGGCGGCTTCGCCCAGCCAATGCATGAGCATGTAGAGGAGGCGTCCACCCTTGGCGTAGACAATCGCCCCGTCAAAGAGTGTGCTAATCTCATCTGGATGACGAACAGCTGTTTGGACCGGTTGTACGCCATCAATCGCATCACGGCCAAAGGCCAGCGCACCTTCGTGGTTGCAAAAATCTGTCCACACGTGCCACTCGGGGTGGATGGCATCGACCGCCAGATACTCCATCATGTTGGCAAAGCTCTCGTTGAGCCAGAGGTTATCCCACCACTTCATCGTGACGAGATTACCAAACCACTGGTGGCTGAGCTCGTGACTAATGACGGTGGCAATGTACTGCTTATCGGCGATGGTCGTCGTGGTTGGATCGGCCAGCAGGGCAGACTCACGGTAGGTGATGAGCCCCCAGTTCTCCATTGCACCACTGCTAAAATCTGGTACTGCAACGTGATCGGATTTAGGTAAGGGGTAGGGCGTGTCGAAGTATTCATTAAAGAACTCAATTGAGCGGATGGCATGCTCAAGAGCGAAATCAAGGCTCGCAGGAGCTTGCGCTGGCGTAGCCCAGACGGATACCTCTACGCCATCTTTTGTCTGGCCAGTGATATGCTGCAACTCACCCATCACAAGTGCCACGAGGTAGGTGCTCATGCGCGGCGTCTGGGCAAAGGTAGTGGTGAGTCGACCATCTGCTTCCTGTTGCGACTGGACGGGCATATTGCCAAGCACCGTGATGCCCGGCTCAGTTGTGACGGTTATGTCGAAGGCTGCTTTGGCGGCAGGCTCATCAATACACGGGAAGACCTCGCGCGCATGATGGCTCTCGAACTGTGTCATAAGCAATTCTTTCTTCGCACCGTCGTGCTGATAATAACAGGGGTAGAGACCGTGGAGTGAGTCAGTAATTGCTGCTTCGTACGCGAGAGTAGTAGTATGAGTACCAGCACTCAGCGTTGGCACGTGCAGTGAGACCTCGTCCTCATTATGCTCCACAGAGGCTGGCTGGCCGTCGATCATCGCGCTGGTGATCGTGAGGTCTTTGACGTGTAATTTAATTGGCGTATCAGCCTGTGTTGTCTCGCCAGTGATTCTCACTTGCCCTGCAAAGTGCCGCTGCTGGCGATCAATATCCAGTGCTAGCTGATAGTGAGTTGGTATAAAAAAGTCGATGAGATGAGTAACCTGTTGCATAAAACTAGTATACCGGAATGTGCATGAGCCTACCAAAAATTGACCCTATGCTATGATATGACTATGGGATATCGCCGTCGCCGCGTCATAACGATGTTTTTGCTCGCTGGCATTATCATTATTGCGCTCGCGATATATGCAGCGTGGCAGTTAGCGCAGTCAAGTCACTCGCCACAGGGTAACGGCGAGGCACTAGCAGCGCTCGAGGCATTGCCCGTTAAAGGTCGCGCGCCCAAGACTGGGTATACGCGCAGCCAGTTTGGTGCGGGCTGGGCAACGACGAGTGGCTGCGATACGCGCAATATCATCCTCGCACGCGACCTCAAGCAGGTGGTGGTGAGCGGCAATTGTAAAGTAGCGAGTGGCCAGCTCGACGACCCATACACAGGCAAGCGCATCACCTTCCAGCGAGGGAGCGGCACGAGCACTGCGGTGCAGATCGATCACGTTGTTGCTCTCAGTAATGCTTGGCAAACCGGTGCACAGCAGCTCAGTAGCGAGCAGCGGCAGCAGCTTGCTAATGATCCACTTGAGCTTCTGGCGGTTGATGGCCCGGCCAACCAGCAAAAGGGTGATGGCGATGCTGCGACGTGGCTGCCCAGCCATAAGCCGTTTCGCTGCCAGTATGTTGCCCGGCAAATTGCCGTCAAACGTAAATATCACCTCTGGGTCACCACAGGCGAAAAAGCCGCCATACAGCGCGTCCTCGCTACGTGTCCTGGGCAGGGAGTACCTGGCTAATGCAGCCAAAGCTTATTGTATTCGACCTCAATCACACCTTGATTCGCGACAACTCTTGGCGCAATCTCAATCTCGCCATGGGCATCACACCAGAAGAAGATGCTGCCTTGATGGTGCGTGCTGCTCAAGGCGAGATAACTGATGCCGAAGGCCAAGCCTGGCTGTTGCAGCGGTATCGGCAACGAGGTGACTGCCGTCGCGTGGTGGTGCGGCGCATCCTCAGCCAATATACCTACATACCGCACGCCCAGATGGTTGTTGCAGCGCTTCAAGCGCGGGGTTACCGCGTGGCTATTAACTCTGGTGCGATGGATATCTTGGTAGGCATGGTAGCAGAGCAGCTTGGCGTCGCACTTTGGCGCGCGAGCAATCATTTTATCTTTGATGATCAAGACATGCTGTGCCAGATTGATGCGCCAGATAGCGATGCAGTGGCCAAGCTACAGCAGCTCCGCGAGCTAGCTGCCGAGCAGCAGGTCTCGCTGAGCGACTGTCTGGTTGTGGGCGATGGATCGAACGACGTACCGCTCTTTGCTGCGACAGGCAATGGAGTAGCCTTTGCTGGCTCACCCGCTGCTAGGCACGCACGATGGGTTATCGCCGACCTCCGTGATGTGTTGACGATTGTTGGATAAGAACTCCCGCCACTTCATTTGACATCCTTGCGCTATCCGCTACACTGATGGGTAGATATCCGGCCGGCAGGTCGGAGTTTTTCATAGAAAGGAGTAACACAATATGGAAGACCTTAATATTAAGCAGCTTACGTTAGCCTTGCGCACAATCGCTGACGAGAAAAACTTACCTGAGGAAACTGTCCTGGGTGTGATCGAGCAAGCGATTGCTGCCGCTTGGCGCCGCGACAATGGTGAGCGCGACCAAAACGTTCGGGCAGAGCTCAACCTCAACGACGGCACCGCCAAGGTGTTCGTCATTCGTGAGATCGTTGAAGAAGTTAACTTCCCATCGACAGAGATCAGCCTAGAAGAAGCACGGGCGACAAGCCCCGATGCCGAGCTGGGCGGTACCGTTGAGGAGACGCACAATGTGACGAGCTTTGGCCGTGTGGCGGCTCAGACCGCTAAGCAGGTGGTATTGCAGCGCTTGCGCGAAGCTGAGCGCGAGGTGGTGCTTGCAGAGTTCGAAGACAAGATTGGTACGGTTGTGACGGGTATTGTTCAGCGGGTTGAGCCACGTGTCGTGCGCGTTGAACTGGGCAAGGCAACTGGCATCTTGCCGCAAAGCGAGCAAATCCAAGGTGAGCGCTATGTGCCAGGCAGTCGCATTAAAGTATTTATCAAGGACATCGAGCGCGACAATCGTGGTCCACAGCTTATCCTGAGCCGTGGTAACGAAGCCTTCATTGAGTATCTCTTCCGTCAAGAGGTACCAGAGCTCGAGACAGGGGCAGTTGAGATTAAGGGGATCGCCCGCGAAGCAGGTCGCCGCACTAAGCTGGCTGTTCTGAGCACCGTGCCAGGGATCGACCCTGTTGGTACCTTTGTTGGTGGGCATGGCACGCGGGTCAATGCCGTTGTGAATGAGATTGGCGACCAAGAAAAGATCGACATCATCATGTACGACGAAAACACCGATACGTACATTCGCAACGCCCTCAGCCCTGCCGAGGTAGTGCGAGTCGAGATTGACCGCGAGCACAAGCACGCCAAAGTGTATGTGACGGAAGACCAGCAGTCGATCGCGATTGGCCGTAGTGGGCAGAATGTTCGCTTGGCGAGCCGCCTTACGGGCTTTGAGCTTGATATTGAGACAGCAGCAAGCCAGCCAGCTGAGCGCAAGCCACGCAAGAATATCGAGGATGATCTCTTTAGCGCCATTGAAAACCAAGCGTAAAATTGCAAAGCGCTGCGACACGCTAACCCTGCTCATGATAGAGCAGGGTTTTGTGGATTATTAGCACTCCACCTTGACGAGTGCTAATGAGCAGCGTATACTGAGTAGGGTGGCTTTTTGGCCACAGATTTTGGAGGACGACATGGAAGATGATTTTGCAGATTTTATTAGTCATTTGAGTGACGATGCTCGCCTGAGTGTCCAGTATGCTGATGCAATTGCTCGTGGATATGGCAACCCTTATATTGGTACCGAACACCTGCTCCTTGGCATCCTGAGCCAAAGCGCTAGCCTCGGCACCAAGGTGCTGGCCGATGCTGGCATTACGCTGCGCCGGGCGGAGGACTCGCTTCACCTGCAGCCGCTCAAGAGTATTACGGTGCGGACTGGCGGGGCAACTGGCCTGTCTGAGACGGCTCTATTGACACTCCGGATGGGCTGGGAAATTGCGAAGGAGTATGAGCATGATGAGCTTGGTACGGAGCATATTCTCTATAGCTTGCTCAAGCAAAATAACGCCCGCGCAACCGTACTGCTACGCGAAATGGGGGCAGATACTGAGGCAATCGTCCGCAACCTCGAAGCCCACTTTGATGATATGCGCGAAGAGAGCCACGGTGGCACGAGCACCCGCACCGACACGAAGCGGCGGCCAATGCCGCGCGGTGGCAGTGCCCTGAGCAAATACAGCACTGACCTCACGGCCAAAGCGGCCGATGGCGAGCTAGATGCTGTGGTGGGGCGGGCGCGCGAGACCGAACGCCTTGTGACGATCCTCAGCCGTCGCACCAAGAACAACCCTGTCTTGCTGGGTGAACCAGGGGTGGGCAAAACGGCCATCGTTGAAGGCCTGGCGCAGCGGATTGTCCGCGAGGATGTGCCAGATAATCTACTCGACAAGCGGGTGGTTATGCTCGATATGACGGCAATTGTGGCTGGTACTAAGTACCGTGGGCAGTTCGAGGAGCGGCTGACGGCACTGATCCGCGAGATTACCAAGCAGGGCAATATCATTGCCTTCATCGATGAATTACACATGCTTGTAGGAGCTGGCTCAGCAGAGGGCGGAGCAATGGACGCAGCTAATATCCTCAAGCCGGCGCTAGCCCGAGGTGAGTTGCACCTCATCGGTGCGACGACGCTGGAGGAATATCGCAAGCATATCGAGAAAGACAGCGCACTGGAGCGTCGCTTCCAGACAGTGCTCGTTAAGGAGCCAAGCGTGAAGGATACGGTAGCAATCCTCAAGGGATTGCGCAGCTACTATGAGAAACATCACGGGGTGAAGATTAGCGATGATGTGATCGAGTCAGCAGTGTATATGAGTGACCGCTATGTAGCTGATCGCTTTATGCCTGATAAGGCGATTGACGTCATCGACGAAGCAGCGGCGCTAGTGCGCGTCAAGAAGGGGCACAAGCCAAGCAAGCAGCGTGAGTATGTCCGCGAGCTCAAGGCGCTCAATGAGAAGATGGAAGACGCCGTGGCGGCAGAAGACTACGAGCGTGCTGCGCTCTATAAGCAGCGCATTAGCCAATTGACCGACCAGCTTCAGCAGGCCCGCCGCGAGCAAAGCCGCAAAACTCCACTGGTGCTCACCGAGGATAATATTGCTCATGCCATTGCTGTGATGACACACATCCCAGTTGAGAAAGTCCGCACAAGTGAGGCGAAGCTCCTGCGTAATCTTGAGAAACACCTTGGCAAATATCTGATTGGCCAGGAAGAAGCGGTCGGCAAAGTTGCTCGTGCTATTCGGCGTAGTCGTAGTGGGGTGGCGAGCAGCCAGCGGCCGATCGGTAGTTTTGTCTTTATGGGGCCAACTGGTGTCGGCAAAACCGAGCTGGCGCGCGTGCTTGCTCGTGAGGTATTCGGCTCAGACGACGCGCTGATTAAGATCGATATGAGTGAGTTTGGTGAGAAGCATACCGCGAGCCGACTTGTTGGTGCGCCTGCTGGCTATGTAGGCTACGACGATGGCGGCAAATTGACAGATAAGGTGCGGCGTCAACCCTATAGTGTGGTGTTGTTTGATGAAATTGAAAAGGCTCACCCCGATATCTTCCAGATGTTGCTGCAGCTCCTTGAAGATGGCACACTGACTGACTCGACTGGCCGTGTTGTGAGCTTCCGTAACACGATCATCATTCTTACCAGCAATCTCGGTGCAGATAAGATGCAGCACAATCGCAGCCTCGGCTTCCAGGCCAAACTGGCCGACGAGGACGATACGGCGCAGCAGCAGCGACGCAATGAGTCGTATACACGCGAGGCACTGGAGCGATTCATGCGGCCGGAGCTAATCAATCGGTTTGATGCGATCATCACCTTCCGCCCGCTCACCAAACCAGAGGTTGGGAAGATATTCGACTTGCAGATTGCTGAGCTCAATCGGCGTTTGGCGCGCCAGAGTCTCGCCGTCAAGGTGTTGCCAGCGGCAAAGCGACGGTTGATTGCTCAGGGCTATAGCCGCACCTTTGGGGCGCGGCCGCTGCGGCGCACGATTGAGGATGAGCTGGAGCACCGCCTTGCGGAGGGGATCTTGGCCCGTCACTACGCCAAAGGGTCGGTCTTGACAGTTGGAGTACGAAAAGGGGAGCTGACGATTGACGCACGTAGCGAAAAGGCCTAAGCGCCTCCTCTCAACACTGGTCGGCCTAGTGATGATCGGCGGCATGGCTTGGGCTGGGCTGACCTATGGCCCAGAGCTCTACGATGCCGCAGTGGCGAGCCGGTACCAGCCCGATAGTGCAATGCAAGCGGTGATTGACCAGCTTGAGCTGACCGATAAAGGTCGGCAGCTGCTCTATGCGAGTCAGCCACAATTACAGGACAAGGCCGAGTTTAACAAAAGCTGCAAATCGACAGAGCGCACAGCAGCTATCCTTGGCTGCTACCACCTGCGCCGGATTTACGTCTACAATGTGCAGAATCAAGAACTGACTAACGCCGAACCCGTCACGACAGCACACGAGCTCTTGCACGCTGCGTATGAGCGGCTTAGCCCAAGCGAGCGACAGCGGATTGACAAGCTTATCGAAGCAGAGTACGCCAAGATCAAGACCAATCCGGTCATTGCCTCAATGGTGAAGTATTATGACCAGGCCGAACCAGGCGAGCGCAATAATGAGCTTCATTCTATTATTGGCACGCAGATTGGTACAATCAGCAGCGAGTTAGAGCAGCACTATGGTCGGTATTTTCGTAACCGTGCGGCGATTGTCGCACGCAGTGATGCTTACCAAGCTGTCTTTGACAAAGTCGATCAAGAAGCCAAAGCGCTCAGCAAGGCAATCAACCAAGAAGCTACCCAGCTCCCCACTGACCAAGCACAGTACAAAGAGATGGCTGAGCAGCTGTCGGCTGACATTAAGGTGTTTAATGCGAGAGCCCAAAATGGCGGCTTTCGCGATGATGCATCATTCCAGGCAGCACGTAAGAAGCTCTTGGCACGTCAGCGAGCGCTTGAGGCACAGCGCCTAGCGATTAATCAGCGCGTTGAGATATATAATGCGAAGATCACTCGGCTCAATGCCTTGTCAGTACGCGCCAATGAGCTGAACCAAAGCATCAATGGCATTGAGCAGCCCAAGGAGCAGGTGTAATGGCACGAGCCCGCACGATATTTGTCTGCCAGCAGTGTGGTGCGCGCTCACCAAAATGGACCGGTAAGTGTGAACAATGTGGCCAATGGAATAGCCTCATTGAGCAAGCACCAGCCCCGGTGGGTAAATCGGCCGTGGCACGCAGCGCTAGCCAGGGTACGTTGCTACAGCCGCGGCCAATTACCGCCGCTGCAAGCCAGGATGAGCCGGCGGCACGACTTGCAACGGGTATTGCTGATCTTGATGTAGTGCTAGGTGGTGGTATTTTGCCTGGTGGTGTACTTCTTCTGGCGGGGCAACCAGGCATGGGAAAGAGCACTCTCTTGCTCCAGGTCGCGCATGCGGTTGCTCGGCAGCAAGCAGTGCTCTATATCAGTGGTGAGGAGTCGGCTGGGCAGGTGACGCTGCGGGCGACGCGACTGGGTGCCGACCAGCACGAGGCATTGTCGTTTGCAGCGAGCACAAGTGCTGATGATATTGCGGCTACCATCCGTACCGGCCAATACCAGCTGGTAATTGTCGATTCGATTCAGACACTGAGCCTGGCTGAGATCACCAGTGCACCAGGCACTGTAAGCCAGATTACTAACGCCAGCAACGTTATCATTCAAGCGGCCAAGCAATCAGGGACGGCGGTAGTGCTGGTGGGCCATGTGACGAAGGAAGGGTCGATTGCGGGGCCCAAGGTACTTGAGCATCTCGTGGATGTGGTGCTGCAGTTTGAGGGCGATCGCTACGGTGGCTTTAAGGTGGTGCGGGCCATCAAGAACCGCTATGGTAGCACGAATGAAGCGGCGATTTTTGCTATGGGTGAGCGTGGCTTGACAGTTGTAGAGAACCCCTCAGCTGCGCTGCTTGCCGAACGCCAAAATGCTGATGGCTCAGTAGTGCTTGCTACCCTCGAGGGTAACCGCCCTATCCTTGTCGAGATCCAAGCACTTGTCAATCCAACCCATTTCGGGTATCCTAAGAGGACAGCCAGCGGATTTGACCTCAACCGACTCAACCTTTTGATCGCTGTCCTCGAGCGGCGCACCAAATTGCAATTATCCGATAAAGATATCTACATCAACGTTGTCGGTGGACTCAAACTGGCTGATCGGGCGGCCGACTTAGCCGTTGTCATGGCAATTGCTAGTGCTGCTGCTGGCCGACGCCTTGATGATGGCGTAGTAGTGTTTGGCGAGGTGGGCCTTGGCGGTGAAGTGCGCAGTGCCCAAGCGGCTGAGCGGCGCATTACTGAGGCGCAAAAACTCGGCTTCACCAAAGCGATTGCCCCGCATTCCGACCTCAAGATGCCCTTTATCCATGACGTGCGCGATATCCGCAGTGCACTCATTACCTATCTAAAAACATAACAAAAGGAACAACATGCAATTATCTACTCTTGTGTTGCTTATCATCACACTTATTATCCTTGGCGAAGTCAGTTATCTCCTGGCTCGGCTGCCGCGTAACACGCTCAAGACGAAGGGGCGAGCACTGCTAGTCGATACGTCGGTGCTGATGGATGGCCGAATTACGGCCGTTGCCAAAACAGGATTTATAGGAGACACGCTGGTGATCCCACGGAGCGTGGTGGGCGAGCTGCAATTTTTGGCAGATCATGCCGACAGCGACAAGCGAGCTCGTGCGCGCTATGGCCTCGACGTCGTGACGGAGCTGCAGGCGATGGACGAAGTTGAGGTAGAGCTCTTGCAGGATGGCAGCAAAGCACGTGAGGGAGTTGACGAGCGGCTGCTGAGCCTGGCCAAGCAACATAGTGCATGGCTGCTCACGATTGATTATAATCTCAACAAAGTTGCCGCTGTGGAGGGGATTGGCGTGCTCAATATCAATGAGCTGGCGCAGAGCATCCGGATGGCGCATTTGCCTGGCGAGCACCTGACGCTAGCGCTCCTCCAGAAGGGGCAGGACGCCCATCAGGCGGTGGGGCACTTACCTGATGGCACAATGGTGGTCGTGGAGCAAGCCAGCAGCCAGCTGGGCCGCACCTGCGAAGTGGAGATTATTCGCAATCTTCAGACCGCTGCAGGTAAGATGATCTTTGCCAAGCTCGTCAAAAAGCCAGTAGTTCAGCCAGCCAAAGCGCGCTCAGCTGAAGCATCATCAGGAAAAGCAGTAGCGCAAGAAGAGTCGGCTACTCAACCATCTACTCAGCCCAAACCAGCAAAGACTTCGCGCTCTCGCCAACCAGCGCGGACTCGCGCTACCACAGCTCCAGCAGAAAAAACAGATAAGAAAAATGACCAGCCAGCCTCAAGCCAGCCCCAGCGAACGGCGCGTGTGGCTCATGAGAAAACAAAGCCAGCAGAGCAACCACAATCAAAGCAGCTAGCCAAGCGTACCTCTCGTGCGCGAGCCGCTACAATTCCGAAGTCTCCGCAGGCTGCTTCATCCTCTCAATCCAGGCATACCAAGCAATCGACAGCGAGCCGCACCCCACAGGTAGCCACGCAAGCTCCCTCCAAGAAACGAACCACTCGCTCATCATCACGTCGCCGTGTTGACCACGAAGCAGCGCTGCTTGATTTGGTAAAAAGCAGACGGATTAGCGTTGTTGCGAAGCTAGCGGACCGTAAAGAGATATTGTTTAATTTTTGATACGTGATTCTCAGGGTGCTATACTGATGGTAGTAATGCCATGAAAGGGGAAGCAATTATGCATAACTATCACAATTTTCTCACTACCACTCTCACCGCCGCCGCGAAGATTGCAGTCGCGAACTTTGGCAACCTCTCTCATTCGGTCAAGGCGGGAGATCGCAATCAAGTCCTGACAGAGACCGACCTGGAGATCGGTCATTTCCTGACGGATGCAATCCGCACAGCATACCCTGATCATAATGTTATCGACGAAGAGCTGGGCTGTGTCGATAACGGGTCGCGTTACACCTGGGTGGTTGACCCGATCGATGGGACGAGTAACTTCGCGGCGGGGCTGCCACAGTATGGCATTATGCTTGGGTTGCTCGATCACGACACACCAGTGGCTGGTGGAATAGCCTTGCCTGCCTTTGGCGAGCTCTACGTTGCGACTAAGGGTGCGGGTGCCTGGTGTAATGGCCAGAAAATCCATGTCTCACGAGAAGCCGACCTTACTAATAGTCTCGTCGCGTATGGTATTGATGGTCACCCTGAGGATCCAGCCCGGACAAAGCGCGAAGCTGAGCTACTTGGTACCATCATCCTCTCGATCCGTAATCTCCGCTCCTCCAACAGTGCTTTCGACCAAGCAATGGTTGCGAAGGGTGCCTATGGTGTCTGCGCCAATCAAACGAGCAAGATCTGGGACAACGTCGCGCAGCAGATCATTATTGAGGAAGCAGGCGGCGTCTATACCGATATTGCTGGTAACCCCATGGATTACCACGACGCCCTGAATCGCTCTCACGAGAACTTTACCTGGCTGGCGGGAGCGCCGGAGCTACATCGGCAGTTGGTGAGGGTGGTGGAGCCTTTATTGTTTGCCGCATAGCCCTCACTTTCTTATGTGGTTGTGAATCCTAATTTGGCTGTATCTCAAATAGGCTAGAGGTATATCTGGACCACAATATTAGACACGTCATACTCTCATCTTAGACCTCAAGTCGCTGTATCCTCATTGCAAAATAAGTCTTATGCCGCAAGTGACTACATGCTACTCGAACAAAGGTAGTGCAATTCTGAGCATAGCAACAAATCCTCCATTATGAAAAATCCTGCAGCTGTAGGTGCAGGGTATTATAACTATTCTCTGTTAAAGATGCACTAGCTCGTTCGCTGGCCGTGAGCGGTGTTTTTGTCGCTATAGTATACGCTGTCTGTCAGTGTGGCAGTCACAGTGAAGTTTTTGCCAGCAGAGGAGGGGATAGAGACATTGGTATCGCCATCGCTGTTGACCTGACGTGTGCCAACGAGTTGGTCGCCTACCTTTACCTCCAGCTGCTGGAGTGGGTGGCTGCCCTGGCGGTAGTATACCGTCGCCGATTGCCCACTCGAGCTTACGGCGACGGAGACACTTGGTTTGGAGTCGGTGCAGCGATGGGTGTCGTCATTGCTGGTGGCATCATAGCCATCTTGAGCCGAAACAGTCTCTTTGCCTGACGAGTCCTTTGACCGAGTGACAGGGATGTCAACGCGGGCTGACTCTGGCGTACAGTTTGTGGCCTTTTTCTTAGATACTCGATCGAATGACATTGTGTTGCTGCTGCGGTTAGAATTCTTATTGTAATACGATGGGTAGACTTCATTGTTGATTCGCTGAATGCCGCTCGGTGCAGAGAACCAATCGCTGTACGACGCTTTGTTTTGGCTAACGTAGTATTGCGTGGCATCGGCCATGGTGTAGTCGAGCAGCATGGCGGGAATGAGTGAGTTACCGTTGCGTAGTGGTGACGTATCAGAGTTGCCCAGCCAAACAGCCATTGATAGTGCTGGGGTATAGCCGACTGTCCAAATATCCTTTGCTACCACTTTGCCGTTGACCTCGGAGTTTGATGTACCGGTCTTGACAGCAGTCTTCGCCTTGAGGCGGTTCATTTGTGGCATGTAATCTTGCCCGCCACCGAGGTTGGCCCGTGCACTGGAGTCGCCCAGGATATCGTTGACGATGTAGGCAGCTTGCTGATCGATCACCTGCTTTGTAGAGGCTGTGTATTGCTTAAGGACTTGGCCAGTACTGTTGGTTACTTTGAGAACGGTTGATTGCGGGGTATAGGTACCCATCCGTGCCAAAGATGCGATGGCATTAACGTGATCGACGAGGCGTGTGCCACAGCTACCTATGGCGCTCGATAGGCCAGCTTGGGCATCTGCGCCCTGGGTGCAGTAAGCACTGTCGCCCATCTCGCGAATGGTCTGCCAGGTGCTGCCGCGCCTATTGCGCTCGTTCTCCTGCATAGCTTTGATGGCGGGGATGTTGCGTGAGCGAGCGAGAGCTTGGCGGAGGTTAATGTTGTTTTGGAACTTACCATCAGCGTTTTGTGGTGTCCAGCTACCAAAGCTAATCTTTGAGTCGGAGAGGACAGAGCCGCTCCCGTAGTTGGTCTTGCCGTTGCCCTTGTTTTGGAAGAGCTGAGCGTAGACTAGTGGCTTGATGGATGAACCAGGTTGGATAAAGGCAGTGGCGGCATTGTCTTGTCCATAACCAGCATGGTTAAAGCCACGACTTCCAACCAGTGCTATGATCTGACCAGATTTATTATCCTCGATCGCCGCTGCGCCATTAGTGAAGCCAGCATAGGTTGCACAGTTGGTATTACCACAGTTAGAGTTCGTGAGTTTGCCATTAAACATGCTCTCCATTCGGCCTTCAAGCTTACCTTGGAGTGTCGAGTCAAGCGTGGTTGTAACGGTAAGGCCGCCTTTGCCGACTGTTGACTTACCCAGCTCTTTTTCGAGCTGGTCGCGCACCATCAGGACGAAGTGCGGTGCTTTGATATCGGCGAGTTGGTCTGCCATTGGCTTGATCGTATCAAGAACAGCGACCTTCTTAGCTTCTGCGGCTTGTGCTTTGGTGATGTAATTCATCTCTACCATGCTATCAAGCACCTTATGTTGGCGAGCGATGAGAGCGGTATTGCCAGCAGTGTTGTACGGGTTGTAGAGCCCAGGACTGTTAGGAATGCCGGCAAGCAGTGCAGATTCGGCCAGTGTTAGATCCTTAGCTGGTTTCTGGAAATAGGTGCGCGCAGCCGACTCAACACCATTACGGCGGCCACCGTATGATGCTTCGTTGAGGTAGAGGTTCAGGATTTGATCTTTGTTGTACATACGCTCGACCTCAATCGAGAGAATCACCTCCTTGATCTTGCGTGGTATACCATCGAGGCCGCGTTTTTCGATTTCGCTCTTCTCGAAGAAGGCTTGCTTGACGAGCTGCTGTGTCAGTGTTGAGCCACCCTGCACGGCATTACCCTGCGAGTTGCTCAGGAACGCGCGAGAAATACCAGCCAGACTGATACCGTGGTGGTTATAAAAATCACGGTCTTCCACGGCGATTGTTGCCTTCTTGACGTAGTCGCTAATTTGGTTGCCATCGACCACGAGCTTGTAGTCGCCACTACCTTTATCCTCCCAGAGGAGCTGGCCACTACGGTCAAGGTATTTGGTAACAGTGGTCTGGACGCGTTTGTCTATCTCGCCTGGGCGAATTGCGTCGAGGTCTTTGCGGTAGTAAGTGAAAAGCCCAGCGATAATAAGGGCGAGCACGAGGAAAAACCCGCCAACTACCTTGAGAATGGCATAAGCCCCACGCTTGCTAAATAAGAATTGTGCCACGCGGCGTGGGTGCAAGCGATAGAGTAGCCGTTTGAGAGGCTGCTTGGGTAGGCTTGCCAAGTACTCCGCTCTGCGGCGGGCTTCGGCGTCTTTTTTGGTGCGGCGCTTGGCTGCAAGGTTGGAGTAGACGCTAACTCGATGTGATAAATTATTTTTAACCACGATCTCTTATTTCCTCTAACACGCAATATTCCTCTGCATTATAGCATTATGTAGGCGGGTAGGGCTAGTCTTTTCCTGCGGCGCAGCCCCGCTACCTTGCGCTATTTCGTGCTAAAATAAATAGCAATACACGAGCATAAGAAAGAGCAAGAGTGGAGGATATATGACCTTAGCAGAAGAATTAACCTGGCGCGGATTCATTAACCAAACGACGTTTGCTGATATCAATGACATCAATGAGCCGCGTACTTTCTACATCGGCGTTGACCCTAGTGCACCGAGCATGACGATTGGCAACTTGGCCGTCATGATGCTGTGTCGTCACTTCATCGATCATGGGCACACACCACTGTTGCTTGTGGGAGGCGCAACCGGGATGATTGGCGACCCAGACGGCAAAAAGCAAGAGCGTGACCTCCGCAATGCCGAGACGGTGGCGCGCAGCGTTGAGGGCTTAACGGCGCAATTTCGGCAGATATTTCGCGGCCAGGATTTTGCGGTAGTCAATAATGCTGACTGGTTCGCACACGTTAATTATATCGATTTTTTGCACCGGATCGGTAAGCACGTCAGTATGACGCAGCTACTCGACCGCGACTTTGTCCAGCAGCGAATTGGCGAAGGTGGGGCTGGCATTAGCTATGGTGAATTTAGCTATGCATTGATTCAAGGCTATGACTTCTTACACCTGTACCGCGAGAAGGGCGCAACGCTGCAATTGGCTGGCGCCGACCAATGGGGTAATAGCGTGACAGGCGTGTCGCTCATTCGCAAACTCGAGGTGGCGAAGCACATGTCTTGACGGCACCGCTGGTGATTAACAAACAGACAGGGGTGAAATTCGGCAAGTCGGAGGGTGGTGCAATATGGCTCGACCCAGCACTGACAAGCCCATACAAATTCTACCAATTTTGGCTCAACTGCGATGACGAGACGAGCGAAGACTTGATCAAGATCTACACGTTACTTGATCAAGCAACTATCGAAACATTAATCGACACCCACCGCGCTAACCCTGGCGCGCGCACCCTACAAAAGACACTCGCACGAGAAGTGACCGATATCGTCCACGGCCATGAGCGCCGCGAGAGCGTGGAGCGAGTAACCAGTGTGCTCTTTGGCGGTAATGACCTATCGACGCTGCACGAGGAAGATCTTGATGCGCTGGCTAACGAGATCCCAACTGTCTCGCCGCAGTCAGTCGTAGCAGCACTAGTGGAGGCTGGTGTTTGCACCAGCAATGGCGAAGCGCGTCGCCTCATCAAAAACAATGCCATTAGCCTTGATGGTGCAAAGATCACTAGTGATCAACCAGCCACCAGCCCAAGCTTAATCAAAAAAGGCAAGAATAGCTTCGTACTTGTGCGATAGGTGAGTATTCTCGATAGCCATACTCAACAGAGCATAGGGTGATTTATTATTCCATTATGGATTTGCCATATTTTATGGTATGATAATGGCACATTAGTAGCTACAAGAGGAGAATTTGTCATGAAAAAACTGATTGCATTTGATCTAGACGATACGCTAGCAGTAACGAAGTCACCTGTGAGTGACCGGATGGCGGCTCTGCTGGGGCGCTTACTGGAGAAGTATGACGTATGCGTTATCACTGGTGGAGACTTCAAGCAGATCCAAAAACAGGTGACCAGCCGCCTCGATGTATCGCCCGAATTACTGGCTAAGTTTCACGCTATGCCGACGTGTGGCACGCGCTATTATCGTTTCGACCCGCACGCAGGCGAGTGGCAGTTGCAGTATGCTGAGGATCTGACGGATGAGCAAAAGGCGCAAATCGTGAGTGTGCTTGAGTCGACCGCACGAGAGATGGGGATCTGGTGCGAACACCCAGCGGGTGAGATTATCGAGGATCGCCAGAGCCAGATCACTATATCTGCCCTTGGCCAGCAAGCCACTCCAGAGGAGAAATACGCCTGGGCAGAGAAGTACAAGGATGTTCGGCCAGTCTATCGCGATAAGGTAGCGGCACAACTGCCTGGCCTCGAAGTGCGGATTGGTGGCACCACCAGCACCGATATCACCCGCCCTGGTATCGACAAAGCCTATGGCATGAAGAAGCTGCTTGAAGCTAATGGGCTAGAAAAAAGCGAAGTCCTCTTCTTTGGTGATAAGATCGAAGAAGGCGGCAACGACTACCCAGTCCGCGCGATGGGTATCGACAGCATTGCCGTCAATGGTTGGGAAACAACCGCCTATGCTCTAGATGGGGTTTTGGGCGTAACGGAATAAAAACCTTTACTTTCATACACTGACCAAAAGAGTGAAAACTTGCAGTATATAAAAATACTCACCCTACTGGGTGCGTATTTTTTATAGTGAGTGCCGAATAAACTAAAGTTACTCTTTACTGAGTTTTTTATAACAGAACCGCGCAAGCTCTGGCGCAATGATGTCGTATGTCTTGCCGGCGAGCAGACCTCCAGCAATGAAATCCTCCTGTGTGACGTCGGCAAGGGTAATGCTCGGTGGGATAAAGTTGTCCTTTTCGTCTTCTGTGTCAAACTCAAAATCTATCAGCACAAGCCCAGCCAGATCCTCGATAAATATATCAATTTCGGCGAGTGTGCCATCGATCACGACGCGGTAGCGGTCCTTTGCAACGCGCTTTGCACTGCAACGTGAGAGTGCTGCGAATTCTTCCTCTGTCAAAGGGATGGTTTGCTCAATGTGCTCTGACGCATCACTTGCTGCAAGGAGGTCTTCTTGGTGATTTCATATGTTTTGCTGTTTTGTCTGAGCCGAAGGTGAGAATGCGCTGGTGTGTCTGGGATATAAATATCAACAATGCGAGTTGGCTTGGTTGCTTTGATTTTTTGCAGCAGCTCTTTTGCGAGGAATGTGCGCTCTCGTTCTAACTGTTGGCTCATTGCTTCTCCTTTACTATATCAATAAGTTTGGGTGATTATCTTGCTTGTTTCGTCTGTTGGGGCTATCAAGTATTTATTGCGCTCAATAGATTTTATTCTTAGTGAATTATATTTGAGAAATAGAACACTTCTATAGAATTCTTGAGGAAGGATGCAAAAAAGAAAGCTCCATGCCGCAAATTATAAAAAAGTGCCGCAAGAAACGGCAACAAAACAAACCTATGATGGCTGGTGCACCTGGGCAGCATCAACTCGAACAACTGGCTACCCCTACTCGCATTCCGCAAGCGTCTCATCGCGGGTGAGGTGGCTCCGGAGTCGAGCACGGATAGCTTAGCGTCCACGACAGAAGCGAGCGAGACCCCGACAGCCCGCGGCATCCGCAAGACGGCCTGCCGTCCGATCAGCGCGGCGAAGAAGCAGCAGATCCTCGATCTGGAGCCCACCGGCATGTCTGCCCGCGAGATCGCTGCCGAAGTCGGTGTCACTGAGTCCACCGTCCGCGCCACGTGCCGCCAGGCCAAGCGACCACCCCGCCGCAAGCGACACTTCACCAGCGATGATCTCCAACGTGCTCAGCAGCTCCACGCTCAGGGACGTACCTACATCGATATCGGCCTGGAGCTCGGCTTCGGGCGGGATACGGTAAGCAAGCATCTAATGGCTGCGCAGAAATGACAAGAGGTGAGGGAGCAGTGTGTCCTCTGCTCTTCTCGTAGATGACAATCTAGATCGCCACACGCTTCGGCTTCCACCGCACCACGGTGGCGCGGCTCCTCAAGCAGGCAGGGGAGACGCTGCGCACCGACCCAGCCGACCCTGCCTTCCAAGAGCGGGTGCGGCAGGCTTACGCTGAGCTTTGCACGGTCAAACACACTGCGCAGCGGTTGGGTGTCAGTAAGGATACGGTGCGGAAGGTTGTGCGGGGTGAGTGAGCCGACGCCGAATCGGCGTGTGACTTGAGTCAAGTTCTCATGCTGAGTTATCCGGACTTTTCGGACAACAGCCTCAATGCTCAAGCCGTGTGAAGGTAGGACGCCTCTCAGGCACTTCCACCTTCCATTTCTGCACTAGATCGCTCGTAAGCGGCTTGACATCCAGTCCTTACTCCACCTCGGTACTATCTTCTATACCGATCTATACCGATACACAAAAGCCCCACCTTCTACATCGAGACAAAAGAAGTCTGTCCAGCCATCGAACATGCACTGTGCATGCGGCGCAGAGATTGCTTGGTCAATCAAGGATGAAGCCTCGGAGCGAGCTGGCGTCGGCAGATGAATTGGCCAGCCAGCACCGACCATTGAGGCAGTGCTCATGATGTCCCTTTTGAAGGCTTCTTTGGTGCCTTCAGGGACATCCTTACTCATGGCAGAGAAAGGATTCCATGATCCACAGTTTTCCGAGTAGCATTTTTTTATATATAATTTTCGACGCTACATCCTTCCGGTTTTGCGCATTGTCAATTCGCCCCACTACCGACCCTTCGCGTTCCGTCTGAATGGATGGTACTCTGGCGTAGCCAGTGTCGTAAACAATCGTCGCATTGTATGTCACGACTGGTCCCACCCGTTGCCGAAAAATGTTCGTAATGTGATGCTCCGGCCTCATGCCAAGCAGGCCGTAGACGATACCGTAGTGCCAGAAGACGAAGCCGCCAATGATAATGACGACGGCTTTGAGAGGGCGGGGGTAGGATGAGAAATGTAGCAATGTCATATTAATGACAATAATACCACATTTATCTATCTTACACTAATTGCAACCGACATTTTAATGCCATTTTTAAAGTGCTTCATTCGTAGCAGCCAGCTGAGTAGACGTGGAATTCTTGTGCTTCGCCTGTAGTTGCAGCGTACTTCTCGTGCGGAAAATCATAGTCGAAATCGTAGTAGTCGTAAACGAGAAAACAGTTCGAGTCTGTTCGATAAATTGTGAAAGCCCCGATAGCCCTATACACATCAAACCCTAAAAAGAGAAGTGTATCTTCTCGAGTGACTTGCCTATAGTCGCCGACACGGATCTTGTATGCCTGCGCCTTGAACCATGAGCGATCTCTAAAGTATGACCAGTCTATCCTTGCATCAACACCAGGAAGTGAGTCATTTTTGTGATAGTGCTGATAAAGGAAATCTGCGACGGTGGAATCGTTTCCATTGTACCGAACATCCCACGTTTTTGGCCAAGTGCGTGGGTGTTCAACTCTAACTCCTGCTGTTGGGCTATTTCCATTCGGTGAGTTACAGTCCGGAATCGTCGAACCAGCCGTATCAATTGACAAATACGCAGCAGACACCCAGGTTTTGTCTGAGGTGAAATACCATCTTTCTGATGCTTTTCCATCGGGGCCGTTTACAGATTCGCCTTTAGTCCAACATTCTAAAGCGAACCCACTATTCGCGGGATAAACCTTAAGTGTGTTGTATTTGGTGGTGGGACCTATTCTCCCGTTTACATACTCTACCTCAGGGTCGTTGAGCACTCTGGCCATGGAAGTCGGTGACTGATTTGGAACGGTTGGCGCCGAATCTTGATTGTCCTCTGGACACATACCGGTCACCGGTAGGTCGCTCCCTGTCGACAGCATCGAGTCGGCGATCCAGCCTGAGCCGTATCCCTTGACCTTGTACCAAAGGGTACTACTGCCGTAGGGGCCTTTGGCCTCGCCACCGTACTGGTAGCAGGTTAACTCCGCTGTTTGGCCCGCTTGGACCCGCCCGATTGGCTGCCCGCCTGTATCGGGGCTCGGCCGAACGTTGGCGTAGTCCCATCCAGGGGCGGAGAAAACTGTGGCGGTGACTTCGTCTGCTCGGGCCGGCGGTGCCACCGTTGTTACTCCAGTTGCCGTGGCTGCAGCCAGGCCGAAGAGTGCAAACCGCCGGATCTTGTTGCTCGTCTTGCTCATCGTGATCCTCCTCGGGGATGAGGGCGATGGAGCTGTTGACTCCAGCAGACGTCGTTGCCTGCACTTTTAGGCTATACCGCCTAGACGATTAGTAGTGGCACACGTCACCAACTGTGATGAAACCGTAATAAATAGTGTGGTGGCAGCCAATGCAGCTGAGTGAACGTTGGAGGAACGGCGCAAAAGCCGCCCTGGGAGCTGCCGACTGTTGGGGGCCGGTCTCCCAGGGCGAGTCGATGGGGTGAGCATGCTCAAGCGCTGACTGCGTGTACCTGTCCGCACCCGTGTCGCAGTGGGGACAGGTCAGGTTGCAGTGGCCACCGGTTCCAAGCGACATCCCGAGTTGGCGCTTGGAACCGTTCCCCAGCGCCCGCTGAATAGTAGGGACAGCAGTGTCGGTCGAGGCGACGCCCTACTGGGGCTGTGAGCCCGAGGTGAGCGCGTGCCGATGCAGCCAGAAGAGTATGGCACGAGACGGGACGAGACTATTGATCGCTCAACATGTTCTGCCAGCGGCGCTGTGCTGCCCTGGTTCCCATATTCGTCGACCCTCGTCCGAGCGCTCATCCCATGCGATCCAGTACGCCCGCTAGTGAATCCTAACCATTACGGTAGTTATTTCGGGCGGCCTGCAATTCGTTCCAATCGTTCTCAAGATCGGCGGGCGTTGGCCTAGTGCCTAGAGTTACCAACGGTTGAGAATGAGCATCAATATAGCGACAAGCATCATTAAACACTCGGCTAACCGTATCGATCACCTCAGGCAGTAAGCCGACTTTGATTTTTGTAAGATTCGCCATGCTAACATTCGGCTGGTATCGTTGAGAAACTCCTGCGAAGACTTCCATCTCGACAAATACCTCACACCAGGAGCGAACTAGGCTGTAACCTCTCTGAACATGTTCATCGCATTTATCGCCGTCCTTTGAAGCCTTCGCGTCTTGCAAGGCAGAGTTGATCCGACCTGAAATTTTCGAGATCGTATCCCAACGAGGATGCCTTCCAGGTACAATGAATCCCTTATTGCCATTATCTTCGGAGATCTTGAAGTACACGCACTGCTGTCGATTGCGGGTAGTAATTTGAAGTAGGCCTGCTGTAAAAAGAATATCGTGAGTGAACACAATGACCTGAGCGGTTTCGGATAGAGCCGCTACTCGTTCTGCGACTTCTTCAACCCGGCGGTGGTCGAGGCTCGAAACAGGATCGTCAAAGACTACGGGTGCCGTTACTCCAGAGAGCCGGGCTTCGGCAAGAAAGTCGGCCATAGCAAGCACTTTCTGTTCGCCCTCAGATAGAACTGCAGACGGACTATGGTCGCCAGTAAGCCTTCTGCGACGCTGTGCACGCCCTGTTCTACCTATGTGGCGTACCGTCAACTCCGGAGCTCGGAGCGCTTTGCACTCCTCTGCAAACAGGGTGTCAAAGTTGTTATCGACGAACTGCTCATTCGCCTGTTTAGCGTAATCCGTGAGGCTACGGATAAGACGCCTGAATTGACTGCTACCATCATTTAGACGAGCAACCCACTTGGCCTTACAGACAAACTCTTCGATCTTGATCCACGACTTGCCGAGCTCAGCCGCCGCAACAAGCTCGGCAAGATGATGCTTCTCTTCTTTCAGTGTTTCGGTTCGATTTGTATCCTGATCCTGGAGCTGCTTACGCTCTTGTGTTAGGTTCTTGAGTTCAGATTTCAGTTCTGTGCTATTAACCGTCACAGCATTGATCGCCGGCGATGTTATCTGTTTAGAAGCGGAGAAGGCTTCGGATACTGCTTCAAAGGCGTTGATAACCTGGCCGATTTTGTCGTAATAGGCGGGCTTCTCGTCGGAGTCAGTATGCTCTTGCGCAAAGGCTCTAGCGTCAGAAAGCTCCACCGACGTCACTCTCTCACTGAGTGCCTTGAGTCGTGCCTTGGTGTCCTTGATGCTTGTTGAGAGATTGTCTTCGAGAAGCTCGGCGTACTTATTAATGAGCGTCTGAGCCATGTCCTGTAATGGCTGCCGGCAATACAGGCAGCGCTCTGCATCATATGCTGAATGTGCCTCGAGATGCTGGCGGTAGTCCTCCGCCGACTTGATAAACAACACCCACGTGTCATCTGGAGCCAACGGTAAGTCTGCTTCTTTAAACAAGGTCGCACGGAACGCCCGATAGTCGTCTTCGAGCTGCTTAAGCTTTTGGCGTTCTTGCTCGTAACTATCGACATCAAAGTCTTCTATCGCACGAACTGCCTCGCAGACTTGACTTAGGACCCGTTCGACGCGCTGCATTTCACGAATCTTGAGGCTAATGGTGTTGGATTCTAACTCGGCAACTTTTGTCCGTTGCTTTTCAATACGGATGTCAACGTCTGGGGCGGTCTCCGCCAGGGAATTTAGGTGGGCTAGGTCTGTAGCAGCACTAAGCGAAGCGATATGCTGATATACGCTGGTGTTTTTGTCGAACCGAGATAGGATGTCAGGCGACACCACTGAGGATGATCCAGCCTCCCTCTTTGCAGCTTCCTGCACAGACTTGACACCCTTCGTGACATGTTCAAACAAGGCCAACGCAGCAGGTGTGTAGGTGTAGTCTAGGTCATCATCGACATGGAGCTTGACAGCACGACTGTCAAATATCGACATCCTTGTGAAGGGTGGCACGCCTTTTTCTCCGTGCCATTCATGGCACTGCTCATCATTGTCGCCAAGTCTGTACTTGATGGTGGCTGACATTGCCTCAGGATTAGTGTTAGCGATGTTTCCGAGAATCTTTTTGTCGACTGTGCGGCTCCCCGCCAGTGCCTTAAAGATTCGCGAGTATCCTGTCTTGCCTGTGCCATTCTCGCCGAACAAGATAGTGAGGTGAGGATCTGGCTCGATGACGTTACCTGTACCGAGTGCGTTGACTCCAGTGACGTCGGACAATGATGTAATTGTCAGTGGGGCGATTGTCTCTGTGTCGGCGTTGGAGGCGACAAGCAGGGGCTCATTCGGGAGTGTACGCTCCTCAAGTCCGTTCTCCTGCAAAAAGAACTTGTACGCAGTGATTATGCTTTTGTCGTCAAGTGGCCCCTTGTTATCGACGACATTTCGTACGATGTAGCGCGCCCATTCTGGTGCCGAGTTCGCCCATTCAATCAAGAGAGCGCGCGGGTTTTTGCTGGGCGAGGTGTTGTTATCGCATTCTGAACTCATTGTAATGCTTTCGTTAGATATAGTTTATCACGTTCTGATCGGCATGCTACGCGGATGTCGCGGTAATTCGACTGTCAGATATCACTCCACTTATCCGTGCTCAACGTACTGCGCTTTAGTAGGTTATCGCACGTACGATCATGCAATCATCCCCATTCTTTTCATTGGCAAACTGAGCACATCTCGTCTGCCTTCGCCAGTATCGTGTTGGCGTCACGACCAAGAATCTCCTCGATGGCCCACGTCTTGACCGTCGCTTGGCGTGGCAACCAGATGCCGATGCGCTGGGCTTGGTAGTCGTTGTCGAGGTCAAGGATGAGGTAGCCCAGGAGCTGCATGAGCGTTTTGCGCACCCACGGCGCTGTGATGGTGTCCTTGACCTTGCAGTCGAAGAGCGTGTCGTCAATGAACCAGTCGCCGTCGGCGCCGCCGACTAAGAAGTCGCCGGAGAAGGATGGGTTCGAGACGAAGAAGGCCCCGTGTCTCATGCGTAGGCGCCAGTGCTTGATCTGGCGCTGGTTGACGATGCGTAGGCGAGCGATGTCTTCGAGCATGAGCGGTGGGATTGAGTCATACACCTCGTCGACGTTTCGCGCTGCTGACAGGCGTTCGCCCAGCGAGCTGCGTATCGCCCGCCCGCCGGCGCGGTAGATCGACTCGCACCAGGCGAAGACGATGCTGGCGTAGTCCTGGTCGACGTCGTCGCCGTCCCTGGTGAGCCGCTCGGCTTCGAGGAAGGCGTCGCCAAGCACGTCTGATATGTGCTGGCCGTTCGGCAACAGCGGTGCGAGCAGATGGTTGAAGACGTCCATGCCCATCGCCGAGGCGCTCCGGCGTGGTTCGAACTCGCCCAGCATCATCCTGGTGCGGATGTCGAAGGCCATGCCGACAGTTGGTGAGTGCCGCCGTGCGTCGGTCACTCCATCCGGCAGTGGCGCCAGAGAGCGCGCCTTGACGAGATCGTAGAAACCAAGCCGTTCAGCGACCCGCTTGCCTTCCGGAGACCTGCCACCCGCTATCGCCAGCGCAGGGGCACAACCCTCCACCAGCTGCCGGAACGGAGACTGCTTCTTATTCAGTTCGCGCGTCAGGCTCATGGGAGGCTCCACCGCAGGACTAGGAGGGACATACGGCAGTGCAGAGCCGAGCGACGCCAGTGTCGCCACAGGGGACAGGGGCTGGAGGAAGACTCCAACGGGGACGGGGCTGCGTTGCCGCAACCGATAGTAGATCGCCACACGGCACGCCAGTTGCCGTCTCCCGTCCTGGCGGGCTGTTTGCGGCCGAATCGTGATCTGATGGGCACAAGCGCGGCGCCCTTCGCTCTGCCGGCTACGTCCTGGTGCCAGGGGTAGCCAGAGCGTCCTTGGGGATACCCGTGCCCGCGCCTGAGTGCGGGGGAGGGCTCTTTGCGTCTCTCCTAGCGCTCGAGGACGCCAGTTCCGCAGTGCGGAAGAGCAGCAGACGCAGGCGAGTCAGCGTCCAAAGGAGCGTCGAGGTACCTGTGCTGCTACGCCGCCTGCAACCTGCTCTCAATAACTGCCACCCGGCCAGAAAGCTGCTCATGCTGCGTGGTGAGCAGCCGTAGTGCGCCTTTCGCTTCGAGGGCGTCTTGGTGCTGAGACTCGATGTCTTTACTGAGCGCGTCGATCCGCTTGGTCACTTCCTGATGGTTGCGATCGATCTTCTCGTCTAGTGCTGCAAAGCTAGTGTCAGTCTCATTGAACTGCTCGCCAATGGCATCGAAGCGTGTTTCCATGCTTGCACGCATCTCCTTCGTCTCATGTTCCAGCTTATCGAGCCGTCTCTCAATGCCGTCTAAGCGCTTGTCGATCTTGTCGAAGCGCTCAGCATTCCGTGCCTCTGTGGCGTTGAGACTCGTGGTTAATAATTCTTGTATACGTTGAAAGTCTTTTTCGGTCATACTTCTATTTAAGCATGTTGGTGCGCGGGTGTAAACCACGATATCGTGGTGGACGGAAAGCGGTCGACCTGGCAACGACATACCTCCAATCCAGTTAGTATTCCTTCAAGTGCTCGAGAAAAGGATGAATGGCGGAACGGCGGACATCTCCGATGTAGTTGAGTGTCGCAATGTCAACAGCAATAGCGCACATAAGTGCGCCGCTACCACCGTGGTGGACGAAGTTTGCCAACGCCAATGATGTTATCGTCATTGCGAGAGCAACAACGACGGCTGGAATGAAACTTTTATATGTCTGCTTATTGAGTGGAAGCAAGAATCCGATACGTGCAGGCTGCACTGGCTGACCCCTGTAGTAGTCAGCTGCGCAGCGACGGCGCTCGAGATATAGGAGGATGACGCGCCGATACTCCAATATCTGGAGCCCGAACATAATGAGCAGGAACGGCACCAAGGGTTGCTCTCGCAGGACGGGACCCACCACGGTGACCGTTGCAGTAACGATCGCTTCAACATACTTCCAGGCCGGAATCATCGTCGCTGCCACCACCTCAGACTGCGCCCAGCGCTGCATGTCCTCCAGATGTTGCTTGCGCTCGCCGGTGGCTGAGGAAACCTGCTCCTGTGCCCAGGTGGCGGTTCGCATCATGCGGTGGCAGTAGGACAGCTGTGTGGCGGCAACGGCGGCAGCGATCAGGCCAGTCAGTGCAGTGACAACGCCGACGGCAGCGTCGACGCTGAAAGATGCAATGCTCATGATCGTATGGTGCACCGCGCCAGATCGTTGCTGGTGGGATGACCCTGGGGGAGGGCTGCATGTTGGCTCATAGCCGCATGGTAGTCAGGGACCCCTCCCGCCAGCTCCTCTACCTGCATGTCCAGCGCTGTTGACAGAGCGATGGGTGCGCGCGGGTAGTAGCGTGACCTCATCACTGTCACCCCTGTTCGGTGTCTGGACTGGGGTGCTGCCAGGGCCTGACGCTCCAGGCAGTCGAAGCCGCTGACGTAGCGGCATTTTGCATAATGCGGTAGTTCTCAGACATGCTCAGGGTTGGTGAGAAAGATAGAAGGGTTGATGGGTGCTGACATATATCAACTGTGGAAAGTTTCGACGGCAGGTGTAGATCTTCTTGGGTAGTTACGGGTGCTTCTCAACGCCCGCTTCCCACCCTACCTCGAAGGAATCGAGCTATGCGACAGCAGATTCGTTTTCTCGCCCGTGCTCTTGGTCGTCGTGAGACGATCAAGTACCTGTCGATCGTGGTTGTTGGTACGGCTATCGCTCCTCTGACTGGCTGTTCCGGCTCTACCTTGGCATTCAAGAAGTTCGCCGCTGGCACCTGGGACATATCTTTTGATGATATGGAGAGTTGGAAGACTGCTGTTCTAACAGTAAGTGACGGAAAATGGGAGTTGCAGGCTGAGCGGAGAGATGGGGATGAAAAAGAGGTCGCTCAGGGGGTGTGGAGCATATCGGGAACCTCTGTGTCGGTGAAGGAGCAGGGGGAGGATACGAGGTTTGTTGAGCATGGTACTGATGTTGCTTCGGGTATTCCTGAAGATGTGGATACCGAGAATATGCCCACATCATTCACGTGGAGCCACGACGAAGGAGATGATGGGGCAACCCGGTTCGAGTTCTCCGTACAGTGGGATCGTAAGGATCGGAATTTGACTTTGCGGAGAGAGGAATCGTCCTCGTGGGGGCCGTTCTCGCTAACGGCTAAGAAGCGGAAGAAGTAGCAATTTTCGACTGAGGATTCGATCGATGAATCAAGAACCTAGGTGGACTCTGTCTGTTCTCGCGAGCAGGTGGAATGATGGAGCGTATCTGCCACTGCAACATGAGCAGTTCCACGAGTTGCTGCAACTGTCGTAGGAGACACCACCTACTCGCTTAGCTCTCCCACCAACTCCTCTACCCGCATGTCCAGCGCCGTTGCCAGGGCGATGAGGGTGCGCAGGCGCGGGTTCATGGGGGTGCCGGGGCGGGACTCGCCCTTCTCGAACTTCTGATAGGTGTAGGTGGAGATGCCGGCGGCGTGGGCCAGGGCTTCCTGGCTGAGGCCCTTAGCGATGCGGGCGCGCTGGAGCCGCAGACCAAGCTGGCGGGCGATGGGCCACCACTGCTCGTCCTGGCTGGTGGAGGAGGAAGCGCGCACGACCACCAGCGTCGAGCGGGCGCCCACTTGGCACCACCATATATGTATGGCAAGCTAGGGATGTCAGCCGAGATGGAGGGAGGTGAGCAGCATGGGTGGCTGCTGAATGAGGGCCCCGTGCGCGGGGCTTCTACCCGATCGTGGCCGCACCTGTGGGCCACGCGGCGTCCGTCAAGCGGCCTGCGCTGGGCGGGCGTCGTCATTGCCAGCGCTGACCGACGACTTGGCTATGCCGGCGTGCTGGTCGGCTGAAGTTCTCTGAGAAGCGTTGGCTTGCGGCTGCGCGTCGGCTGCTTGGTCGAGCTGGGCCACCTGCTCATTGTGGAGCGTCCAGGCGAAGACAAGCCCTGCCCTGGGGAAGAGCCAGCCGTCGTAGCGGTAGCGCACGACTGCTGACTGCGGTTCCTCAGAGACGCGTCCACCATCACCACGGGACGCGAAGTCCATCAGGCGGACTCGCTCGATCGCGTCGGCGTCGTAGGACAGCTCCACGTCCAGGCCCTTGGTCGGGCGGTCGATGTTGAGGTGGAAGACATGGCCGTTGCGTGGCACCAGTGAACGGAATCGGAAGGCGATGACGACCGCCTGCTCCTGCTGGATGACTTGCTCACCAAGATCAACGGTGTAGACCTGGGAGACCTCATCCACCTGCCGCGTGAACGGCACCGGCGTGCCGTTGACGGTGAACTGCTCGAGGGCGAAGACCTCTGGATCGGAAACGGCCAGGCCGGGCACTGGGCGGCGGTACCACACGCTCGTCTCCCCACGCTCGGCCACTAGTTGGTCGTAGCGCTGGCGGTCGGAGACGACGGCGAACTTGCGGAAGCGGTGCCGCGGCGCGACGGTGTACTCCCAGCGGACACGTAAGTCGAAGAACGGGGTAGGAGCACTGCTCCTACCCCTTGGTATACCAAGGGTCGCGTCGACGTGGACGTCGTACCAGCGCTCCTCAGCAGCCATGGCTTGGTGGCGGATGTCGGCGTAGACCTCACGGCCGAAGGCTGGGTCGCCGAAGCGCAGACCCAGGCTGGTGCGGGCCAGATCATCCAGCAGTTCGGGTGTGGCTATACGCGCTACGTCCTGGCGGTCGAAGCGGAAGGCTTCGATGAAGGCATCGCGCAGGGCCGGTGCTTCCTCACGGATCGTCTGGCGGAAGCGCTCCGTCACCGCCCGCTCCTGGTCGCGCCGGAAGGCGTACTCGAAGAACGTCGATAGCAGCCCCGCACCAAACAGCGTCCCACCCAGCTCGCCCAGCGGTAGGGCGTGCAGCCACTGCCAGTCACCCAACTGCAGTGGAGTCAGCCAAGCGTTGAGCATCATGAGCAGGATGCCAGCCAGGGTGAAGGAGACGGCCAGGAGGGCGGCTTTGAGGCGACGGAGGCGGTGGTGGAGGGAGGGGGATTGGTTGGCAGACATGTATAAATCAATTATAACACTCTGAGTGCTATAGCATGAACTACATCGGATAACTTCCGTAATATTCTTCGTTGGTGTCTTCTTTTGATTCTGGAAGCACAAACGTAGTTGCAACGAATCGAGGGAGACTGAATTTTTCATTTCCAAGCAGCTTCGCCTCTGTTTTGGTTGCAACACTCCACTCTTGAACGTAGCGCTTCAAATACAGGATATTAAAAAATAACATCACGTATCCCACAGACAAGCCGATCACCGCAAGTATCGGGTACCTGACTGCAATAAGAGACGCCAGACCTCCACCCAACAAATAGGTGCCGATGGTGCACCACAGAGCAACGCCAACGAGTTTATTTCCCATGCGCCACAGCGCAATGCGAGGTTCTCTGAGGATTCCGGTTTTGTAGTGGTCGCTTATCCGCAACCTTTCTCTATAGCTACCAATAAATAGCCAAGCAAAGTACAAGGTGAACAGAAAACTCGCCCCTGCGCCTCGAATGGCATCCGCTCCAGGCATACCTTTCCTGATAGCAAGCGTGAAAAGCACTCCGAAAGCAGTCACCCAAACTGGGAATAGCAGTAGACGCCACCAGGGGACGTAGTACGTTGCAACGAGGCGCGCCTCTTGTTCTGTTCGTAGTTCAGTAGGTGGATGCTGCCGCGAATCGCCATCGGCATCTTTACCAATTGTACTATTGATCCACTCAATGGTGCGCCGCGCCTTCGCCGATCGAGTGAACTGGCTTAACCCATTCACAGCAGCGACGGCCGCGGCAACAGCGGCGGGAAGGGCGAAGATAAGAGTCCAATTAGGGGATCCGGTAGATTCACTCATACCCACACGGTATGTCACTAAAATCTTACGCGGGGGCAGTTTGAGCCCTTGATGTTCTCAAGGCTGTCGCCAGTCTCAACTATGCAGTAAGATCATCCGTTCTCGCACTGCACAGCGAACTTACCCCACGCACATCGTCCTCAGTGCACCGGGTTCGTCAGTAACCCACTGCCGTAGATCTTCCTTGAGCCACTGGATGGAAGTACAACTCAAGCATTGAACCATGTCGTGGAGACCACTCATCATGTATTTAGGCATCAAGCTAGCTGATGCCGGCTCCGACCGGAGTGATATAGACAGACTGTGCGATGCCAAACAACACCTAACGATTCATCGGCTGCTCGCCACGTGAACTCTACGTATGGCGCGATACAAGACGTATCCGTCTCCTCATTGGTGGTCGTCGGATATCCAAGCATAGGAGGCGAAGATATCGCGGGCTGTCATTTTCTCTTCTAATAATATTCGAACTCGCAGGGCTACCAAAGGTACAGTAGCACACCTAGAATCACAATCATGAAACCTACTGCCCCTAATGCGACACGCAATCGTCCGCATCTCCAAAGGTATTTAAAAGGCTTGCGTAAACAGTTGGGAAGCATTTGAGAATAGCACTTCAAACGATAAGCAGCCCAGACTGAGGCGGACTCGCAGGACAATATGTCTTTCTTTACGTGTCGGCGAGAAATTTTGGCATCGGGATACCTATCAGCTAATTCTTGTCGATGAACGTCTTCGAGGAAACGAACTCCTTCGTAGGCATCGGTTCTAAACAACTGTATTCTGTAGATATGATGCGCTATGAAA
>CAKMNX010000025.1 GCA_927910745.1 uncultured Candidatus Saccharibacteria bacterium | reverse complement strand
CTGGGCAGGATTTGCTGGAGCTGGGTTAGCCGGAGCTGGATTGGCAGGTGCCGGGGTAGCTGGTGCTGGATTTGCGGGCGCTGGGTTGGCCGGAGCTGGCTGCACAACTGGCTTGTCCTTAGCTGTTGCTGTGTTAATGTTGCCGCCGTTGAGTGCTGCAGCGAGGTTAGCCCCGTCGTTCGACATAACAACAGCCGACCACGCACCGGTAGCAGCGCTGTCATTTTCCATCCAGGTTGCACCACCATCGTCTGAGGTGTAGACCTTACCACCGTTGACTGTCGCAGCAAGCTTCATACCATCAGCTGAGCTCGCGATCGATGTCCATTTCTGCGGAGTTGATGCAGCTTGCTCTTTCCAAGTGACGCCACCATCTATGGAGGTGTGAATCTTACCATCGTTGACTGTAGCGGCAAGCTTCATACCATCAGCCGAGCTAGCGATTGATGTCCACTTCTGAGTGCCAGCGGCTGCTTGCTCTGTCCAGGTGACACCACTGTCTGTCGAGGTGTAGACAACGCCGTCGGCAACAGTCGCGGCAAGCTTGGTGCCGTCTGCCGAGCCAGCGATCGATGTCCACTTCTTCGCACCTGGGTTGGCTTGCTCTTTCCAGCTTGCGCCAGAGTTAGTAGAGGTAAATACCCCACGGTTGGTTGCCACAGCAGCGAGCTTGGTGCCGTCAGCTGAGCTCGTCACAGACACCCAGTCACCAGCAGCTCCTGGGAGACCATTTTTCGTCCAGGTAGCACCTGAGTCATTCGAGGTGTACATGTAGCCGCCCCATTGGTAAAAAGCAGCGATCTTACTACCATCAGCCGAGCTGGCAAGAGCCGTCCACTTTTGCGGCGCAGGAAGGCCGGTTATTGGTCGTTCCTTCCAGGTGACACCGCTGTCTGTCGAGGTGTAGACATTCCCGACATTCACTGCTGCAACGAGCTTGCTGCCGTCTGTCGAGCCAGCCATTGCCGACCAGTTCTTTACACCAGAGCCAGCTTGCTCCTTCCAAGCTACCTCTTGGGCAGCCCGTGTAGGCTGGGCAAACAATGCCACCATGGCAGCTACCGCCACCAGGCACCCAGCCTGAGACACACGCGTCAGTGTTCTCCATCTATTATGTTTTGCTTGCCTGAGTTCCCTCATGCAATAACCCTCCTTTTTTGTTGTGAAACACAACACCTTAAATATAACGTTCGCATTATAACACTATTGTGCTTATGGTAACAAGAGGTATGTTGGGCGATGATTGGTGGTGTATCTCGCGTGATATCTCAAAACTTAGGGGTAGCAAGTTGTTGCCATTTCTTGTGCGCTGCATATGCCCGATCGGTCGCGTCGTAGCCAGTGCCTTGTAGATCATCAGGGCTGATGAACATCACATCATCACCCTCCTCTCCTGGCGCAAAGTCGAAGTTCTCGGGCCAAACGCGGCAATAAAAACAGATTTGATACGCATCAAGCCGCTCAATATATATCTGGTCTGATGCGTCAAAAAGTTGATAGCGTATATCACCCTGGTAGCCAACTTCTTCATACAGCTCGCGCTTTAGTGATGACTCAATCGTCTCATCATAATCCATCCCGCCACCAGGCAAATCCCAAAAAGGCCGATCGATCTCTTTGACGACTAAGATCCGCCCAGCATCGTTATATATTAATGCTTTGAGGGAGATGCGATAGAGATAATCGTGGCGGACTATTCCGTCTGCATTTTGCGTGGTGAGGTGTCCGTTGGTATTTTTTGGCATGAGAGTAATTATAGCATCCTTATTTCTTTCTCGCTAAAAGTACCGAACGGTCAGTTATTTAGCTTGTGTTATATCTATCAAGTACGTTGATGACTCATTGCCACCAGTTACACTCGAGGTGATTCAGACAGACACCGCGTGGCATGGCGAAAACCGATCTGCTCATCACCCTTATGGATATCCTGGAGAGATAATACAACATAACCACTGTCATCCCATGCAATATACGGAGCATACAGAGATTGATCTGGCGCCTTACAATATGCTCCGTAGGTTTGATCATTGTCCGACGACTGCGACTCTCCTTCGATGATCTTACTCAACTCAGCAGTCAGGGCTTCTGCGATGGTTTGGCTGTCGTAACCATACCGCTTATAGAGATTCGGGTCTTTATCGAGCGGAGACTGATCCTGCTCTTCTGTAGTTACTGCATGCGTCTGATCGGAGTGCTGTTTCTGCCCAGACTTACGAAAAGAAGGAACCGGAATCCCTCCAACCGAAAAGAGGCCAGGAATAGACATTGTCAGTTTTACATCACTCCCTTCGGATGACTGTTGACCGCTCCGATCTATGAGCGTAGTCGCCATCTGCGATAGCGCCTGTTCGACCGACGGCTCAGGCCCTTTTATATCGACCCAATCTAGCTTGTGGACTTTTTGGTAGCTCATCCCTCGAAACCGAGGCTCTTGCCTACCAGCAATAACACTTGCCGTACAGGGGATGCCATCAGGGCTATAAAAAACCGCTGTACCCTTTGGAACTGTATTAAATTTTGGCCACGCATCATGAGATAGACTCCAACGAACATGCAAGCCATATATTGTTCGCTCTATATCATGTGTTGTATCAATTTGCTGCCGCAACGGGTTATTCTCGATACTATCATCTTCTGTCGCTCGCCGAAAGGCTTGCTCCCATAGCTTGCGGCTGAGATTATACGGCGTTACAACAACACGTGGGTCATACTCACGTTCTTTGAGTTTTTCATACCGATGAGCCAGGCGCAAAAGCCCTCTTGTAGCACTCATGCCAAGCGGCGTGCAGCTTTTTAGCCCCATCTCGTGATACGGTTTACCCGTCGCATAGCTAATGATGCGAGACGTCGATCGCAGCGCCTGAAAGAAAGACTCGCCGAATTCCCGATATTCTTCCTTATCGAAGATCTCGCTCTTCGCCTCCTCGACGAACGAGATCTCACCGCGCCGATCTAGAGACAGCAGCCTCTCTTGGGGCTGCTTTGACACCTTGATAGACACACCCTTTTTTGGAATGATAAATTCCGTCTCTTCACGTGTTACTGAGTGTGCGTGTGACTCCCAGCCCCTCGGGATAGATTCCTTCCTATTCATCGGTCGCTCCTTCTATTTATAATTCAATTACCGTTTTTGCATAGTATATTGCAATTGTAGTGTTTCGGCAATAAGCGGACGTACTACCGCTATACTAGCTTATCGACGACAACCCGCCGCTGCTCCGTCGTATCCCGCTCACGTACCGTCACCGTGCCATCCTCGAGCGTCTGGAAGTCGATGACCACGCAGTGCGGAGTGCCGATTTCGTCTTGGCGGCGGTAGCGTTTGCCGATGTTGCCGTTGTCGTCCCACATTACTCGGCCGGGGTTGGCTTTGGCAAGGTTCGCGTACACATCGCGGGCTTTTTCTACCAATTCTGGCTTGTTCTTCAGTAGTGGCGAGACGGCAAATTTGACCGGTGCCAAGTGCTCTGGCAGTGCCAAGTACACCCGCTTTTCGCCATTTTGTTCATCCTCGCGGTAGCTACTGGCCAGCACTGCCATCAGCGCCCGCTCAACGCCGAAGCTCGGCTCAATGACGTGCGGCACAAATTTCGTGTTCGTCCCCTTGATGGTGTATTCCATGCTCTTGCCGCTGGCGCGCTGGATGTTCATTAGGTCAAAATCAGTCCGGTACGCGATGCCCATCAGCTCCTCACGGCCGATCGGATAGTCGTATTCGATGTCGATCGTCTTTTTGCTGTAGTGCGCCCGATCCTCCGCCGGCACGTCCAGCTCGTGGATGTGTTCTTGTCTAAGGCCCAGTTCTGCCAAAAATTCATGCGTCGCCGCCAGTAGCTCGTCAAACGCCTCCTGCCAATGCTCAGGGTCGACGAAATACTCAATCTCCATCTGCTCAAACTCGCGGCTGCGGAAGACAAAATCACGCGGCGCAATTTCATTACGAAAGGCCTTACCCTGCTGAGCGATACCAAACGGTAAATTAGGGTAAAAACTATCAACGACGTTTTTGAAATTGGTAAAGATACCTTGGGCGGTTTCCGGGCGGAGGTAAGAAATCGACTGTGGATCATAGGTAATCGCCTTCGCACCATTAAGACCGCGCTTGTCGTCAGCACCCTCCATTGGCTCACCAATAGTCAACTCATTTTGCCCGCTAGCGCCGACAAACGTCTTGAACATCATATTAAACGTCCGTGATTTACTCAACGGATTGCCATCGGGACTTTTGATGCCGCGCTCCGCAATTACCGCATCCATCTGCTCCATGGTCATGCCGTCCGCGTCAACGCCATTATCCTTGAGGATATGATCGGTGCGGTAACGGCGGTGATTGACCGTGTCTTCACATAGCGGATCAACGAAGGTATCCACATGCCCACTCGCCTTCCACACTTTCTGATTCATCAAAATCGCCGCATCAACGCCGTACATATCGTCACGCTCGTCAACAAACCGACGCCACCACAAATCCATGATATTACGCTTCAGCTGCACGCCCAGCGGACCGTAATCCCAAGTACCAGAAAGACCACCATACACATCCGACCCCTGATATATAAAGCCGCGGCGCTTGCACAGGCTAATAATTGCTTCCATTGTTACATTACTCGTTGTGCTACTCACACGCGTCCTTTCTCCGCGTTGGCAACGCGGCAGCTTCATGATTGGTTCTTTGGTATTATTATAGCATTTCTTGAGGTGGGTACGTTCTTCATCGGGTGGATGATAAAGCAGCACAGTATACACACCAAACCGAAAATGTTCCGGCCAGAATGTATACAGAGCTCATCCGCTTGCTTAATCGCTGGCCTCCAGATATTTTCTTGTTCGGCATGTATACTGTGCTGTAGTTACACCCCAGCATGCTGCCGCGCGACAAGCCAGCATTCAGGAAGGATGGCTAGCACGCCACCAACCTGTGCTACTACTGTGGGTGGGCGCGTGGCGAGCAGGCGAAGCAGCTTGATGTGCGCTGCAGTGATGTCGCCTTGATCGCTGAGGCGCAGGCCACGTTCTGACCCATCATACATATACCGCCGCTCGGGCTGGAGAGGCTGGCCTACGACGTCGCGCAGCAGGTTAAGCTCGTAGCCCTGCAGTGCCGCATAATGAATGGCGAGCCAGGCTTGAGTAAGCATGACGGGTACGCTAGGCTGATTGAGCCCCTCATATACCAAGCGCAGTACCTCATACCACGCTGGCTCGTCCAGCATGCGGCTAGCTTGTGTCACCAGTTGGATAGCGGCATAGCCAGCTTGTAGGCGATCATAATCGGCCACGATTGTCTGATAATACTTCGTCAGGCGAGCCTGTGTTAGCACGCCCAGCTCACTGCGTCCCTGGCGGATGACAACATCGCTGATCGCAAAGAGTTCAACCGCCCCAGCTAGTCGGCTCTTTTCGCGCCGGACACCCTTGGCGATCACTGCCCGCTGCCCTTCTGGCGTGAGCAATTGCAGTACGCGGTCGGCCTCGCCATAGTTGGTGCGGCGCAGGACGATCGCTGTGGTGCGCTGCATACTCATGTCACTACCTCGCTTGGGATGTACCTGCCTAGTAAGTTCGTCACGTCGCTGGGGCGCATCGTTGTTTTGTCTAGCAAGGCAACGACGCCGTAGGGTGCGAGATCGGCTAGCGTCATGTCGCTCGCATTATTACTACAGATGATAATGGGGATACGCGCTGTGTCGCTATACGATTGCAGCTCGTGGAGCAGCACTAGGCCATTACCCCCGGGCATGAACATATCGAGAATGATCACTGCTGGGAGTGCCTCGTCGAGCGCTGCTATACCAGCCAGCACATCGGCCGCATAGACAGGCACCATACCAGCCCGCCGCACTGCCGCAAGCTGCAGCTCAGCAAACCATTGGTCATCGTCGATGACCAACACCCGCGGCGGCGATTGCGTCATAATAACCTCTGTTGATACACCGCCTGGAGATCGATGTAAAAGGTCGCGCCATCGCGGTGCCGAACTGCCCCTATTTGTGCCTCCATCGCGCTGGCAAATTGCCCTGCAATGTAGAGCCCTAGGCCACTGCTGCCTGGCCGGCTGTGCAATGGCTGTGCACTGACGCCAAGGCGTTGCTCCAATTGCTGCCAGAGCGATGGCGCAATAGCTGGGCCATAGTCGCGTACCGCCAGGCGGATCACCCGGCCGCCAGCCCGCCGAGAGAGCCGCACCACCACGGGTGCGTCGCCTTCGCCGCTGTAGTGAAGTGCGTTGTCGGCGAAGTTGCACAGGACGCGCCGCAATAGGTCTCGATTGCCGAGGCCTACCACTGCCCGTCGCGGCACGTGCACCGCTAGGCAGCGGCCCTTGGCGGCGTAGAGTGGCTGGAGCTCGGCCACGACGTCGCGCGCCACCAATGCCAGATTGAGCGGCTCGATGCCAAATAGCTCCTCGTGGAGACGGGTGGATTGCGTTAAGTCGGTGGTGAGGCGCAAGGCCCGCTCGCTGGTCAGCGCCATCCGCCGGGCCAACTCGACCACCTCGACTGGCGACAGCCCACCAGCCTCCAAGCTCAGCGCCAATTGCCGCAGCAGCGCCAGTGGCGACTTGAGGTCGTGTGCCGCCGCAACAAAGAGCGACGCCTCCCCCCAGGAAGCGCCGCTCATCATAACCGCATTCCCCTCCGTGCTCATACCAGCTGCATTGTAGCACAGATCGTCGCAATGTTCTATATTTATTCGTTAAATTTAATGGTTTTTATCAGGGCTTCGTAGTCATTATTAAATACGTCGGCATCTGTCCGCACCGTGAGCGTCCGGTCGCGCATCTTGATCACTACTGCGGTGCCACGGATATCTTTGCTAAAGTTCCCCTCCAGGCGCGTGCCTGTCAGGCCTTTGTCATTGCTCCAGGCGCTCGACTTCAGCTCACCTTTTTTAATCTGGCTGTCGTAGTCGGCCACTGCTTTGTCGTAGATCTTCTGCTCAATGCTAATCCGAATGGCAATCTTCTGCGTATCTGTTATTGGTGGCACGACGCGGGGGTTGAGGTACGCCTCGTATGTCTTCCCACCACCCTCACTCACATCAGTGGCTTGGTAGGCACTCCAGGTCTTGGGATAATCAAAAGTCAGGCGGCCATAGTCATCTGGCCCAACGAATTGCAGCATCGGCTGCTTCTCGCGCTCGGCAAATTTCTTCTCGTCTTCGTCTGCTTGCGTCTTCTTGGCCTCAGCTTGCGCTGCGGTAATCTTGCTATCGAGGTTGCTCTTGGCCTCGGTGTAGTTGGTATAAGCCCAGGCCGAAAACCCACCAAAGAGCACCACCAGCAAGGCCAGCCCAATAATGGCAAAGGTGCTGCCACTAAGAAAACTTCGTCGTTTGTAAGATTGCTTCGTCATATCCCTATTATACTTATGCCTGGGGCGATAGACAAGAGCGGGATGCTATTTGTGCTGCTCTGCCCACACCCGGTACAGCTTATGCGCGCCCTGCTCGCGCACTGGTGTCCAGCCAGGCACGGCAAAGGCGTAGGAGATAAACCATAGGTCTGTGCCAAGGCGGGTGGCTTGCTGCTGCACATGGGCAGCCATCCGAGCGATGTCGCGTGAGTCGCCAAAAGTGTAGACCACTGTGGTACTGGGTGGAAAGTTCGTGCGGTAGAGGTTACCACACACCACCATCGCTTTGGTATCGCCACGCAAACGCCAGCGCGAGAGCAAGACGAGGAGTGGGTTGAGCTCCACACCAAAGGCTCGAGCCCCCTGCTGGCGGGCAATCTTTAAGACAACGCCATCGCCCGAGCCCATGTCCACCAAGCAATCCTCTGCCCCAAGGCGATAGAGTTTGGTCAGCGCCTGCTGCACATCGCGGCGGTGCGATGGCACATAGGGCGCGCCCGTCAGCGCCGTCACGCAAACAGCAGGATGATGACGAGGAGTGCCCACCACATCATCAGGCGGCTGCGTCCTCTGTGATAATGATTACTTTATTTTTGATCTCTCTCAAGCGCCGGTCGATCTGCTCGGCAACGCGTGCTGCCTGTTGGTAGCGCTCTACCGCTGCCTCGAGCTCAAACTCATCACTGTCAAACCACGCCAAGATCTCCTCCAGCTGCTCCATTTGCTCACGCAGTGAACGGTTATCTGCATTGCTCTGCTGGTCAGGCTGCGGCGGCGCTGATGAGCTTGCTGGTGTATTATTGGGCTGGCTATAATCCGGTGTGATCCCCTCTGCTGCAAGAGCCATTGCCAGTTGGTCGTCATCACTCAGCGTGGTGCGCTTGGCTCGAGTGCTGGGTGTGGTGGATTTCGCCTGTTTCGTTGGTTGTTTTGCGTTCGACATGGGTTACCTCCGCTGTTATCATATCGCTATATCGCTCGATGGTGATCGTTTGGCCGACGGTGGCCTGGCCGCGCACCAGGGCGTAGCCACGCGCTAGGGTTGCTGCAGGGTTATACAGCCGGAGCCGGGCCTGCAGCGCTGCGCATTGCTGCTCGAGTACCTGCTGCCGCCTGGCTAGCTTCACTCGAGCCTCGGCCAGTTGATGCTGCACCGATACTAGCTCATCATCTGCTGTGGCAATAATCGTTCGCTTCATCATCTGCAGCTGCTCGGCTAGCCGTGCTTGCACTGCCGTGGCATCAGGCGTGATGAGCTGAGCAGCGTTAGTCGGCGTCACAGCTCGGACGTCAGCGGCGAGATCGGCTAGTGTCTCATCCGTGTCATGCCCTACCCCGACCACCGTTGGCACGCGGCTTGCAGCAATCGCCCGCACCAGCGCTTCGTCGTTAAAGACTTGCAAATCATCGGCGCTGCCGCCACCGCGCACAATCGCCAGCACCTGCGGCACGGTTGCACGGCGGTTACAGCGCTCAATGGCGCGGATGATCCGATCGGCCGCGCCAGCACCCTGGACTGGTACTGCATAGACATCGACCTGCATGCCGCCCCAGCGCTGGCCAATGATCGTCATAAAGTCGGCATAGCCTGCCGCCTGGGGGCTGCTCACCACAGCAATGTGCTCGGGCCACTCGGGTACCGGTCGCTTGCGCTCTGGAGCAAAGAGCCCTTCTGCACTCAGGCGCTGGCGCAGCAGCTCGAAGTTTTTCTTAATACTCCCCTGCCCCACCGGTCGCACCTGCTGCACGGTCAGGCTGAATTTGCCGCGCGCCGTGAGCTTCGGCACGGCTTGCACCGCCACCTGCATGCCATCCTCCAGCGCCACTCGGAGCTGCCACACCATCATAAAGCAACTCACGCTGCCTGTCTCGTCTTTGAGGTCAAAAAAGACAAACTTCCCCTGGCGCACTGCCATACTAGCTATCTCGCCCTCCACTGTCAGTACCGGAAATGCTCCCTCCAGCACCTGGCTCGCACAGGTGAGGAAATCGCTAACGCTCAGTGGTGGGAGGTTTGTCGCGTCCATAGCGCATGATGGTTAGTTGATAAAATGCATAGCCAAACACCAGTGTAGTCACGATGGCAATCACGCGGTAGAGCATCGTCCCAGCGATGGCTTGGCCCTGGCTCACACCCGAGAGCGCCAAGATCCCCACCATCACTGCCTCATACGCACCAGCCCCACCAGGGGTAGCAACAACCACCGCCATGGTCGTGGCCACGCCATAGGCGATGAGAATTGATGCAGGATTAACTGATACCCCCAGCGATTGGAAGGTCATCCAGAAGGGCAAAATCTCCATAATCGTAAAGACAATACTCCAGACGAAGGGCTGCCACAGCAGCTTCTTGTCGCGCCGCAGCTCGAGGAAATCGGTGTGGAGGTCGTCGCAGTAGCGCCGCACCGCAGCTTCGTCCATCACTGGCTTTGTGCGCCGCAGGATGCGCCGCGCGAAGCCGTTGATTGTCAGCGTGACCTGATGCGCCGCCTTGTGGAGCCGCCGCTGGCTCGTCAGTAAGTATACTCCCAGTAGCGTGATCATCGTCAGGCAAAATACCAGTCCCCCCACTCATCAGGATAATCCAGCGGTTCACTCCGCTATCGATCGTCACTATTACCACCGCCACTGCAAGAAACAGCACCACTGCCACAAAGCCCATGACATAGCGCACCATTTGGGCCATTGTCGCACGCCCCGTCGAGACGCCGTATTTGCGTAAGCGCCAGTTAGCGTATGATATACCGCTCAGGCCACCACTGGGGAAAGCGTGGTTAACAAAGTTTAGCTCCAGCGACAAGCGCATCAAGGCAAAGGGGCTCACATCGCGCACAAAGCCCTTTTGCCGCAGATATGAGAAGATCATCTCACCCGCTGCTAAATACCCTAACGCCGCCACTGGGAAGACGGCAATCAAGACCCATATATTGACCTGCTGCAGCAAATGCCACGCCTGGAGAAGTTCGTGCCGCGACAAGAATAGAATTAAGGCAATAAGCACAAACGTCATAATACTCAGCCAGGTGCGGAAGGACAGCTGTTTCATTTTTTTCATATATTTCTGCATAGCTACGGTATATTATACCACGAGGCAGCGAGGCGAACCGTTTCTAGCGCTTTATATCAAACTGCATATGAAAGCACGCTATATAAGCTTGGGAGTGGTCGACTACCCATATTAACGTACTGGTTCGTGCTATCGCCCCTCCATTCTACCCGCTTTTGCGCTATACTAGGCATATGTATATTGCAATTCTTGGCCGGCAGCCGGCCCTTGGGGTGGCGGAGCTGGAGTGTTTGTATGGCGGGGCGGCGGTGCGTTGGTTTAGCGCGCAGGCCGCTACTATTACCTCTGATATTTTCGCCTTTGAGCGCCTGGGTGGCAGCCAAAAGGCGGGCCGGGTGGTGTTAGAGCTGCGCGGTAACTGGCTGGCGGTGAGTCGGCAGATTGTCCGCCACTATAGCGCACAGTGGCAGGGCGCGTCGCACAAGATTACGCTAGGCATGAGTGCCTATGGCTTCTCTGTTAGTGCCCGCGAGGTGCAAAAGACTGGCCTTATTCTCAAGACAAAATTACGCGCAACTGGCACCAGCCTGCGCCTTATTCCTAATGCCGCTCCAGCGCTCAATACTGCTACGAGCCACCACAACAAGCTTGGCCGCTCACCCCACCACATTGAGCTGCTAGTGGTGCGAGCTCAGGATGGGCGCGTCATTGTGGCGGAGAGTGTTGGCGCGCAAAACATTTCTGCCCTGGCCGCACGCGACCAAGCCCGCCCGCGCACTGATGCCTTTGTTGGCATGCTGCCACCCAAGCTCGCCCGCATGATGGTCAATATGGCTGGGCCACTGGTGCAGCCTTCACCTACTACCGAGCACTCAGCGCCGCGCCCCGTGCTGCTCGATCCATTCTGCGGCACCGGCACCGTCTTGCAAGAGGCACTCCTCCTGGGCTATGATGTGTGCGGCAGTGACCTGAACCCCAAGATGGTCAGCTACACTAGCGAGAACCTCACCTGGCTGCAGCACCGCTCTGCTGAAGCTACTCCTGGCGCGGTGCATAGCGTTACTCAAGCAGATGCCACTACTCATCAGTGGCCGCTTGCCCAGCAGCTCAGCGCTATTGTCTGCGAGACATACCTTGGTCAGCCCTTCTCTGCCCCACCTGCCCCTGCTAAGCTCAGTGCTGTGCGTACCACATGCAACCATATCATCAGCCATTTTCTCACTAATCTTCGTCCCCAGCTGTGCCCTGGCACACCATTGGTCATCGCGGTGCCCGCTTGGCGTGGCAGCGACGGGCAGTTTACTCACCTGCCGCTCATCACCCAGCTAGAGCGACTGGGCTACCAGCGCCGCCTACTTCAACACGTTCGCCCCACCGACCTCTGTTATTACCGCGAGAACCAAGTGGTAGCGCGGGAGTTGCTGGTGATGGAAGTAATGAAATAGTATTGAGTAAAACTCATTCTGGTCATCCAGCAGTGGATGTATTTAGTCTTGTATAATTGCAGTTATGAAAAGCAAAGAACCTCAGCTATGTCATGCTGAGTTCTTTATATCACTCTAGTGGCGAGGAACTTATCGATGGTTATTTATTGTAGAGTGATTACACCATTTGTGGCCTGCAGCTTGTCGGCAGCTGCTTCAAATTGAGGTATTACACTTTGCTGAAGCACTCCTCGCTGCTCAGGAGGCAACGTGTACATAAGGTTGTTTAAGGCATCAAGCCCCTGATGAAAATGTCCTCGAGCCTCTTTCAAATTCTGAGCTGCTTGAGTGCGCTGCTCAGAGGAAAGTCCTGCTGCCCGCTCTGCAGTAGAGCCATTAACTTCTTGTCGCTCCTTCTCTATCTGTCTCAGATTATCTTCCAAATCCAAGCTACCGACCGGAGACCCCTCATCACTTAGCCCCATTCCTCCATAATACCGTTCCGACATCATCACTCCTTTTCATATCATTTATTGTATCTGTAGTGTAGCTAATTATACCACCATAGTACCAACTATCCAACTCTGCTCAGTTAGTGCTACAGCCCATCTGCGTCACCGTCGATGTTTTGTCCCCTTTTTGTCATGCCTACAGCTCAATGTCTTGCTCGCTTGCGCACTCCTCTTGCCGCTCTCTTCTCTCGCGTTATAACAGTCGGCATTCTTACGGCTGCTATTCAATCCACACCGCTTGACTTCGCCCACGCCCTCACGTATAATCGTATAGATTGTTTATATTAGCTAAAGGAGTGATATGTCAAAAGTCAAAGCAGGTGGCTCAAGCAAGAACGTCCACAATAACGCTGGGGCGCGCCTTGGCGTCAAGCGCTTCGGTGGCCAGCAGGTCAATGCTGGTGAGGTCCTCGTTCGCCAGACAGGCGCTACAAAGATCGCCGGCCCTGGCACGTACATGAGCCGCAACTACACCATCCACGCCGCTCACAGTGGTGTTGTCAGCTTCAAGAAAGTCAAGAAGTCTACCTTCACTGGCAAGACCCAGCCACGCACCCAGGTGTGTGTTAGCGCAGCGTAAGTGTTATAACGCAAATACAAGCGAAAAGCCGCTCTCATCATAAAGGAGCGGTTCTTTTCTTGCTATTGCTCGGTCACTCATACTATATTACACAAGCTACTTGTAATGCGTCATACATTACCCTATAATCACTGTATTATGTACGACAAAAGGAACCAACAATGGACTGTTGCAGACGAGGCAAGTAGCCACAGTAAAGAAGCGTCAGCCAAAGACTACATACGGGTGCACGTAGGCGGTATAGCTGGTAAGCTTGTTATTCTCCCACTAGCCAGCACGCACCAGCTCTTATACAACGATATAGAAAAGGGCAACATGCCAGAAACAATGAGCCCTCCTGACGGCGTTGGTGTATGGAATTTTAACATGCACCACGAGCTTGGTATACCGTATGATGAGAAAAACTTGAATGAAGGAGATACGCTGCGACATGACTTTTATATACTCCAAAAGCCCTCGTTAAATGTTGATTGGCTTTGCGGCCGCCTGGATCCTACTATACAAGCCGAGCTTGCCAAACAGCCACCCAACCATTTTCGAGGCCGTGATTCTTGTACCATCGGCTGGCGTTGGTATAAGGATATGAGCAACCAGCTTCGTGAACCAGAGCTCGAAACGGTTATCGACGATGTCATACGCAACGCTCACGAGCACATCACTATTACCGACAAAGCACTGCAGTATGGTATTAAAATAGATGATCATGCCCTCCGCGAGCCAATCCGCCGCATCAAGCGGCAAACAGAGCTCGCAACCATTGCACTCAAAAATCTGATGACAGACAAATACTTAGACAAGATGCGGCACTGGCGGCGCCCTGAGCTACCACCGCATGAGCGTGAGAAAAACACCATATATGCAGAGCTCGAAGCTATGTATGGATCCGACTCAGATTACGATCAATAACTTTCACTCTACCTCTGCTGTCATATATCATATAGTCAAAAGATTTGAGAGTGACTTATATTGCTCCCGTCTGACGTGTCTACCTCTTTATCGTTTAGTCGCTCGCCGCACCAGTAGGCTATTATCCACCTCTCCGTCGCTCGCTTTGCTGCCACACTCCCCGACTATCGGCGAGCGCTATCCCCACTCGAGGTGCGTCTGGTGTATCAGCACCTTGAGCTGGCAGTATCTCTGTTTGTTGCTCTTGGCTACTGGTAGTCGCATGAGTGGTATCAGCAACGGGCTGCAGCCTGCCATCCTTCACCATCACGCCATAGGCTCTTTGCAGGTATGCATTGGTGAAATCGAGGTTCTGCTCCTGCAGCACCGCGAGCGGCACACATTTCTCAAGTCGATGGATGTTGCTTCGGTTGACTAGCTTGGTCATCCGCACTAGCACCGTGCCATCCTTGTCGATAATCTCTCTATCAATCCACCTTTCGTCGAGCTGACCGCTGCTGCGCAGTACATTCCATAAATACTGCGGTACATTTTCGTGCTTGGGAATGATGTATGTATCGGGATGAGTTGTACGCTCTTTTGGCGTGCCGTCCGTTGTAATTGGCTGCGTCAAGAGGTGCTCGGGCTGTCGTGGTGGGAGTGATGCCGAATATTTTTCCGTCATCTTTTTATCATACCACGAAATAATGCTGAGAAAAAATTACCCAAGAGCGTAGACCAGCCACACACTGTATTCTCTAACGTTCTGACCTCTGTTATTCTTGGCTCATGCCCAGATGGTACTTAATGCGGGCTACTACGTCGCCAATCATCACTTGCGACTTGACGAGGTAGTCATCCACTCCCAGCTGCTTGGCCCGCTCTTTGTCCTTGGGCTGACTCAGTGCTGTCAGCATGATAACGCGGACGTTGGTAGTGTCTGGGGTATTGCGCAGGATATCGAGCACGTCGAAGCCGCTGATCTTGGGGATCATTACATCGAGCAAGATGAGATCTGGCCGAACATCGACCACCGCCGAGAGCGCATCTTCGCCATTGTGCACTTCGCTCACCGCAAAGCCCTCCAGCTCGAGCCGCGAGCGATACACTGCCAGCAACGCGGTGTCGTCTTCTACCAAGAGAATTTTCTTTCGTCTGTCCATATGCCTTTATGGTAGCGTAGATACGAGGCAAATACAATACTTTTGGCGAACAATTGTTTGCATTTTGTTGGATATATGTCTACTCTGCAAACTTTTGTAGTGCGCTATCGAGCTGTGGGTCGCGGCCAGCGTTGCGATCATCGGTGCTCATTTTAACCTCAGTATCTGGCGCAATGCCGCCCTGCGAGATATTGCGGCCATTGGGCGTATACCAGCGCGCCACGGTGATCTTGAGTTTACGGCCGTCAGGTAGGTCAAATAGCTGCTGCACCGTGCCCTTACCAAAGGTCTTTTCGCCGAGTAATGTCGCTGCTTTGTGGTCGTGCAATGCCCCCGCTACGATCTCGCTAGCACTGGCGCTATTGCCATTGACGAGGACAGTTGTCTTGATCCCCTTGAGCAGTGCTTGGCCACTACTGTGCACCGTGTCTCGCACAACGTCGCCAGACTTCTCCACTACGACGACTTTGTTCTCAAGCCACAGGCTTGCGACCTCGCGAGCAGCCGTTACATAGCCGCCACCGTTGTCGCGTAGGTCGAGCACCACAGCCCGCACCCCCTGCTGGACGAACTGCTCTGCCGCTTGGCGCGCAAGTCGGCCAGTTTGGTCATCAAATCGGGTAATAGTGAGGATACCCACACCGTCGCGAATCTGGCTACGCACACTGGCGTCACTCACCTTGGCCCGGACAATAGTGTATTCTTCGGTCGATTCCTCGCGCTGCATCACGAGCTTGACGGTTGTACCAGCCTCGCCCCGCACTTTGCTGGCCACTACCTCAGAGTTCTGCCCTTCCACCGATTGGCCATTAATACTGCGGAAGATATCGCCAGCCCGCAGGCCTGCTTTGGCCGCTGGTGAGTCTTCGATGACGCGCACTACTGTGGCATGGTTACCCCGTGATGCAATCTCCACGCCAATACCGCTCACCTCGCCATTGAGGCTGCGGTCGAACTGCTCGGTCTCTTGCTTGTCCATGTAGGTAGTGTAGGGATCACCAGTAGCTGCAGCTAGGCCACGATTAGCGCCATCGATCAGCTTCGTATCGTCCAGTTTACCATCATATTCTGCTTTGAGTTTGCGATAGGTCTGCTGCACGCTGCTCAAGTCAATGCTATCGGCTGACACCTTGAGGCCAAAGACTGGCGCAATCGCCGCATAGAGCTTGTCGGCGTACATCCCTGCCACAAAGCCAGCCCCCAGTAGCAGCACCGCCATGAGCAAAGCCGTTAGCTGCGAGATAGTCAGCTTTTTTGGTTCATCATAGTCATATTTCGAGCGGCTCGCGCTCGCCGTGTCACTCTGTACCATACTATGGTATTATACTACGCTCGGGCGGTGTGGCAAAAGAATGTGAATAGCACACCGAGGCTTGCATTTTTGCCTCATCCTCGTATAATAGACAATTACCATTCTTTAATCAAAACGAGTGAGGTTATCTGATGTCTCTTGCCGTTGTCAGCGCAGAAGCTGCGCCTGTTTACCTGTTACCATCCACTGTTGAGTGTAGCTCACCATTGTTCGTTGAGTCTGCCTCCAAGGCTTGCCAGGTTGGGCATCTTGCGCTTGTGCGCGAATCTACTACCCCATACAAAAGCAGCGAGGGGCTCGATGCCATGCGTACTATCGACCGCGAACGCCACCAGCGCGAGCAAATCCTCCACGGTGTCATCGACAGCCTCACACGCATCATTGCCGGGATGAGAAATAGCGCCCGTGGTGACCAGCCGCCCATCACCATCACACATAGTGAGATTACCTACTCGGTGCATTATTTCTATGAGCGCTGTCTAGACTGCCGCGATTGCAGCCACGGTTTTGATCAAGACCTCTTGGCACAGGAGCAGCATGGCTTTACCTACGGCGGTGAGAAGCCACCCAGCACAAGCGAAGCAGTCAGCAACGTCAAAGAGCTCTTTGCCCTACTGGCCCATATGGCCCAGGCCGATGCACGCGCCGCCTTTAGCAACAGCTACATCGCCCAGCTGCCCACTGATATTAAACCCCTCCGGCGCTGCGAGAGCGATGATCCAATTGGCACAGAGTATAACCAGTATGGGTACCGGGTTGGCCCGCCTGAGACAAGCACTACCACTGATATAGCCATTACCCAGGCCGACACCCCACACCAGCCTACCCTATCTGCAGCGTAGGTCCCAAGAGTTCCACCCACCAAAAAACGACCACCGTTACTTGGGTGGTCGTTTGCGCTATGTGCTCTCTTCTACAGATAAATATACGTATCGTACGTACTAGCAGGCACCGTCATTTCGCTGTAGTGACCCCAGCCAGGGCCGCCGGCATTGAAGTAATTGAACTGGCTAATGCGGACAGTGTTGCTGCCAGCGTCGTAGCCTTCGATATAGACGATGTGTCCATACTGCCCTGCCGAGATGACGCCAAGGGCGTTGGCTCGTGGAGTGCGGCCCGTCGAGAAACCAGCGTTGCGAGCAGCATTTGGCCACATGTTGGCGTTGCCCCAGTAGCGTGGCGCGTAGCCAGTCTTTTGGTAGGTCTTCCAGGCGGTGTAGCTCACACACTGGCGGCAGCCATAGCCCAGTGGGTCCTCACCGCCACCGGACGCGCCACCGTGCGACAACGCATTAGCATCGACGGTACAACCACCAGCCCAAGGGTAACCACCCATCGAGCCATCGCCAGAGGTAATACCGAGCGAGCCACCGCCACCAGCGTTGCGAATGGCCGCTTGGATAGCATCCTGCTGTGCCTTTTGGACGCGGGCTTTCTCACTCTCGCGGTCGGCGGTGAGCTTTTGGTAGTTTGCTTCTTCGTTTTGGGTACGGGCAAGGAGGTCAGCTTGCTCGCGCTCTTTGGCGGCGAGGGCTTCGCGGGCGTTCTTTTGATCGGCCAAGACACGCTCAACTTCCTTCTTTTGCTCTTCTAGCTGCTTTTTGAGCTTATTGACCCGGGTAATCGTCTCGCTCAGCGTGGTCTGGATGCTATCGCGGCGATCTTGCTCCACCACATAGTCGCCAAGGCTCCGGCTGCTGGCCAGCATCTCCAGCGGGCTGATGGTGCGGTCGACATACATATCGGCCAGCGTGTCACCCAAGGCATCTTGGTTAGCCTTGATGTCACGCTTGGTCTGGGTAATCTTCTCTTGCAGTTGGTCGTGCTTCTTCTGACTGATGTCGATCTGCGCTTGGATCATTGCCTTCTGCTTCGACAAGACTTCGAGTTCATTTTGCAAGCTCTTTGCCTTCTCGTTCAACTCCTTGGCCTGCGACTGATACTGCCCAATCTCTTTGTTGAGCGCATCAATCTGCCGCTGGTATTCCTCCTGCGACACAGCCGAGGCGGTCCCGGTGGTAACACCAAGGTAGGTACTGACTGGCGTACTCAGTGCCATAATTACGGCAGCTGCCACAATGACCGACTTGGTGGCAAGCCCCTTGGTTTTCTTAGGTGCGGCCACAGCAGTGTGGGCACGCGAAACAGATGTGGTGGATTGTTTCATATTTCTTATGGTAACAAGCGGTGTGTGCTTTGTCAACACAGGGCCTCCTTTGTATCAATGCTAAATCTTTAGGTAACGGCGGGTGGCTACTAGCGATGAGATGACGCCAATGCACGCGCCCAGTGCCATCATTGCCAGAGCAATAAGCCACCAGTAGGATGCTGCCATATTAATTGTAGGCTGGAGAGCGACCCCCCACTTCTTGAGCGAGTCGCCCGAAAGGAAGAGCGTGATGATACCCAGAGTAGTCGCGATCACTGCAGCAATCACCCCGTATACCACTGCCTCCACCAAAAACGGCCCACGAATAAAGCCACGGTCGGCACCAATCAACTTCATCATCTCGATTTCATCGCGCCGGTTGAAGATTGCCATACGGATGGTATTGAAGATAATCAAGAACGAGATAGCAATAAAGAGCACGCTGGCCGCTACCCCAGCCTTTTGCGACATATGCGTCCACTCTGCAATGCGCGTCGTACCGTTGCGCCGCTGGCTCATAAAGGTCGGTGTTTGGGTGGCGCTAATCAGTGGTTTGAGCGCAGAATTCGTATTGACGAAGTCTATCAACTGCGATGTATCGTTGTTGTCATGCAGGGTGATACGGATCGTCGCGGGCAGTGAATTCGTCGCCTCCTTAAGGGCGTTCAGTTTAGCCTCATCGTCCTTGTTGGCCTTGGCAAACTGCTCCTTGGCTTCCTCAGTGCTGATAAAGCGTACTGACTCGACGTTGCTGAGGCGGCGCAAACTTACTAGTACTGGCTGAGCGCGCTCCTCCGAGACATCAGGGCGGAGGTAGATCGAGCGGTCGATATCCTTGTTGATAGCCTGAGCGGTATCAGCCAGCGAACGCTGAGCAACAAAGGTGGTAAAGACGATCAGCAGTGTAATTGTCATCACAAGCGTCGCAGCAACAGTCAGCCACGCGTTGCGGCTAAAGTTATTAACGCCGTAGTGGCACATCCGGACAAACGTCAGCCACTGGCGACGGCGGCGCTTTTGCTGCATCAGAGCACGAGCAGTATCTTTGCGGCGGCTCATTGGCGGTAACTCCCTCTGGCTTGGTCGTGCGTGATCTTGCCATGCTCAATGGTGATGACGCGGCGCTTGAGCCGGTTAACGATCTCAACATTGTGGGTGGTCAGCAGCACGGTGGTGCCATATTTATTAATCTTCTCGAGCAAACGGACGATATCCCAGCTATGCTTAGGGTCGAGGTTACCAGTAGGCTCATCAGCGATAAGAATCTTGGGCTGGCGCACAACGGCACGGGCAATCGCCACGCGCTGGCGTTCACCACCACTGAGCTGGTGCGGAAATTGCTTCTCTTTACCCCGGAGGCCGACGAGATCGATCACCTTAGGCACCGTGTTCTTGATCTCGCGGTTGCTCATACCTGCAATCTCCAGCGCAAAAGCGACGTTCTCAAAAACGGTGCGCTGCGGCAACAGCTTAAAATCCTGAAACACCACACCAATCTTGCGGCGCAGCAGTGGAATATGCTTATCTTTCAAGGTGTCGTAGTCGATACCACCGACTACAATCTTACCCGTTGTGGGCTTTTCTTCGCGGGTAAGGAGCTTGAGTAGCGTGCTCTTACCCGCCCCGCTCGTGCCAATAATAACGACGAACTCATTGGGCTCGACATGCAAGCTTACCCGATCGAGCGCCGGCTTGGCGTCCTTATCATACCGTTTGGTTACTCTGTCTAACAATATCACTATACCAGTATAGCATATGGCCACATCTGAAGACGAGATTGTTTACATGTTGCAACGCATCGGTACATTACACCACTGTTATGATTATTACGTGGTTAATTAGACACTACTTATCACACACCTCAAAGTATAGTCGCAGATAACTTATCCTACAAAATAACAAAAATACAAAAATCACGGTGAGTTGCCCCGCGAAAATAATAGTTATATTATCTTCGCGGGGCGTAGTAGTGGTTATTTCTGTCTCTCGGTGATCAAGGTTGTCTTGATCTGACCAGAGGTATAAGACTCTCTGATATAGGCCTGAAAGCCTGACTGCGCGAGCCGCATAAGAAGTTCCTTCCGCTCATGCGGACAGAGGTCAACAGGGAGATCCGATTCACTTATAGACCTGTCGGGGTGCATTTCGAGCGAAACTATAGCATCCCAAACAGCGATATTCACGCGGTCCATGATGGACTCCTCTCTGCACCTCTGTGAGGTGCAACACGAGCCTAACTCTTTGCTAAGCTCTCTTTCTTATCACCATACAAAAAACAAAACAGAAGTATCCCGATACTTCTGCAACGAAGGCAAAGAACTCATGCAACATAACGTGTTGATGGTAGCAAAAAAGAGAGCTTAGCAATCGAGTAGTATCTTGAGGCTATGTAACCACTACATTGTAAGATACGTATCAACCTACAACCTATGCGGGAGGGATACTCTATTACTCTATTACTCTATTAGCTTATATGTCAACAGTGTTATATACAAAAATGTTGTGATTTTATCATCTTGTGGAGTCGTTTACCTGAGAATAGGAGTGATAATATGGTGTTGATTTTTACTTCTCCCCCACCCCCATCGCCAAATATGCCTCTATAAAGCCGTCGATGGCGCCGTCGAGGACAGCTTGGGCGTCGTGGGCTTCGTGTTTGGTGCGGGTGTCTTTGACGAGGGTATAGGGGTGGAGCACATAGTTGCGGATCTGCGCACCCCAGCTGGCAGACTCACCGGTGCGGAGGTCAGCAAGGCTGGCGGCTTGCTGCTCGTGCTGGAGCTGAGCGAGGCGCGAGCGCAGGATGGTGAGAGCCGTCTCGCGGTTTTGGATCTGGCTGCGTTCGTTTTGAATCGCAACGACGATACCAGTTGGCAAATGGGTAACGCGCACCGCCGAGTCGGTCGTATTAACGCCCTGCCCACCCTTGCCACCACTGCGGTAGACGTCGATCCGGAGGTCTTTGTCCTCAAGCTGCACCTGCTCGGGCTCAGCGATTTCTGGCATCACCTCCACCAAAGCGAAGCTTGTCTGGCGCAAATGATCGGCGTTAAATGGACTCAGCCGCACCAGGCGGTGCACGCCATGCTCGCTGCGCAGTTGGCCATAGGCATACGCGCCATGGAGGCTGTATGTCGCACTCTTGATGCCAGCTTCTTCGCCCGTCGAGCGCTCGAGGAGCTCTGTTTGGAGGCTATGCTGCTCAGCAAAGCGCAGATACATCCGCTCAAGCATTGCTGCCCAATCCTGAGCATCGGTACCGCCAGCTCCAGCGCTAATCTTAATAATAGCCGGTTGGTCGTCGTGCTCACCACTGTAGAGGAGGTCGCGGTGGCGTGCTTGGTAGTCGTGCTCGAGGGCGGCAAGCTGCTGCTCAAACTCTGGTATCATCGAATCATCGCCAAGATCCATGAGCTCCACAATGTCGCTCGCCTGAGCCTGCAGCACCTGCCATGGCTCTATCTGCCCTCGCAGGGCTGCCGCCTGGCGCGACACTTGCTGGGCGTGGGCTGGATTGGCCCAAATTTGCGAGTCGGCCAGCTGCGCCTCAAGCTGAGTAAGCTGAGCAGCTTTGTCAGTAATCTGCAAACGATGGATCGCATCGAGAATATCGGCGAGGAGCTGTGCGGCGCGCTTTTTGAGTGGTTGCATACGTCTATTATACCGCACTCTGGAGTGCTGGCTCTACTATACGGCACAAAGCATTGCTGGCCACACATATCACAGAGTATTGCGGCGCGCTCGCTCACTCCGTTATCTTTGTTTCAGTAAAGTGCGAAGTCTCGCTGCTATTCCACTATCGCAATACATCGAGCAAAACCGAGAAGCCACTATCGTATGGATAGTGGCTTCTCATATAAACAGCATTGTGTCGCCTCGCGGCTTCCCCTACTGCGGTTGGACTGGCGTTGTGGGCTGAGTTGGTGCAGCTGGTGCTTGGGGCGTGAGGAGCTTGGCAGTCATTTCATCAATGTGATCAAGCCGGCGCACGAGGTATGGATGGTCGCTCAAGGTCTGGGCAAAGCGGTTCATTGGCCGGTTAGCGGTGTAGCGCTGCCACTGGCGAGCAGTTTCGTTCATGCCCTCCGCCACGTCAGGGCCAATGTGCACCTTGACAAGCGCATTCTTGACGAGCTCTGGATCTTCGGTGTAGGTCAGTGCCAAGCGGTCGGCCGTATACTCGGTGCGGCGCTGCCAAAAGCCCGCTAGCCAGCCAGACACCGAGGAAACGAACGGCAACGCCAAGAATGGCTGCAGATACAGCATCGCTATGGTGTGCTTGTACTTAATATGCCCCATCTCGTGAATAACGACTGCCTTGAGCTCATCGGGCGTGAGGTAGCGAATCGAACCAGAATGCAGCACAATACAGTATGGATTCATAAAGCCAAAGGCATAAGCATTGATGACCGGGTTCTGCGTGACGAAGATCTCTACCCGTGGCAAACCGAGGTCGGCCGCTGTGACGTTGGCCCAGTCGCGCAGCCAAGCATAATCACTATACTCTACTTGCATAGCATTACCCAGCATCTTCTGCCGCTCCATCCGGATGAAAAACATCCCGACAAGAAGGATGACGCCAAAGAGGATAGCACCGCTAAACAAAGCAATAATAAGCCTCAGCCAAAGTGGGACTTGCTCTGTCATCACGCTAGTTTCTTCTGCATGGAAGTGATCAGCCAGCGCCGTAAAAATAAAATACGCCGACGTCATAAAAAAGAAGCCAATAAAGGTAACTGCCAGCACAGTGTTGTCACTGGGCATATTGGCGCGGGCCACGGCGAGCTGCCCCTTACTATACTGCGGCGCAGCTGCAGGCTGCGGTGAGTTGGTGTGCGGTTGTTGATCCATTGGATTATCGATTCCTTATCTTGTATTGCTTACACAATTGTTTGTAATCTATTATAGTATATTCTGCTCAATCGCAAAATAGCACTCTACTTCGCCAGTTCCATTATTTCATTCAAAACGGAAACTGCTCATCATAGCTGCGAACAATTCCTACGTAAGAAATGAACATACTGGAGAGATATTTGCTCTTATACCGATTTGGCTATGGAAAGCGCGAGGATGAAGCGGCTTATGCTTCACTGCCCTGCACTGCTGCAATAAATTGCTCACCACGGTCGGCATAGCTATGATATTGGTCAAAGCTCGCGGCAGCGGGGCTTAGGATGACGACATCACCAGGCTTAGCCTGCTGCTTAGCGGTATCCACGACCTCTGTCATAGGCACACTACCAAGTGTTGTGATAGGTGCAGCAACATCATAGTTTTGTAATACCGCTGCAATCGCCGAAGCATTCGCTCCCATAGTAATGATAGCGCGGACAGACTCACCCTGATCATACACCTCTTGTGCGAGTGGCTCGTAATCACCACCTTTGTCTGCCCCACCAACGATGAGAACTTTGGGCTCCGCAAAGGCACGCAGCGCTGCAATGGCACTGCCCGGTGTGGTAGCAATACTGTCATCATAATAACGTACTTCATCCTGCTCTGCTACGAAGGCTAAGCGATGTGGCAAACCAGTAAAGCTCGCCAGCCCCTCCGCTAGACGCTGCGGCACAGCCTGCGGATCGAAGGCGAGCACTGCGCTCAGCGCAGCACAGGCATTCTCAATATTGTGCGCACCTGGCAATTGTAGGCGGTCTGTTGCGCAAAGCCGCCGCTCACCCTGCCAAAAGGCGCCATCCTTCACATACACTAGCCCATCGTCTGGCGTGCCATAGCGATACGCTGGTGGTGGCGTACCCAGGCTGCCACGCGCAACGTCCGTGTCAAGCGACTCAGCAATCTGCGCGGCATATGGATTGCTCGGATGATAAATACACACATCGCCTGGCCGCTGGTGCCGCCGAATGTTCGCCTTGGCATCGACATACTCGGCAAAATTAACGTGTTTGTCGAGATGGTCGGGCTCAATCATCAGCACTACCGCGATCTGCGGTGAACGCTCGGCATCCCACAATTGGAAGCTACTCAGCTCATACACCACCACATCATCTGGGCTAATCTGCCCCAGCTGTGCCAAGGCTGGCCGGCCAATATTACCCACCACATGGACGGTGCGCCCAAGGGCTTGCAGCATAGCAGCGATGAGGCTCACCGTTGTACCCTTGCCCTTCGTGCCTGTCACGCCAATGATCGGCGCGGGGCAGCGTGCGAAGAACTCATTCGTGGCCGACCACACCGTCCCATCCGTCTCGATCCGCCACGGTGCCAATCCAGGGGTGCGCATGACGATATCGGCATCGCCCAGCTGAGCAAAGGCATCGGGGCCCGTCAATACATCCACCACCCCAGACGGCACATCAGTAATGCGCCGCTCATCGGCTATCGCAATCTCCGCTGCAGGCCACACCTGCCGCGCATAATCATATGTTGCACGACCCTCAACGTCGTACCCAGCAATCGCAACTTTCATACCGCCATTATAGCATACACAGCGGCCAGGATACAGAATCCACAGAGGTCAGAGGATGTACTATGCCGCCCCTGTCTTTGACACTCCCTCACCATTTCCTTATTAATGATCGCTATCTCTCATAGCGGTATTATTGCTTTTTCGCTTGTTTCTTGTATACCACGCGCATTAGCACATCACTATATGCAACAGACCGCAACAGCTCTTCCTCCGTCAATTTGCGCTCACTGCAACTATTGCTATAATATATAGTCTATAGTTAATTTAGTATCTACAACGAAGATAAAGGACACAAGCAATGGACACTCAGCCCACTCCTAGCCATAACCAACCAGCTATGACCTCGCCAACGAACACAATGAATATGAACACATCGCAGCCTAGCAATACACCGCCCCACTTGGGTAACCCATTGCTAGCAAACAAGAAACTGCTGTATGGCCTGATTGCTGGCGCGGTGGGCCTCGTGCTGCTTATTGTCATTATTATTGTAGTGGCCATTCAGTCGGCACCACCAAGCCGCAAAGACTTGCAAGACGCCCAGGCGCTCATCCGCAGCCATAGCCGCACCGAGGATCGCTTGCTGCAGCCACTCTCTCGTGGCGAGACGATCGATACCAAGGCATTTGCAGACAACCGCAAAGAACTCATAAGCAAGCTTGGTAGCTCACGCGCCGTGCACGACGAAGACATCAAGCGTGCATACGAGCAGTACAAGCACGAGACGGACGAAGCCGTTACTGCACTGGGCAAGCTGCCTAGCTACTACTCCACCGTCGCCACCTTTATCAAAGAGTGCGCCGATACCAGCACGCTGAACCGCCAAATTCTGAACTTTGACTTCCGCAAGGGCGGCAGTGCAGCGCTTACGAGCGCTCCTGCACTAACCGATAGCGAGATCGAAAAGGAAGCAAGCAAGACCTATGGCTCGTGCATCGAGCAAGCCAAAAAAATGCAAAACATCAGCGAAAATGACAACGCACGCAAGCTTGGCACCGAATACGTTACGTATTACCAAAAGGTCAAAGACCACCGCCTCAAAGCCGCTCAATACTACCGCACTCACAGCGACCTAACCAGCCGCAGCAAGTACAGCGGGCAAAACACTGCGCCCAAGATGCCCGACAACAGAGATAGCAAGGCCGAGACATACGTCATCGACGACGGTGTCCTCCACAAGAAGGAGGGTAGCCTCACCGAGATGAACAAGCTGCTCAACGCGAAGATGGCAGTGTACCGCGCCGCCTAAACACGCAGCGCACAACCAGCACATACAGCCGACCGTTTGTGGTCGGCTGTATGTTAGGCTAGAGTAAACTGAGAAGCCAGCACGCTATGCCTTGTGCCATGTATGTCGATACTTCGTCAAAGTTATCGGGGAGGAAGCAATCGGGCATATCCTTAGGGTTGTAGCCGTACTTCTGGATGTCGGCCTGTGCTTCCTCGCTCATAACCATTCCTCATATAAAGTACGTGCTAATGTGTGTGACGGCATGACACTATGATGACACTATGGATTGTTATCGCTTGTTTTAGCGACTCCTGTACCTGTAAAGGTTGTTTAAAGTATGCGACTACTGTGGTTTATTAGATTCAGCCTGACTGCGACGAAACTTGCCAATTTTATGACTGATTTCTATCAGGCTGTCCCGGGTTGCCATTCCCATGACTTTTTCCAGCCACTCCCAGTCTTCGTCGGAAGGGGAAAATCCACCCATTGCAAACTCAGTAATTACGTCCATTATGTCTGAACACTCTCTGTCGGTCAGAGTGAGCGTGATAGGTTTGTTGTAGCCAAGCTTTTCATCCCCAGGGCGGTAACTTGCGCTGTTGGTTGGATTGACGTCACTCATGCGTTGTTCTCCTTTGCTATTACTTTTAATAATACAATGCAGTCTAATAAATGCAAGTGCTTCTCTGCCTGCCTTCGTGTCTCATACCTCCACTAAAAAATAGCAAAAATAATTTGATCAAGTTTTTATCTGCCAACAGACAAAGTGCCACCGTCAAAAGCTTCGACTATCACTGTGTAAAAAACAGGCAAGTATATTAAGCTGAGGTGTTTCTACCTCTGTGCAAACAGCCCTTCCAGCTGCTCTCCCAGCCGCACAATGTCGCTGCGCTCGCCGCTGCTCACACCAGCGAGTGCCCAGGTGTTAGCGGCAATGAATTCACGTGCTACGGCGTTCATCTGCTCGAGGGTCGTACCTTTGATCTCTTGCGGCACCTTGGCATAGTCCTTCACATAGCCATCCCAGAAGAAGCGGCTGGTGTAGAATCCACTAATCTGTGCTACTGTTTGCGCCCCCATTTGGTAACGCCCCAGGCCATAGGATTTGGCTGCCTCGAGCTCTGCCTCGGTAATCTCACCACGCAGCACCGCTTGGAGCTCACTGACAATCAAAGCAAAGAGCCGCTCTGCCTTGTCGCACTCCACCTCGCCACCAAAGTCCCAGCTGCTCTCATACTTACCCACCGAGCCATCACTAAACATCCCATAGGCCATGCCCTGCTTGCGCGCCTTGCCAAAGATGCGCGAATGCATAGTGCCCGTGAGAATATGGTTGAGGCAGTCGAGTGCAGCGTCTTCTTTATCGTTGAGCTCGCGCGGGATCTCCATCGACCAGCCAAAGGTGAGGTTACTGGCCTCTTTGCGACGGATGAGGGTAGGCTTACCACTGTGAAGTTCGTCGTGCGGCACCGCAAAGCGCTCACCACGCGGCAGTTGCCAGCTCTCGAGCATACGCTTGATCTGCGCCTTGCGCCCCGCCATTTTGCCAGCAATGACAAAGCGAAGGTTGTCGCTAGTGTGGGTACGCCGGTAGTGTTCCTGAATATCGCTCAGCTGCACGTGAGCAATGGTGCGTACGCGCTGGTGGAAGGTGTAGATGTCATTCCCTAGCAGCTGCTGGATCTTGGGCCACAGCACTCGGTTGTGGTTGTTGAGATAGCCGACAAGCTCGCTGCGCACATTACCCTTCTCAGCCTCGAGCTCCGTCTGGTTGAACTTTGGCTGGGTGATGGCCACCTGCTGCAACTGCAAAATACGCTCCCACTCAAAGTCCGCACAGTCCGCCACATACACCATGGACAGGTCGCTCGTCCAGGCATTGTGGTAGGCACCGTTTTTGATAAACTCCGCCTCGTACTCGTGCTCACTCGCAAACTGGGCATTAGCACCAAAGGCCATGTGCTCCATGATGTGTGCTGTCTCGTAGATGTCCTTGCTCGCAACGTAGCGGTTGCCCGCCCGGAATTGGAACTGAAAGCTCATCACGGTTGCGCCAGGCACGTCGATGAGAAGGCCACGGGCACCATTGTTTAGCCTGACCTCTGTTACTGTGTGTTGCATCTAGCGATTCTTTTTGCGATTCTGCCGCTGGGCTTTCTTTTTCTTGCGGGCGGCGTTACGTTTGCGGTTGACGTCGGCAGTAGTTGGTGCCGCTTTTGTTTTGGTAAAGTCGTGGTCACGATTCGCTTCCCCACTCGTGATCTCATTCACGCCGCGCTCCACTGAGGTTTCGGCCAGACGGGTAAGCTCGGTATCATGCTCGTCGTCCGTTGCCTCACGTGTGATGGCGTCGGTCTTGCGCACTTGGTAGATCGCGTGGAGAACCTCAGCCCGGAGGTTAGCCTGCAGGCTGTCGAACAGCTTTTGCGATTCTGCGCGGTACTCCACCAGCGGGTCGCGCTGACCCACACTGCGCCAGTGGATTCCTTCACGCAGGTGCTGCATATTCTCTAGGTGCTGCATCCACAGCGTGTCGAGCACCTGCAAGTACACCTCGCGCTCGATGCCACGCAGTAGCTCGCTACCCAGCTCGTCTTCTTTATCTTGATACAATTTTTTCGCCGCATCAAGTGCCATCTTGGTGCGGACGCGATCGCGCTTTTCGGCGCCGATTTCTTGATCTCATCTTTGTCCAGTGGGAATATTGCGCCAAACTCCTCAGCAAACTTGGGGTTTTGCTTGGCTGGTACCTCTGTGAGGCTCTCTACTGCAGTGCGCAGCAGGCGCTGAATTTCTGGCTTGATGTTGTCGCCATCGAGGATCTTGCGCCGCACAGTGTAGACCACTTTGCGGTGGCGGTTGATGACGTTGTCGTATTGAACAACATTTTTGCGCGCATCGAAGTTAAAGCCTTCGACCCGCTTTTGCGCTGCCTCGAGCGTCTTGCTGACCGCTTTGTTTTGGATGGCCATATCTTCTTCTACCCCAAGGCGCTCCATCAGGCCAGCAATGCGCTCACCCTGGAAGATCCGCATCAGGTCATCTTCGGTCGAGACGTAGAATTGGGTGTCGCCTGGGTCGCCCTGGCGGCCACCACGGCCACGCAGCTGGTTGTCGATCCGGCGCGACTCATGCCGCTCGCTGCCGATCACCACCAAGCCACCAAGTTCCTTCACGCCCGGCCCAAGCTTGATGTCTGTGCCACGCCCCGCGATGTTTGTCGCTAGCGTCACGGCACCCTTCTCACCAGCGTGCGCTACAATCTCGGCCTCACGCTCATTATTCTTAGCATTGAGGATCTCATATGTAATGCCCGCTTTGTCGAGCCACTGGGCGATCAGCTCATTCTTAGCAATCGAGCCCGACCCCACCAGCACCGGCCGGCCTTGCTCATGGTACTTCTTGATGGCGGCTGCCACGGCTTTGAGCTTGGCCTTCTCGGTCTTGTAGATAAGGTCTTGGTGGTCTTTGCGGGTAATTGGCTTGTTGGGCGGCACTACCACCACATCCAGGCTATAGATCTGCTGGAACTCCTCTGCCTCAGTAAAGGCCGTACCAGTCATACCACTGAGCTTCTTATATAGGCGGAAGAAGTTCTGGAAGGAAATAGTTGCCAGCGTCATACTCTCTTGCTGGACGGGTACGCCTTCTTTGGCTTCGATCGCCTGGTGGAGACCTTCGTTGTAGCGGTTACCGATCTTGAGGCGGCCAGTGTGCTCATCGACAATGATAACCTCGCCATCATTGGTCACCACATAGTTTTTGTCTCGATGGAAGAGCGTCTGGGCACGCAGCGCTTGGTTGATATGGTAGACACTGCGGACATACTCGGGGGTGTACAAATTTTTTATACCAAGGAGTTTTTGCACTTTGTCGATGCCACTGTCTGTTAGTGCCACACTGGTGTGCTTTTCGTCGAGGCGATAGTCCTCCGGCACAAGCTTGGCAGCAATCTTGGCAAATTGGTAGTAGCTATCAGGGTTCTCAGCTGCAGGCGCACTAATGATGAGTGGGGTACGCGCTTCGTCGATCAAGATGGAATCCACCTCGTCCACAATGGCAAAGTTGAGCTCGCGCTGGCGCACCAGGCTAATCTCATTGACCATATTATCGCGCAGATAATCGAAGCCAAACTCGTTGTTTGTCCCATAGGTAATGTCTGCCTCATAGGCCTCGCGCCGTGTACAGGGGCGGAGCTTTTGCATGCGTGGGTCGGTATGGTTCTCATTGGTGTACGTGCCATCGTAGAGGAAGGACGCTTCGTTAATGATCACACCGGTGCTAATGCCCAGAGCGCTGTAGATCTGCCCCATCCAGCCAGCGTCACGCTGCGCCAAGTAGTCGTTGACGGTCACGACGTGCACACCCTTGCCCTCGAGCGCATTGAGATATGCTGCCAGAGTGGACATCAGGGTTTTACCTTCACCAGTCTTGAGCTCGGCCACGTTGCCTTCGTGCAGCACCATCGAGCCAATCAGCTGCACATCATAGTGCCGCTCGCCAATCACCCGGTCGGCCATCTCGCGCACCACTGCAAAGGCATCGGGCAAGATGGTATCAAGCGTCGTACCCTTCTTGTGCAGGCGCTGCTTGAGTACCTCCGTTTGCTTGGCTAATTCCTCATCCGAGAGTGCCTTGTATTTGGGCCCAAGCTTGTTGATCTCGTCTACCTTCTTTTGCAGACGCTTCAAGATCCGCTTCTGCGGATCGCCAAAAATCTTCGTCAGTGCTTTTTGCTGTGTTGTTGCCATGGTGTCAAACTTCCCTCGCTTTCCTCTCTAAGCGGCCATTCAATTCAAAAAACTCCTCTCATTATACCGGGTTTGCGGCCGTTTGGGAAGGGCACAGAGCTGGAGTTGCTCATATTACTAACGACACTGGTTATCTTAGAGTTCGCGATCCATCGCATCATCCCGCGGGTCGTGATGGGGAGATTGTGGTATGGGAGTGTCCTTGGGTGGATAGATATTTCCTGGTGCTGGTACGATTGGATCGACCAATACCGAATACGCGCTCAATATCTTCGGATTCTGTGCACGTCCCTCGCGTGCCGCTTCTCTGAATATGCCACACAATAGGACGGCAAAACGCCCCATTCTCCGTGCTTTACTTCGCAGGGCATGCTCGTGTTGTGCTGCGCTAGGCTCAGCACCGCCCCCCCCCATTCATAAGGGTAATCAGCTCTTCTTGTAGTTCGTCTAGCTTTGTACGCGGCATTTCTTTATCTGTCATATTTATTATTATACTATAAACTTTAATCAAAACATTTGCAGCGGAAGGTCATTCTTATAGTAGGTTCTAAAGTTGAGGTACAACAAAAGACCAACACTCTCCGGAGCATTGGTCTTTTGTGAGTGAAGGCTTTGTCTACTCCGCAGGGTGATCCTGCTCGCGCTCGAAGCTGCGTTTGAAGCGAGCGAGAAGGCCACGGCGACCGAGGTGCGGCAGCTGGTTTTGCTTGTATTTGCGCAGCTGGCCAGCCAGTTTGCGCTCGACGATGTCGGTAGCAGCCAGGACGTTGAGTGTGGAGTCTTTGGCCTTGATGGTTTGGTCTGGCACGGTAATGACCACCTCTACCTCATACTTATTGCCATGCTCGCCATTGATCTCCTCGATGCGCACCATAGCACTCACAGTCTTGCGGGCGTGGCGCGACACCATGCGGTCGAGCGCACCGATCTTCTTGCGGATGTATTTTTTGGTTGGCTCGTCTGGCGAGTATTTGCCAATACCGGTAATGTCGATGTTTGCGATCATGCTGACCCCTTTCGTGTTAGCAACTTGTGCTTATAGTATAGCATGGTTGAGGAGAAAACAGGGGTTGTTATGGGCAAATTATCAGCGCAGGTAGAGACGTTTGGCTAGCGAGCTTAGCTGATAGGCTACCTCTTCGCGCAGCTTTTTAATCTGGTCGAGCAAGGCTTCAGTCTCTTTGCTCTTAGGTGGTGTCCTGTGTGGCAGTGTGATGTATCTATCAACTTCATCAGGCCTCTCAGCTCTTGTGCGTCGGCATTCTTGTGCGAGGGATGCTCACCCTCTGTGGGTTGGAATAAGGTGTATTCTTCTCCACCGTCGTACTGCTCGGTGCCTGTGCCGTGGATGCGCACGACCTGCCATTTATCGTTGGCATCCGCCCCACAGCGATACACCACCCAATCATTACTATCAGGCGCCATAATAGCGACAGTCGGGCCCCAAACAACTGGTAGACTATAGGGCACAACGCCAAATACCGCTATATACTCGCCCTCGGGGCCTGTCAAGAATATCGTACGCTCGGTGGCGTTGGTTTCACCATCTTTGCTGAGCTCTGGGTTGGTTTGGATACGACGCTCCTGCAAAGCACTCTGCCTCCACCATGCATACTCGAAGGGTCTTTCTGTTAAGATACGGCTGAGCTTTTCTTGCAGCCGGTCTGCCAATTTTGACGGGTCTTGCCGCTCTCCGTTTGCTGGTGGCTGTTTTTCGTTCATTCTTGCTCCTTTGTTGCAATGCTTTCGTCCTATAGTGCAGTATATTGTGAGTAATGTCAAATGGCTGTGAGCCGAGCTGTGTCGCTACGCTACTTTACGTTTGCTGATTGCGGTAGCGCAGCAATGTCTGGTACTTCGCCTCTACCTCAACGGTGTGTGCTGCAAGGCTATTGAGCGCTTCTATCAGGCGGCCAACCCGTCGTAGACTATCGACTGGAACGAAGCTGCGCACAGCCCCAGCCTGTGGCTCGGTCGACAGGTCATCAAGCTGAGCTGGGGCAAGATCGCCACATATGGCTGCGCCGTCTGGCGATCGATCATGAGGCGGTAGGCGCTTGTTTGGCCCGTTAGCCGATACACGTCAACCGCTTGGCCGCCCACACAGCGGTCGGCTGTGCGGTCAACATAGCCAGAAACGATCAGTGTTGTGTCGCGGAGCGGGTAATCTTCCCTCGCATATGTACCAACATATTGGGCAGCTCGGTACTCTACTGCAGGCCTATTATGCTGCCGCGCAGGAAGGACATGAGTTTCTACTGCCTCCCACTGCGCAGCGCGGGCAAACGCTGCACCAGTAATGTGCCGCACCACCGCTTGGCCAAACCACGCTGCTGCGTACTGCATGGGAGAAGCGAAATGCTCAACGCGTGGGCCGTTTGCTTCGGACGCCACTGGCTCCCCTACTTGCGGTGCGCCGCACCAATTGCTTCACTAATAGAGACGTAGTCGTCTCGGTCGAGCAGCTCCACCAAGCCTTCGTTGATATCGCCCACGACCTGTGGTCCTTCAAACATCAGCGCCGTCACCAGCGCGACGAGGCTCGCGCCAGCCCGAATCTTCTCGTATGCATCCTCCGCCGTAAAGACGCCGCCCACACCAATGATGACAAAGCGGTCACCATACAGTGCATACGTCTTGTGGATAAGCCGCGTGGTAATGGCCTGAGCTGGCCGGCCACTAAGGCTACCGGGAGTATCGTCAGGCAAGACACTTGGGTCAGTGAGCTTGCTGCGATCTTTGACGAGGTTGCCGATCGTCAGGCCCGCGACATTATGCTTATCGATAATAGAGAGTAGTTTGGCAAACTGCGTCCACGTCTTATCTGTTGGCATTTTGATAAAGACGGGGCGCGAGAGCTCTAGCTCATCCACCGCAGTGAGGAGCTTCTTGAGGCGAGCGGGCGTCGTGAAGGGCTCGCCACCATAGGCATTAGGGCAGGAGATGTTAATCTCGTACAGTGGTGCACAACCAGCTGCTTCAAGCTGGCGAAGGCTGTCGCAGTAGTCGGCAATTGCTTGCTTGGGGCGGACTTGCTTGGGGCTGTTCGTCTTGGCTACGGATACGCTGAGCGGAAAGTCGCGCCAGACCCGTGGTGAGTAGCCGCGGATCTGCTCGATCGCCTTGGCGACGCCGCGATTGGCCAGGCCAACATTGACGACGATCGACTGCTCACTAGCCAAGCGACGAAACCACGGCTTGGGGTTACCCTCACAAGGCACGGCTGTTACCGAGCCACCAATCTCAAAGCCGCAACCAATTTTCTTTGCCACAGGGGGCAGATCAAAATCTTTATCCAGTCCAGCAGACAGGCCGATGGGATTAACAAAGTTGAGGCCAAGAATAGTCTGCTCGAGGCGAGGGTTCTTATAGCGCCAGCCGCTAAGGAGCTGCTCACCCCGGATGGCATGCAGTGCCCGCGCCGTCCAGAGCATCGACTGGTGCGCTGCATCGGGCTGCCGCCGGAAGAGAAGCGGCTTAGCAACTTTGGCATAGCCCTTGCGACTCATTTTTCTGATTGTGCGCCCCATCTAGAGTACCTCCCTGTTGTTCAGATATGGCTGCAGCACCGTTGGCACGCGGAGCTGGCCATCAGTTGTTTGATAATTCTCGATAATCGCTACGAGTGCGCGAGCCAAGCTCACTGCGGTACCATTGAGGGTATGCACCACCTGGAGCGAGCCATCGGCCCGGCGGACGCGGATACCGAGGTTGCGGGCTTGGAAGTCAGTGCAGTTGCTGCAGCTGGTGAGCTCGCGGTAGGCGCCATCAACGGGCGACCAATACTCGATGTCATACTTCTTGGCAGCTGGCGCACCCAGGTCTCCCGCCGCGATATTCACCACGTGGTATGGCACGCCCAGACTTTGCCAAATCTCCTCCTCCAGCGCGAGGATTTTCTCGTGCATCTGAGCCGACTGCTCGGGCAGGCAGTAGATATACATTTCGAGTTTGTTGAATTGATGCACCCGGAAGAGCCCGCGGCTAAACTTCCCGGCAGCGCCAGCCTCTTTGCGATAGCAGGGGCTGTAGCCAGCGTAGAGGAGCGGCAAGTCCTTCTCACTTAGGATCTCATCGGCATGGAAGCCCGTCAGCGGGGCCTCGGCTGTGCCAATGAGCATGGTGTCTTCGCCCTCGATGAAGTACTCGTTACTCTCCTTATCGCTCTTGGGTGCAAAGCCCGAACCACGCGCCACGCGGCCACTCACCATGTGCGGCACCGTCATGGGGCGGAAGCCTTTACTCACGAGGAAATTGAGGGCATATTGGTAGATGGCATTCTCGAGCAGCATGAGGTCGCCCAGCACATAGTAAAACTTTGTGCCAGCCACCTTAGCACCGCGCTCAAAGTCGAGCCAGCCCCGGCTCCTAGCAAAGTCGAGGTGATCTTGCGCCGACTCACACCGCTTGCCCCACTGCTTGATCTCCACACTGTCTGCCTCGCCGCCCAGTGGGACGTCTGGCAGGGTGATATTTGGCACTGCCTCAAGCTGAGTAAAAAAGTTGTTCTCTATGGTGCGCAGCTCTTCCTCTAGTGTGGCGAGCTCGGCTTTGAGTGCCTTGCCTGTAGCGATGAGCTCTTGGCTGGGTTTGCCGCCCTTCATTTGAGCGGCCGTCTCGTTGCGCGTGGTGCGCACAGCATCCACCCGCTGCTGGAGCTCCCGGCGCTGATCGTCGCACGCAAGAAGCTTAGCGATGGACACCTCATAGCCCTTATGGCGCGCTGCTACCTGCACTTCGTCGGCATGCGCGCGAATATAACGAATATCTAACATAACTATATTATATCAGATACCACGCCAAGCGTAATGGCAATTTGTTCGATAAAACTTCCGGGTGCTCCACCCGCCCAGTCAGGGTATCATTGGGCACCATTCCCTGCCAGCTTGCCTCCTATTTTTTGGCCTCACCCCCCTTGCTCGCAAGCGTACTATCGGCTGGTATTCCTGGCTATTTATCTAAGCACAGAACCAGCCATGATAGCTGGTTCTGTAGGGGTTGATAGTAGGCTGACTAGTTTAGTCTGATATCTTGACGATGCTGAGGCTTGCATCGGTGATATTCGCGTCTTGGCCAGCCGAGTAGACGACAAGCTTGAGCGGTGTCCCGGCCGTTACCCGCATCAGGCGAGTGTATGGCATGGTAAAGCGGTAGCCCTGTTGGTTGTTGCTCCACACACCCTCTGGAGTGTCGCGGGCTGTGTCGTTGACAGCCTGGTACACACCGCGGGGTGACGATGTATCGTTCAAGCGAATCCGCGATTGGATCAAGTACACACCATCACTTGGTGCAATGTACGATTTACTCCCGGCATCCCACGACCCGCCACCGTTGTTTGTTACGACGGTCTTGAGCGGCACTGGCGCAAAGGTATCCTTGGCAATTGTCGCAGCCGTAACGCCGCCATTGCCATTGCCAAGCGTTGCCGTAAAGATGGTCATCTGAGGGAGGCTCTTCCATTCCATGTCGCAGTTTGCGGCCGACTTCTTCGACAATATTTGGCCAACCGTGCCACCCGCCGGCACCGTGCTACCCGCAAAGGTAAGGCCGAGCTGCGATGTGCCGTTGCCTGTGACAGTCATATTTGGTGAGCATGGCTGAGTGCTGTTGGTAACATTAATCGTTGCGTTGGTGCCATCCTGGCCTTTGGGTCCAGTAGCACCTTGCTGCCCCTGGATACCTTGGGCACCTTGTGGGCCGGGCTGGCCGGGATCACCCTTCTCACCCTTGAGGTCGGTGTAGGCGATGAGGTTTTGCCAGGCTGTTTCGCCAGTGTAGCGCCACTGGATGTAGAGCGTACCCTTCTGGAGCTCGATTGTTCGGCCATCGGCACCTGCTGGGCCAGTTTGACCCTGCGGACCTTGTGGACCGGGCTGGCCTGGTTGCCCTTGCGGCCCAGTGTCTCCTTGGTCACCCTTTGGGCCGGGTACGCCTTTTTCTCCTTGTGCGCCAGGTGTGCCAGGTGTGCCCTGCTCGCCTTTGGCACCTGTGTCACCTTTCGGGCCAGCATCGCCCTTCTCGCCTTTTTCACCATTTTTGCCGTCTTTACCATCTTTGCCGGGCTCGCCTTTGTCACCTTTTTCGCCCTTGTCGCCCTTAGCGGCCGATGCACCATCTTTGCCGTTGGCTCCGTTTGCCCCGTCCTTACCATTGACGCCATTGGCACCATTTGCGCCATTTTTGCCAGTTGCACCAGTAGCACCATCGCGGCCGCGTGCACCGTCTGCGCCATCACGGCCATTGGTGCCATCTGCACCTCGTGCGCCGCTCGCTCCGGCCTCGCCGCGTGCACCTTGCTCGCCTTTTGCCCCACGCAGGTCCTCGACCGAGGCAATATCTTGCCACGCGCCATTCATAAATTGCCACTGGATCTTCCCATCGCGCTGGCGCAAGCTCACTTGGTCTGGCCGCACACCCTTGAAGCTACTATTGTAGCCCCATGGCCACCACCACCAAAGCAATATAATGATAATTAATAATATCCCAAACAAGCCAAATACAAGCGAACGGCTTGCAAATTTTTGCGGTGTTCATTCATAGCTATACCCCTATTTATACCCTTTTGCCCAATTATAGCACAAGCGTTATAAAATTAAAGAGCGCAAGCCACTCTGCCTTCAAGTCTCAGCTGTCTTTAGGTCTCTTCTCTCGCTCTACCCCTGTTAGGTGTACAGTAGTAGTACTCTTAACTAGCCAAAAAACCCGCTTTGCTTACCCTCGCGCAGCGGGTTTTGGCTCTTTGTATCTATCTAGATTACTCGGTACGCAGCGCTTCGATTGGGTCAAGCTTCGCAGCCTTGCGGCTTGGCAGCCAGCCAGCAATGATCGCTACCAGCATCAGGCCAACCACTACCGCAGCAGCATGCTCTGGTACAAAGACGAGAAGTTTATGATCACCAAAGTGGAGCTTCTCTGAGATAACCGGGTTGAGTGCCACGCCAGCACCCCATGCACCCAGCACACCCAGCGCACCGCCCAGCAGGCCAACCCAGGCAGCCTCGTAGCGGAACAAACGGCCAATATCACGCCGGCTTGCTCCCAGCGCCTTCATCAGGCCAATCTGCTGTGTCCGCTCCAGCACCGAGATGTACTGCGTGTTGACGATGCCAAAAATACTCACTATTAGCGCCAGCGCACCAAAGCACAGCACAATCGCCTGTAAGATATCAACAAAGCGAAAGAGTGTCTGCTGCAGATCTTTGGCAGTGGCTACAGCGTAACCATCGTGCTCGAGGGATTTCTTGGCAGCCTCAGCATCCTGCTTGGCAACCGCGGTGGCAGACATGTACTTTTGGTATTGGCTCGTGCCCTTGGTACTGTAGTCGCTCAGCTCGCGAGCTACCTTAGCATTAATACCAATGCCACGCATTGCTTGGGTTTGGTCGGCCGATTTGCGTGTCACAGCCGCAATAGTAAAGGTCTTGTGCAGCTCCTTGCCATTGATCAATTCATTCACCCCAGCCTGCCCCTTCTCAGCAAAGACCTGGCCAAGCGTTGCTTCGTCAATCTTCTGCGGCGTCTGCACCACTGTGACAGTCAGCTGCTTACCCACCATTTGAGCAGGCGATTGCCCGAGCGTCTCGGCATAGCTCTCAGGTATAACGGCTTCGCCAGCCGCGAGCTCAGTACCCTTGCCCAGCTGCTTACCCGCCACGACTTCGGCCGCGAGAGCACCATCAAAGACGCTCACATCACTGCTGTATTTCTTGTTTTTCTTGGCTGCAAAGCTTACATATTTGGGCTGGAGCTGATAGACTGGCCTCACTTTCTCGAGGTCAGTACGCGCCGTAAGCTTGTCGATGTCTTTTTGGGTCAGGGCTTTATAATCATTACCATAGCGGTTGATACTATCAGGATTATACTCACGCAGGTCAGCCTGCTGGCCCGATTGTGCGCCGATGAGTCGCTTATCTTTGACGACAAACACTGCCTTGGCATCAATATTACTACTAATCAGCCGGTCAATATACTGGCGTGCACCCTCGCCCGCCATCAAGCTCGCCATAATGGCGAAGCCGCCCACCGCGATAGCGATACTGGTAAGCAAGGTACGCATCTTGGCGCGGCGCAGGTTGCGGCCAGCGCGGCGAATGATATCGGTCGTCTTCATGATTAGTCTGCCCTCCTTGGTGTTGGCTTGGTGGTTGTAGATTTAGCTTTTGCAGTAGCACTTGCGGCTTTTTTCGCCGTTTTCTTGGGCTGCGTGGCGGGTGCTGTGGCTTTGGCTGAGCGACGAGTTGGCGCTTTTTTAGCCTTGGGAGAAGCTGTCGCCTTATCATCCATAGCGCTGTCGTGGTCAATCACCCCATCTTTGATACGAATAATACGCTGGCAGCGCTGTGCGAGATCCTCGTCGTGTGTGACGATGATGAGCGTGGCACCATGCTCCTTAGCGTAATTGAAGAGCAAGTCTTCCACCACCGCAGAGGTTGCTGAGTCGAGGTTGCCCGTTGGCTCGTCGGCAAAGAGAATCTGCGGCTCGGCAGCAATTGCCCGAGCGATCGCTAGGCGCTGCTTTTGCCCACCACTAAGGTCCTTAGCCCGCGCTTTGATCTTGTCCTCTAGACCAACTGCCTCGAGTGCCGCCACGATACGCCGCTTGCGCTGACTGCGCGGCACACCTGCGGTCTCGAGCGACAGACTCACATTGTCATAGCAGCTCTCGCCGCCCTCCACAAAGAAACTCTGGAAAATGAAACCCATCGTCCGCGCTCGAAAGCGGTCGGTCGCCTTGCGCTTGAGCCGCAAGATATCCTCACCGTTGATGATCACCTCACCCTGCTGCGGCTTATCCAGGCCAGAGATGGCATGCATCAGCGTGGACTTGCCCGAGCCCGACTTGCCCAGCACTGCCACGCTCGACCCCTCCTCAATTGCAAGACTTACGTCCTTGAGGGCGGTGAAAGTACTTTTTCTTCTTGCCGTAGACTTTTGGTAATGTTTTTTATTTCGATCATTGCGCCTCCATAAGCTGCTAATGTTAATAGCAATTATACCGCAATCACCCAGCGAGAGCAAACTAGGTGAATAACGATCGTGGAGTTTTTTCTCACGCTTCAGAACAAGGCTGGGTCGAAAAAATATTCTTGCGTGTAAACTATCACTCCCCACTACTTTATCCGGGTGAGGCAAGTATAAAAACAAGCTACGGAGAAATTACACTGGTGCCAACGCGCCTACCGCGAGTAGGATGATGAGCAGCGTGCCAAGCGCCAAGCGATAGCCGACAAACTTATCAAATGAGTTACTCGAAACAAAGCGCAGCAGCCACGAGATCGCCACATACCCCACCACGAAGGATATGATAATCCCCAGTATCATCTGTGGCCAGCCAATCAAGCGGCCAATCTGGTGCGACTGTGTGATGGCTTCCAACCCACCAGCTGCCATCAATGCCGGAATCCCTAGGAAGAAGCTCATCCGTGTGGCAGTGGTGCGGTCGATATCGCGGAACAACCCCGAGGCAATAGTCGCCCCTGAGCGCGACACCCCCGGAATGAGTGACAAGCACTGCATCAGGCCCATTGCCATAGCATCGCGCCAGGTGAGGTTGCGCTCATGGCGTGTCTCACGTCCCCGGCGGTCGGCCAAAAACAGGACAATACTCCAAATCATCAGCCCAGCCGCGACAAACCACAGGCCACGTAGCACCGTCTCGATCGTATCCTTCAGGAGCAGCCCCACCACTGCAATCGGCAGTGAACCAATGATGACATACCACCCCATTCGGTAGTGAAACGTCCGCGCTCGCGGGTTCACCACGCCAGCACACCATGCCGAGGCAATGCGCCAAATGTCCTGCCAGAAATAGACAATTGCCGCAGCAATCGCCCCAATCTGCACCACCGCTGTAAAGGCGACAAGCCCAGGGTCGCTCACCGAGTAGCCTAGCAACTTCTCTGCCAGCATCAAGTGGCCCGTACTCGAGATGGGCAAAAACTCAGTAATCCCCTCGACAATACCAAGAATAATAATATGCAGCCAATCCATGATGTTCGTTCCTTATGTCTTGTACCAAGTATACCAAGTTCGCCACAAAGCACCAAGCCGGAAATTGCAGAATGTAGCATCATAGGGTTCATTCTCAATCTGATCGTCGTGCCCGTAGCGCACTCTCGGGTTGAGATATATCCGGGTTCAGTTTGAGCATGGTTGGTGGGCTATGTTTGTGGCCGATCTATTTTCATTCTTACACTCAGAAGCGACCACTATACAGAGCGTGGCCGCTTGTTTGTTGTTGCAAAAGAAGGCTTGAGATATACCTGCGCGCTGGGGCGAGCGGGCTCTACCACCCGCCGCCGCCTCCGCCGCCACCGCCGCCGCCGGAGAAGCCACCACCAGTCGAGCCGCCGCTCGACGACGAGAAGTCGCTCGAGCCAACGGAAGTAGAATCGGACAAGCTACTCATACTCGAGACAAACATTGCTGCATTGAAGGCGCCGTGGCCAGCATACCAATCGGGCTGAGTGCCTACTTCCTCATAGTACTGCCCCAGCTGCTGGCTCCACTGCTTCTCTTGGCCAAAGAGCACGGCATAGGGCAAGACCCGCTCGTAGAGTTTGACAAGCTGGGCGTGGTCATCAATATCCACCTTCTCGGCAGTCTCGGGGCTCTGCAAGAGGCGCAAGCGGTCGGCCTCGGCGTAGCGGATATACATCTTGAGCCCCAGCAGGTAGCGGCGCAATGCCAGCCCTTTGTCCGACAGCGGCTTAGCAAAGCCCAGCTTACCAATGATAATCACAATAAAGACCCCTGGGAAGAAGAGGAATTGCAGCCCGCTGAGGAACGGCACAAACATCGTGGCTGCACACAGCACCAACACCAAGGCACCCAGCACACCTGCAAGGATGCGGAAGCCCCGTGTACCCCGCCGGCTTGTGTCGCGCAGCTTGTACGTGTGGTCGATGAGATTATCGAGCTTCTTGGCGTTATCACTCAGGCGGAAGGCGTAGGAGGTATTGTTGCGCAGCGTCTTGAGGTTGATGCGCTCTCCCACCGCAGGCAGGTGACCAAAGATATCGCCCAAGATCTCTTGCTCCTCAGGGTAGAGACTACTGACATCCTTGATGACTTCAAGCTTGTACTGCGCCCGCGAGAAGAACGTCTTGGGCTTGACCTCGATCAAACGAATGTAGTGCCGCACTGCCCAGTCGATCATCTGCGCCGCCATGGCCGAGCCCTTTACCATCCGGAATGGCCGCACGATCTCTGCCGCTGTTGTCACACTTGTGTTGGGAGGTGGCAAGTATTCTGGCACAATCGTCCCTAGCTCCTTGCTCCGGCCAATCGCCCGCTGATAGAGCCAATACACCACACTCGAAGCAAGCCCCAGCACTAGCATACTCACAAAGAATATGAGTGGGAGAAGCGCCTCCAGCCGCTCTTGAAACACCTCCCCGGGCGTCTTTTTATATTCCGCAAAGGTGCCCTGCGGGAAGCCCAGCGCCAGCGTCATGCCAGCATATGGCGCGAGGTAACCCACTGAGGCAGTTATGGTGTCGACGCTTGGTGACGTGACGGTGCAGGTGGTGCGGCTCCCTTGCCTACCAGTGTAACACTGTGGTGTCGTCCGGCTGATGGCGGCAAGCTCGGGGCTCAGCTTGAGCGTGGCGGTGGCATTGCTAATAGGTACTCGCCACGACGTACCAATCACATCCCAGTAGAACTCATTCTTTTGCGTATCGCCATAGTTCCACGTCACATCGCGCTGGGTATAGGTAATGACATACGTCTTGCTCCCCGAGACGTACGTATCTTTGTTGCCAATGCGCAGGGTATTGCCCGACCAACTATACTCATAATCATTACCATGCTCATCCTGCACCGAGCCAAGCGCAAAGCTTGTGTGGTGGCCTTTGTATCGCGTAACGAATTCTGGCGCAAGGCCATGGTTCTGCTCTGGTGGGAAGTTTGCTGTGATGGTGAGCTTCGTCTTGAGGGTGGAGCGTTTCTCGCTGTCGCGTCCAAGCTCCATATCGACCGCATATTTGGTAATGGTGAAATTATCTTTACTACTGCTCGATGATGAATAGGCTCGTACCGATGTATCGGCCTGCATTGGCACTGCCCCGAGCGCGGTGCCAAGCAGCACCAAGCAGACACCAATCGCAGATATCACGCGTGTCATTCTCATACATCGATTGTGCGCCATGCAGCGAGGAATGTCAAATGGGAGACATCGCTCTTGTACACCATCAAATACCTCCGTCAATCACTTCTCCCTACCCCTGTTAATATCTGTTCAAGCTATACTGCTTATGCTGTGATATTGCAAATGGTTATGCTATACTCACAGGCAATACCCAACGGCTAATCAGCGAGGTGAGGAGTATAGCAGGAGTGAGACGATATTGGACGCATGTTCGGTTTGCAGGTGTGGCAGCAGTGGTGGTACTGGCAGTTGGCTTTGTGCAGCTGCACCAGGTAGCAGTGGCCGAGCCCGCTACTAATTCTGGCTCCAATTCATCCACCAAAAAAGATAATAAGCCCGACATCTGCGATCCTAACACGATGCGCTTCAAGACTACAGCGCTGAGCTCCCCCACCGACAAAGCCCGTGCTGCCAAGGCCCTCGCCAACCTCCGCGGCCTCATGCAGCCCATCCGCAACGCTGGCGATGGCAGCACCATCACCGCCGCCAAGCAATACGGCACTGACTACACTGGCGAGATAAAGGGCTCATTCCAGCTCAAGAACAGTGGTAGCTATGCCACTGGTAACCCCACACCTCTCTCCGTCACCTCGCCGTCATCGGTGCCAGGCAACTACCGTGGCAAAGTCTCGGGCAAAGCACCCACTGGCGGGAGCCGCGTTGTCAAGGCCTTCCGCGCTACCGATGCCGAGTACGAGCAAGGCAAGGTTACCCCTGCCCAGGTGCAGGGTGACGGCAGCTGGACACTCGACCTCTCACCAGTCGATGGCAGCATTGGTGGTGAGTGGCGCTTCCGTCTCTACGATGCCAGTAGCGGCCAACCCCTCGGCGAGAGCTGGCCACGCGTCACTGAGTACCAAAATGTCGAGATCCAATCCTACGTCATCACCGACCAAACCTACCTCGTTGCCAAGCAAGCCGCCAACACCAACCGTACCTTTAGCTTTCCGGGTACCGAGAAGGGCCACAAGATGCTGCGCCTGGTAGATACGCGCAGCAACAAGATCCTCGCTGAGTACTTCCAGCCACAGCTGGCGGGGCTAATCCGCTCGTACGAGTTCTCACCTGGCCAGGATGGCTATGGCACGCACCGGGTGCACTATTCATTTATGTACGATCAGTCGCTGGCACTGCTCGTGGCGGTTGGTGCGGGCGACAAAGCAATGGCAGACCAGCTCGTCAATGGCTTCAAGACCATCCAAATCAAATCCGGCCGGTCGCGTGGTGCCTTCCCCTCCAGCGCCCACCAGCTCGACCCCAGTAACCAACAGGCGCGCTATTATACTGGCGGTGTCGCCTTCGTCCTCTATGCGCTCATCCGTTACCAAGAGAAGTTTGGTGATATCAATGGCGTCAGCAGCATGGTGCGCTCTGCCCTGGCCTGGGTCAAGACTAAGAAAAGTACATCCGGCCCCGGTGCTGGCCTCTACCGCGGTGGCACGAATATCAATGATGACGATAACAACAAGCAGTTCGAAATCGCCTGGCACTCCACTGAGCACAATACCGACCTCTGGCATGTGTATGAGCGAGCCTCGCAAGTCTACGGCGACGCCAGCTACCGCCAAGAGGCCGACAGCCTGGCCAAAGTCATTATGGAGAAGCTGTGGAACAAAGCCGAGAATCGCTTCGACCAAGGGCTCGACGACCACGCCAAAGCGCTGGACACCTCCAGCTGGGGCTCTATCTTCCTCAACGCAATTGGTGAGTACGACAAAGCCAAAGTCTCGCTAGCCTACACGCGCAACTTTGCCATGAGCCGCGCGGGGTCTCAGGGCTACACTCCATACCTCACCGGCACGTACACCCCCACTGTCTGGTTCGAAGGGACATTCGGTGTCACCCAGGCCTACAACGTCGCAGGCAACAAAGACGAAGTCGCTGCCAGCGCCCAGCGAACATACCGCTCCCAAGGGGCTAATGGTGCCTGGCCCTACGTCACCAATGTCGACGAAGCCAACCAAATGACAAATGCTTACTCCGTCGCCTCGACCGCATGGTACTTGCTGGCCACTGCCTACCCCGACGCCATTTGGTCAGAATGCCGCACCGACAAAAAGCCCGATGAGAAGAAGCAGCCGCCAATGGTGCGCCACATCGGCAAGGTCACCCTAGACAAGTTCCTCGCTGGCGAAGACAAGCCACTGTGGGTCTTCATCCTTATCTCGCTGCTTGCCCTCTTGGTTGGCATTGCTGCGCTCATCCTCTACCTTATCCGGCGTTATCGCGCCAAAAATGCCGCCACGCAGCTAGGTAGTAAAGATAATAACACCCCTCCAGGTGGACCACCAAGCCCGAGTGGCGGTAGTGGCACGCCTCCTCCGTCAAGCAGTTCGTCAGCCCCAAGTAGCCCATCAGCCAGCGACCTAGGTGGCCTCGCAATGAGCGCCCCACCGCGCACCACTACTCCGCCGCCGCACCACTTTAGCACAGCACCCAGCCGCGGCACGTCCATCGCCGTTCAGAGCGGCACCTCGCACCACGCATCACCACAACCCACGCCAAGCAGTCCACCACCACGACCACCAAGTGTATCGGGTTAGCTCGTAGCAATGGGAGTACAAAATACCACCAGCAAGTAGCTGGTGGTTTTGTTTGTGCAAAAGGCTTCTGTTATTTGTACCGTGCTGCAGCCTCTATCTCTCCGGAGTTCTGCAGATGAGCATTTAGCGTTTTGGAGGATCATCCTTACGCCGAGGCAAAAAATCATAAGCATAGCAAATGAGCTTGTACTCTTGCCGGGAAGGGAGTAACTCTACGCCGCTATCTTCATTGCTTCCGCTGGTGGATCAACTGGCTGCTCCACTACCTCGTACTCACCAGAAAATTCGTGGTACACCGTAGAAAATCGCTTTGTCCCAGCACCAAGCCAGACTTCGTCATCCTCTACAATAACATCTATCTCTCTCACTGGCGCTGGTGAAGCATATACCACGCCAGCCGTGTCGCTTCGGGCCACTGCCATGGTGTGCGCTATCGAAGCCGCAACTGGCTCATAATAGTCATTGCCAGACCCCTGCGAGCATGAGTGAAGCACTACGCGGCACAGCCCCTGACTATCCGGTTTCATCAGGGCAAAGAGTTGCGCAAATGTTGGATCAGAGGCAATATCAATCGTCGATATGCCCGGCATATCCATTGCCTCATCAAGCGACCAGTCAGCCCCCACAAGTGCACTGCTATTCCCCTGTTCTGGGTCCATTCCCATCGTTATTACACCTGGCGAGCCATGCCCTGCCAGAATAACAGTCGAGGGCTGGATGCCACGCTCTTGCAAAAATGCAACGTAGTATGGCATATCATACTCCACAAAGCCAACCTCAAAGTGTAGTGTTGCGGATGTATCACGATCACTATGCCGCTGATTGATATTGAAGAATGCACCATTATGATCATCCAGCGGCGTATTGCCCAGCACAACAGTAACTGGCTTGTTTTGTAGTGTCTCAAGTGTCTGGGGGTCTTTATCAATCACATGCTTCATCAAGTCTATCTGCTTTGAGTCAAGGTCCCCAAGCATACTAATGCCAGTGTGCTCATACACATCCATCAGTGTACGAACACCACAGCGCTCTATAAGCCGCACTGTCTTGATGAGGTCTCGTTTGTGGCCTTCGTAGTAGCCCTTGAGCTTGAACTTCTCACTTACTGAGTGGAAGCGATTATGGAGGCCTGTTGCCATTCGCAGCGGCAGCGTTGGGTTTTCATTATAGCCTCGCCACGCCTGCTCTAGTATGTCCGCCGCAAAAAGTGTCTGACTTTGATAGAGCTCATCTTGGCTGTAGCGTTCTGTCGGATATAGCCGGTCTGTTAGCTCATGCAGCCAGCATACCCGCATACCATGTAGCCTGTCCTTAGGTATGATCTCTTCTGCAGCTGATGAATGAAGCGTCTTGACGACTGATGAGTGTCCCGCCATGACAGTATAGAGATTGAGCAAGTCAACTGCATGTTCATGGTCATCCGACTTCTCGATACGAGCCGCCTGCCATAAGGTATGCATGGCGCGCTCGTCATCATGCTGACTATCTTTCCATAGATGCGCAATCGTTTCGCGCGGCAAATAGCGACAGGCAAACCGAAGCGTCTCGGTTGCTGCAGCACTATATGCCTGATCCGTTAGCTTATCTTCGTCCGTTTTTTTATGGCGATAGGTCTCTGCAATGAAGAATATTTTCAGTGCTGATTCTATCTCATCAGGATTATCCAGCTCGTGCTGCTTCGCAAACTCCGCCGCCAACGACTGCCGCGCTGTTTCTTCCTTAATCCAGTAGCGCCATGCAGCACTCGCGTTGCCACCAGCATGGTCCTTCATCCTATTAACCAGAGCTAGCTGGTGCACTGCTTGCATCAAATCACTTGGTTCTGTTGTTTGCTCAAAGCGTTTCGCATCATGCATGGCAGCATCGCGTGCGCGCGGGTCATTCTCGTGTTGTGGCATTGTCTTTCCTCTTTTTGGTGTCATTATTATGTAGGGCATCGTCTCATATGTCAAGGGTGTATTACCTAAATATCAAGCCAACAGCAATCATCCCGGTAATTGCTTTATTCTCGGCCAGACCTTCTTCTTGCTCTTTATGTATAGAACATAGGCTACAGAAGCCAAATTAATCCAGCTTCACCCCTGGGTATACCGCCCGCGTCGTCTCGTCGATGTCGCTTTTGAGCTGTGGGAATGGCACACCTTCGCGCGCAGTCACGCCTTCGAAGATCCAGAAGACGCGCTCGCTAAAGCCCCAGCCACAAGCTGGCGGCATGCCGTATTCCAGCATCTCCACAAAGTCGATATCCAGCATCATAGCTTCCTCATCGCCCGCATCGCGCATTTGCTGCTGCTCCACAAAGCGGTTCAGCTGGTCGATCGGGTCGTTCAGCTCACTAAAGCCATTGCCAAGCTCGCTGCCGGCAATCACCGGCTGGAAACGCTCCACCGTCTGCGGGTTATCCGGGTTAGTCTTAGACAGCGGGCTGATGAACTTGGGCGTATTAACCAGCCAGACCGGCCCAGCCACCGTCTTGCGAATATTCTTCCACAGTTTATCGATGCCGCGCGGGATGGAATCGGTCTTTTCTACCTCTAGGCCATGTTCTTTCAGCTTGGCAGCGACTTCCTCGATCGTGGTATTATACACATCAATATGATAATGCTTATGGATCACCTCGGCATAGTCCCACACCTGCCACTGGCCGCTCATATCCACCTCAAACTCACCCAGGGTAAACTGCAGCGTGCCAAACGTCCGCTCCAGCACATACTTGTACATGTCTTCCATAAAGCGCATGCCCTGCTGCCAGTCCCAATAGGCGGCGTACCACTCCATGGCGATGTGCTCGGGCAGGTGCTCGTCCGAATAATTCTCGTTGCGAAAGCGCGGGCCAATATCGTAGACCTTCTCGAACCCAGCCCCCAGCAGGCGCTTAAGCGGCAGCTCGTGGCTAATCCGCAGGTAAAACTGCTGGCCATCCAGCGCGTCCATGTGGGTCACAAACGGGTTGGCATCTGCCCCACCGGTGGTGTGCTCGAGCACCGGCACGTTGACCTCAGTAAAGCCGTGTTGGTTGAGGTAATCGCGCGTCGCCTGCCAGAACGTGCTGCGGCGATAAAAGCGCTGGCGCACCGCCGGGTTAACATTCATATCGACGTAGCGGCGGCGGAAGCGCTCTTCTTTATTTTCGAGCTTTTCTGGCATTGGCCGCAGGGCTTTAGTCAGAAGCCGCAGCTCGCGCACCCCCACCGAAATCTCACCCGTCTTAGTCCTGAGCACCGTGCCAGTCGCCTCGACAAAGTCGCCAGTATCAAGCAGCTTGAGCTGCTTCATGCCGAGGATACCGCGCGGAGCGTCGAGCTCGGCCATCGTGTCGCGCTGCAGATAGAGCTGCACTTCGCCGCTCGCGTCCTGCAGCTTGACAAAGGCTAATTTACCAAAGCTGCGGATAGACACCACGCGCCCAGCCACCGCCACCTCCTGGCCAGCCAGTTCGTCGTACTGCGCCACCACTGTCGCACAGTCGTGTGTACGCTCGGTGTGCGCTGGGTAAGGGTCGATACCTAGCTCGCGCAGAGCTGCTAATTTTCGTAATCGTTCGTTTCGGTAATCTTGTAATGTCGCCATAATTGCTTGCTATTATAGCGGAGAATGGGATGGTTGTCGACTAGGGAAACGGCTCCATGGCTCCACTCTACCAAGTTCTTAGAGAAGTGCGGCACTTAGCAGCTAATCTCTCTCCTATTTAGTCAGCGGTGGGCATGCAATTGCTGTTTCACCACGGCCAGCTGCAGTCATCGAGGCCTGTATATCTGTACCCACGCGCCCAGTGCGGGGCGATGTCTGCATATTCGAGCCGCCACTGCCAGTCTCGCTTGGGCCAGTCATAATGGCAATTGGCACCTGCTGCGCCTCGCCTTCTGCGCTGGATGGATACACCAGTGTCGCTTGTGTCCGCTCTTGTGCACTGGTCGAGAAGGTAATCATCGTAAGCCGCGTCGTGCTGCCATCAGGGTTTGTGATGGTTGTTTGTGGGTTTTTTGCCGTCACGGTTATTTCTTGGCGGGTTTTATCGCGACAATGCGTCTCGCCAGTAGCTGGGTCGGTTACAAAGGGGTTCTCTGCATACTCCGCCAGCTCACCAGAGCTAGGGTGTGCCACTGCGACCAGGTTTTTCTCGCCATGGTGGTAGTGCTGATAACCAAGATAGCCACCACCAATCAGCGCAGCAGCAGCAGCTGCCGCGAGCGCGGTGAGCCGCCGCGCTGCCGGGTGTTTATTATGCTCATGGTTTAGCCAATTATGTGTATGCTTCTTGTGGGAGTAACGTGCGTGTCGTGGTGTGTATCGAGCCATCGTCGGTCTCCTTGGGCTATTATGGTTGATCCTCTATCATAGCATAACATAGACGATAATGCAATGATGGTGAATTGCTTATGGTTGAGGATGATTCTTGTACATTGCCCACAGATTGAGCACTATTAGGCTGAGCTTTCTACGTATATTTGCGCCTTTCTCATGCCAAGATCAGAGGTCAGTTACTCACCATGAGCTTTCTCGTGCCATCAAGCAAATGCAATAGGAGAAAGGCAAACGCACACCATAAATAAACCACAAGAGCCAGAGACATGCGCCATGTGTGAATCAACCCCTACCTCTGCCAGTTGCCAACAAAAAACCGAGCAGCTCACACTGCTCGGCCTATTATCTTGAGATACGCTTATTGCACTTGCTGGATGGTGTAGGTAATCTCGCCCTTGGGGGTAGTGATCGTCACCTGCTCGCCTGCGCGATGGCCCAGCAAGGCTTGGCCAAGGGGTGATTCATCGCTGATCTTGTTCTCCAGCGGGTCGGCCTCAACTGGCCCTACCACTGTGTAGGTCTTCTCTAGCCCAGCATCTGAGGCGAGGGAGACGGTGCTGCCCAGGTGGATGGCACCAGTGCTTGGGGCGGTAATTTGCTCGGCATTGAGCAAGATCTCCTCGATCTCAGCAATGCGCGTCTCTACCACGCCTTGCTCTTCGCGGGCGCTGTCGTACTCGGCGTTTTCACTCAGGTCGCCGTAGTCGCGAGCCTCAGCAATCTTCTCGGCAATCTCGCCGCGGCGGCCCTTCAGCTCCTCCAGCTCTGCCTCGAGCTCTTGACGGCCAGCATCAGTAATCTGGTAGGTTTTTTTCATTATCTTCATACTCCTTTCTTGCAAAGTCGGTAAGGCAAGCCGGGGCATGGCTACACCTTGCGACAAGCTCCGCAATGGTTACCTAGTGTAGCAAGCAATTGGCTTGTCGTCAAGCGCTGCTGCTCACCCGTCCGGCGGTCTACAATCTCCCACTCTCCTGCCTCGAGCAGCCGATCGCTCACCGTGACGCGGGTTGGCATGCCGAGTAGCTCTGCATCGGCAAATTTCTCCCCAGGGCGGGCGGCGCGGTCGTCGTATAGCACCGTAATGCCAGCGTGCTGCAGTGTATCATAAAGCTTATCTGCCGCCGTGACCGACTCCTTGCCAATCTGCACCAAGTGGACGCGGGCTGGAGCTATTTCCTCAGGCCACACTAGGCCTTTGTCGTCGGCGAATTTCTCTACAATCACGCCCATCACGCGGGTGATGCCAATGCCGTAGCTGCCCATGTAGGCGTGGTGCTGGCGGCCATCCTCGCCGGTAAAGACCAGGCCCATCTCCTCTGATTTTTGGGTGCCAAAGTTGAAGATATTGCCCACCTCGGCCGTCTTGACGCGCTCAAGCTCGCTCTTATCGATGCCAAGCTCACGTACGGCTTCGTCCACCACTTCTTCGTTGATTGCCAGATTGCGGCCGCGGTGCAGGTAGATGTAGTCCTCGCCTGCCGCACAAATCGTCTGGAATTCGTGGCTAAACTTGGTAAAAGCTCCGCCGCTGGCAAAGGTCACGTAGGTGTCATCCCCGAGGCCAAAACGGTTGTAGCAGCGCTTGTAGGCTTCGATAACCTCTTGGTAGTAGGCGTCCAAATCTTCCTTACTGGCATGGATGCTATACATATCCTTCATGATAAACTCACGCCCACGCATGATACCGCTCTTGGCACGCAATTCATTGCGGAGTTTGTTCTGGAATTGGTAAACGCTGATAGGCAGGTCTTTGTAGCTCTTGAGGTAACTGCGCAATAGTTCGATAATCGGCTCCTCGTGTGTCCAGCCAAAGCCGACTTCGGTGCCATCCTGCAGGTGCGACTTGAACCACACATCCACCAGCTCATCGCTCCAGCGGCCAGTCTCCTGCCAGAGCTCCTGGCGCTGCAGGGTGCTCATCAGCAGTTCCTGGCTGCTGATGCGGTTCATTTCTTCGCGGACGATTTGCTTGATATTCTCGAGCACGGCCAGGCCCAGCGGCGTATAGGAATAGACGCCAGCCATCGTCTTGTGCACGTAGCCCGCGCGAATCAGCAGCTGGGCGTTGTGTGCCACCTCATCGGCGGGGGCTTGTTTGCGGGTACGGGTAAAGGTGTGTGATAATCGCATAATCTCTCTTATAGTAACACAATATTGGCAAAAGCGGCATGAGACAGCCAGGCTGAATGCTCATAACTTCACCTCAAAACTGACTGCTGGCGCAGGAGCTCACCAAACCGAAAATGCTCCGGCCAGATAGAATGATAGTGCTTTTCCGTATATTTGGTCGCTGGCCTCCAGATATTTTTTTGTTCGATGAGCTTCTGCGCCAGTAGAGAGATGCCAAGAAAGAGGGGTTCTAGGATTGATACGGGAGAAAAGATATCGACACAAAATAAGATTTCTGAGTTAAGCTCGCTAGCCAGCTCTTCCCTACCCCACCATAAAGACAAACATCGCCAAAAATGCAATCGCATTCTTGAGCATATGAATGAGAATGCTGGGCCATATCGTGCCAGTTGTATGGCGCAGCGCCACCAGCACGATGCTGAGCATCGCGACATCAATGCCAACGTTGAGCTGGCCGTGCACATAACCAAAGAGCCCACTCACCACTACGGTAATAAGCCACACTGGCATGTGCGCAGCATGGAGCTTGCTATACAAATAACCGCGAAACACCAGCTCCTCGGCCACTGGTGCTACCACCACCAACATTGCAAAGGCGAGCAAACGCTCTGCGCCATAGAGCTGCTGGTAGCCGAGGTTCTGTGCCTGAGTCGCATCAAAGCCGGGCAACCACTGCTTGGCCGCCGCCAGTGCGATCATCGATAGTACGATATAGATAATAAAGCCCACCAGCGCCCAGCCAAAGTCGCGCCACTGCAGCGAGCGCCGCCACCCAAGCTGCTGCACGCTTGTACGAAAGCTCGCTGGCGTCTTGGACCGTGCGCGCCACACCAGCCATGGTAGGCCAATCAGCAGCGCCAATGCCACCACATAGACCGCCGTTTGCATCATAATGAGCGGCAAGACCGGCACCGACTCCTGACCATGAAACAGGAGATAGAGTACAGTGCTACAGAGCAGCCCCGCCCCCATAAAGCTCAGCCAGACCCACAGCGGCCAACCGAGCCACGAGGCAACGCGCAGCAGGCGCTGGCGTGGCGTGAGCGGTGTCTTGGGCTGGGAGGAGTGAGCGGCTTTGGGCCGGAGAGCAACACGTATCATGAAGTGAGTTCCTTATGTATTACCATTGTGTGGTGGAGTGGCCACACCTCATCGCAGCGCACAGCGCCACAGCACCGCTCCATCATATCAACCCGCTTAACCTGCATCAATGCACCAACTTCCCAATATCAGCAATCGTCACGAGCACAATCAAGCCCAGCAAACACAAGAAACCAGCCGCTTGGATATTCTCTTCCATCTGCTTGCTAAGTGGCTTGCGCAGCAGGCGGAAGATCGCCATCACCGTCCAGCGGCCACCATCGAGCGCCGGAATGGGCAAGATATTCATCACCGCTAGCGATAACGCAATAATCGCCGTCAGCAGCAACACATGCACCACGCCAGCCTGCCCCGCTGCTGGGAAGATAATGGCAAAGATCCCCACCGGGCCAGCCACGGCATTACCCACCTGCGAGAGATTTTGCTTGGCCTGCTGGCTCGTCGCACTGTCGCTACTAAACTGCTGCACCAGACTAGTGGCGAGATTTACCACCATATCACCCAGACCCTGAAGCGTCGCCCCAGTGAGCTGCGCCGTTGTCACCACACCGACAATCGGTGCCGACCAGGTGGCACGGATTGTATCTTGCTGCTTGGTGAGCTCTGCCCCTAGGTAGCCTTTGCGATCGGGATTATCTTTGCGCAGCGCCACCATGGCAGTGGCTTGCTTATCACCACGAGTATACACCACAGGCACAGTCTCGCCCTTGTGCTGGCTGGCAAAGTGTGCTAGGTCGGTTGTGCTGCGCACCGTTTGCCCAGCCAGCTGGTTAATTGCATCACCCCGGCGGAGGCCTGCCTTGGCGGCGGGCAAGCCAGGAGTAAGCGTGCCCAGCTGCACTGGGTGGTTGCTCACCACTGCGTCGCTTGGTAGGTAGAATTGGTTGTCTATCATCTTGGGTAGGCCCACCCAGGCGAGGCCAGTGAGGAGCACCACTGCAGTTAACCAGTTGACGGTCACGCCAGCCAGCAAAATTTTGGTCTTTTGCCAAAAGGTTGCTGCGCCATAATCACCAGGCTGATCAGCCGCATCATGCTCGCCCTGCAGCTTAACAAAGCCGCCCAGCGGCAGCCAGTTGAGCGAGAAGCGGACATTCTCGCCCAGAATACTTTTTTGATCACCTTGCTATAGGCCTGCGGTGGAAAGCCAATGCCAAATTCCTCCACCACCACACCATTGCGCCGCGCCACAATGCCGTGGCCTAGCTCGTGCGTTGCCACGAGTAGCGTCAGTGCGATTACCCCAATGATAATACCAATGACTATTTCCATATTCCTCCTTCGTTATCCTCCAAAGCGCCGCTGCCGCCGGGCATACTCAGCCAGCAAAGCATCGACGTCGGCATGTGTCATATCTGGCCATGGTTTATCCAAGAACAGCAGCTCGCTATAGGCACTGCGCCACAGCATGAAGTTACTCAGCCGCTGCTCACCACTGGTGCGAACAATCAAATCACACGGTGGCACATCTGGTGTATACAAAAATTGCTCAAAGATCTGCGCTGTTACCTTCTTATGAACCGAGAGCGTTTTACGCAAGCGATTGACCGCGTCGATAATCTCCTGCTGCCCACCATAATTAAATGACAGAACCATCGTGCCCTGCTGCAAATCCTTGGTGGCAGCCTCAGCAGCGTCAATCGCCTTCTTGACCCGCCGGCTTAAGCGCAGGCGCGTCCCTGCCACGCGGATGCGCACCTCATGCTCGATGAAGATCGGCAGATCGCGGTCAAGCATCGTCACCAGCAAGTTCATCAAGTGTTTAACTTCTGGGCCGCTACGATGCCAGTTCTCGGTGCTAAAGATATAGGCGCTAACATAGGGCACGCCACGCTCAATGGTGGTAAGGGCAATATCGCGCAGCTTCTCGTAGCCAGCACTGTGCCCTTCTTGGGCTGAGAGGCCACGCTGCTTAGCCCAGCGCCGGTTGCCATCAACAATATAGCCAACATGCTGCGGCAATTGTGTGGTAGCACTCATGCGTGGCTCCATGATGGGTGGTTGGTTACGTACGTCGGCAGAGAGAATGTCATTAAATCGTCAAAATATCCTTCTCTTTAGCGGCAAAGGCGGCTTCTATCGTGGTTTGGTGCTGCGCCATGAGGCGATCGATCTCCTTCTCCACTGCCTTCACGTCATCTTCACTCAGCTCCTTGGTTTCTTTGCGGCGCTTGGCGTCTTTCAAGGCGTCTTGGCGTACCCCGCGCAGCGCAATGCGTGCTTCTTCTACCTTCTCGCTGGCTTGCTTAACCAGTTGCTTGCGGCGCTCCTCCGTCAGTGGTGGCACTGGCACACGGACGACGTGACCATCGTCGCTCGGGTTAAGGCCAAGTGCTTGATCGGCTCGGATGGCGCTCGCAATCTTTTGCAAATTAGCTGGGTCAAATGGCGTGATCTGCAGCAGTGTTGCCTCTGGTGCCGTCACGTTAGCCACTTGGTTGAGCGGCATACTAGTGCCATACGCCTCAACCATAATGCCATCAAGCATACTCGCGTGAGCCGGCCGGTGCGGATCTTCCCCAGGCGCTCCTCCAGGTGCTCCAGCACATGGTTCATCTTTTCTTCGTAGGGGGTGGTATCAAACATCGCGATCTCCTTCTTGGTTTTCCTTTATTGTACCATTATTTGCTGGGGTGTGAGGAGAGTTTGCATAAAAAACGAGTGGCATATTTCTCATGCCACTCGCTACGCAAAAGCTTACTCTCTCGTGACTACTCTGTCACGCCCAGCTCAATCCGCTTGAATTGGCTGACGCGGACATTTTCGCCGCGCAGTGCTACCTGCTCTTTGATGAGTTGGCCAACTGTCTTGCTGTCGTCGAGCACAAAGGCTTGCTCGGCCAAGACCTGCTCGGCGAAGTGCTTCTTGAGCTGCCCTTCGACGATTTGGTCACGCATTGCCTCAGGCTTGCTTGCCAAAGCATCGCTGGCGAGAAACTCCTGCTTCTTGGCGTCATATACCTCAGCTGGGATGTCGTCCATCGTAGCATAGCGTGGGTTCATCGCAGCAACCTGCATAGCAATCTGGTGCGCAAACTCCTTAAATTCAGGCAAGCGGGCTACAAAATCTGTCTCGCAGTTGACCTCGACCACCACACCGATCCGGCCACTGTGGACATAGCTCGCGATCAACCCTTCGCGGGTCTCGCGGTCACCCTTTTTCTCCGCTTTGGTCAGGCCCTTTTTGCGCAGGGCATTGAGCGCAGAGTCGAAGTCACCTTCGGCCTCCACCAGCGCCTTCTTGGCATCGGTCAGGCCAATACCAGTTAGCTCCTTGAGCTTCTTGATGTCGTCAATCGTCACAGCCATGGTTAGTTCTCCTCCTTCGTTGCCTTGCCCTCGTTGACTGCTGCACTGAAGTAATCGAGCATCAGCTGCAGGCTCTTAATCGCATCATCATTAGCAGGGATAGGATAATCAACTAAGTCGGGGTTGGCATTAGTGTCAACAATACCGACCACTGGCACACCCAGCGTCTTCGCCTCGCGCAAAGCGTTGTTGTCAGCCAAGATGTCAAGCACTAGCACTAGGCCAGGCTTGCCATTGAGGTCTTTGATACCACCGTATTTGAAGTTGAGACTGTCGATCTCTTCTTGGTAGCGCTGGACTTCTAGCTTGTTGTAGCGCTTCTCAAGGTCGCCACTGGCCATGCGGCGCTCCAAGTCCTTGAGCTTCTTAATCTGCGCAGTGGTGGTCGTCACATTGGTAAGCATCCCACCAACCCAGCGGTTGGTGACATATGGCTGACCAACTGCCTCGGCAGCTTGGCGGGTGATGTCCTTCGCCTGCTTCTTGGTGCCAACGAAGAGGACTTGTTTGCCGCTTGCCACTGTCTTGCTAATGATAGGCAGCGCCACATTCAGCGCCTCAACCGTCTTCGCGAGATCGATGATGTGACTATCTTGCCGCTTGCTATGAATATATGGTGCCATCTTCGGATGCCACCGGCTGGTCTTGTGCCCAAAATGAGCACCGGCTTCAAACAAAGCCTTGATATCTGCCTGCACGGCCATATCGCATTACTCCTTTTTGCCTTGCCCCACACGGTATGGAGTGGTGTGGAGCTGTGTCGTTATGGTTGATTACGAGAGAATTATAGCATACTACGTATCATTCTCATAGATATGGTTGCATTTTCTCATACAAGAAAGGTGTTAATATTCTAGGCCACTATTGATGCGCGCGTCTGCTTTTGTGTGTGCTTTGGCAATATCGACTGCTGGTAAATAACCAGCCCATACCGCGGTACGCATTGCATCAAGCGATGGCAGCTTACCATTTTGGAACATTGAGAAGTGTAGTGTTAGATTATCATGCCAATCACTCTCCTGCGAAAAACCTTGCACTGCACGTTCCATCGCATAATCAGCCGAGTTCATATGACTAATCATACCGACACCCAAAGACTCCGCAAGAGCAGCATAACGCTGTGCAAACACATCATTCTGCCCAATTGTCGTATACTCGCGCACGCCAAGGCGTTCTTCTGCCATGCGGAGTGCCGCTTCGCGGACAATCGCCTCATCGCTATATCCATCAGGGGTGATCCCATATTCAACAACGAGCTGAGCAATCACTTGCTTCTGCTTGTCGGTATAGTCATCTCGCGCGACATATTTGCACCCCTCACTGTCCTCAGCAATAATGCTACCATCCTCTATATTTTCAACTGGTTCGACAACGAGTGCACCAGGCAACACGAGAACTTCACCAGGGCTACGCGTAAAGTATGTATCTGAACTATTCATCGATGCAGGCAAGCCATTTCTATCAATCGTCTCCTGCATATTGGTAACAATAAGCTTATTACTCTGATCCCATGCCCCATACGAATGCGATGCAACCTGCCCGTTTGGCGTAAAGTGTAGCGAAGAACGTGCATAAGGCTGCGCACTATCAGTGTGTGCAGCAAGTGGTTGCAAAATGACATTACCCTCATCATCACGCTCAACCCTATGTGATGTTGAGTGGACAAGCGCAACTTCGCTTGCACCCAGCATCTCAGAACCCTCAAAGGCTCGACTCTCCTGACGTGTCGCCCATCCTCGAGCAAGCGCGATCTCCACTTCTCGTTGCTGGGCTTCGAGTGTTTGATATAACATATTTAGCTTTTGATCAAGCAACTGCATAGCCGTCATATCGCCACAATACGCCGCAACCACCAATGCCAATCCATCAGTATTAGATGATTCTTCTGCTGGGTCGTTATTCTCATCGAAGGCAACCGCAGCAATCATCTCATCTGTCAAGCGTTGTATGCGTGGTGTACTGAGTCGCCTCGGCGCAAATCGTCCTCATATCGACCAATCAAGAACTGCTCATCAATGTCACCAATGATCCTCTCACACAGTCTCATTACTCCCTCTGGTGTTGTCGTTGCAACTAAGCAACTGTCTCTATCGAGCTTCCGTGTAGAATACTGCTCAATCTGTTGCGCGACAGCTTCTTGATTGGCAGATGGCAGTGGATTCTTATACGTTTGGTCGGCATACACTGCGTGCGGCAACTGTGGTGCCTCGCCACTATTGCGAAAGCAGAATCGCAGCCCATCTACCTCATACGTTGGCCGAATACCATCACCAGGATATTCTTTACTAAGTTTAGTCTGTATATAGATTTCTTCGCTGAGGATGTGTTTTTGCTCACTCTGCTCGTGATGGTCTGACAATGTTATACGTTCTGAGGCATGTGACATATACTATTCTCCTTATCTGATACCGATATAATACCACTTTCTCAACAGAATAGCTTAGTTTTATGGCTATCAAGGCATTGCTTTGACAACCCCCCACCCTCTCTGCTACAATATAGCGGTTATGAAAAGCAGTATTCACCCACAAACCTACCGCCCTGTCGTATTTAGCGATGATCAGGCGGGCTTTGCGTTTTTGACGCAGTCGACGTCGCGACCGACGACACCATCACCTGGGAGGATGGCAACGAGTATCCGCTCGTCAAGGTCCATATCTCCAGCAAGTCTCACCCATTCTTCACTGGTGAGGAGAAGATCATCGACACCGAGGGCCGGGTCGACCGCTTCGAGGCACGCCGCAAAGCTGCCGAGGCACGCCGCGCCGCTCTGGCCAACAAAGCCAAGAAGCAGAATGCTAAAAAGGCCGCCAAAGCTGCTCAAGCGAGCGCCAGCAAAGAGGATTTTGCCAAAGCTGCGTAACAACCTATACGCAGGCTCAGCATACAGCACCTTCTCTAGAGAAGGTGCTTTTTATTTCATCTTTTCTCCGCTGTTATTAGATTAACAAACAGAAATAAGCCTCCCCAAGCTAATCCTCTACGTATCAAGCGTGTAGTTGCCTATCTGCAGGAGTATCACGATGAAATAGCGAATACAAAAGGCAGCTTGCACGTAATCAATGACGACGCTTCTTCACAGGACGCTGACGCGACAAGTATAGATCACTAGAAGTAAGTCCTAGGTTTTCCCCATAATTTACTAATTCATCAAGTCCTCCAATAGCTCTTGAGAGCCTATCATAGTCACTCCCAAATATACTGCTACCACCCAAAGCACAAGCACCAACTTTTTGCACAGACTCCCGAGTATTTCTTCGGTCAATTTCCTGCTTCTGCTCCTCCGTCCAGCCATAAACATCAAGAGTTTTGTTTGCTCTTGCAAAAGCAAGCTGTATCATCTCTCCTACGGTCGGCTCCAAACCTAACTGCTCCAAACATTGCGAGTAATAATTCATAAACATTGCTTGGATAGCATCATTCTGCTCACGAGAAAAAGGCTTTCCATCACGAGACAATTCGATAGCTTCTTGCAAATACGCTTGGTCTGCCTCGCCTATCGTTGCACCCAAGGCTTGCACATGTCTTGCCGTACGACGAATATAGCTCTCTGCTTGCTGGGGTTTCCTGGGCTCACTCTGGGTTGTCATATCTACAAGTGGTTGGCTCAGCGCTTGGTCTGGCAACATAATTCCAGCAATTTTATCTGGCTGCACATGGCTCACCCTTATCTCGTCCAAAAAGCCGCCATAGTCGCCCGTTGGGCGTTTATGCCCTGTATCAATTGCAAGGCTAATCCCATTCCGCAGTGTGTAAGTATAAAACGAATGAGCTGGTCTATCAGCCAACCACGCTGCTACAGGCGCAGTAGACAAACAGACGCAATGATCTTGCTGGTTATCAGCAGGCTCTAAGCCGTACTGGAGGATCGATTCGAGCCCGGCAAAGTCATAGCCGCGCAGGGCATGCCATGATATCTCGTGAGTACGTATTATCTCTTGAGATGGTTTTTGCTGTAGCTGCTCACGTCTATTGCTAATTTTTTCTGTCATATCGCTAAAGTTCCGCTTGAGTTGACTCAATATACTAGCTAATGTACTCTCTCTCTCTCTTGATTTGTCAACGTATTATGAAATGTTCTTCTCTATAGGCAAGTTTCTAAAACTGATGGGAGATCAGAAGCCAAAAGTAATACACTTAAGTGGTCTGGCGGCCACTTCTCGTGGTATAATCACTACTATATGCCCAAAATTTCTCTCGATATCGCCACCCTGACGGCTGAGCGTGCTGCGCTGGAGCAGTTTCTTGCCCAGCCCGATGCGTATAGTGCACCCGATTTTACCGCCAAGAATAAGCGCTTTGCGGAGCTTGAGACCATCATTGCTACCGCTACCAAGCGTGCTACCGTGGAGCAGCAGCTGGCTGAGGCGCGTCAGCTCGCTCAGGGCAACGATGAGCTCGCCGAGCTCGCCAAACTCGAGATCCCCGAGGACGAAGCCACCATTGCCCAGCTAGACGACGAACTCTTCATCCTCCTCACCCCCAAAGACCCCAATGACGAGAAGAATATCATCATGGAGATCCGGGCTGGCGCTGGCGGTGACGAAGCCTCGCTCTTTGCGGCCGAGCTCTACCGCATGTACCTGCGCTGGTGCGAGGCGCATGGCTACCGCACTGAGCTGCTGAGCGAGTCCGCCAACGACTCTGGTGGATACAAAGAAGTCATCTTCAAGATTTCGGGCGATGCACCCTATGCCAAGCTCAAGTTTGAGGGTGGTGTGCACCGCGTTCAGCGCGTGCCCGTTACCGAGAGCCAGGGGCGCATCCACACCAGCACCGCCACAGTAGCAGTCTTGCCCGAAGCGGAAGAGACAGACATCACCATCAATCCCAATGACCTCCGCATCGACATCTACCGCTCGAGCGGCCACGGTGGGCAGAGCGTCAATACAACCGACTCGGCCGTGCGCATCACCCACCTCCCGACTGGCATGATCGTTACTAACCAAGACGAAAAATCGCAGATCAAAAACCGCGAGAAGGCTATGAGCGTCCTGCGCTCGCGCCTCCTCCAGCGCAAGATTGATGAAGAAAACGCCAAGCTCACTGCCGAACGCCGCGCTCTGGTGGGCACCGGCGACCGCAGCGAAAAGATCCGCACCTATAACTTCCCCCAAGACCGCATCACCGACCACCGCATCCGCTACAGCCGCAGCAACATCCCCGCTGCCCTCGGTGGCGACATCGACGACATCATCGAGCGCCTCCAAAGCTACGAACGCGAGTTGAAGGCACAAGGGGCGGAGCAATAACACTTCGCCTGTTGTTCTTATTTTTGCTATCTATTTTTTTCACTATAGCGAGTCTGTCATTCGCTAGCTTCTCTCTACTATCGTAGGATTTTTACATAAATAAGGAGTGATGAAAAACAAGCGCAGAGACAAAAAACAGAGGAAAGATTATAGAGAGGTAAAGAAAGATAGGGTGGCATTCATCGATATTAATCAATATCTTCACGCGTGTGATGCTTGCGCTCACTCCACACAGCCGGTGCCGCCTCCCCTTGCTGACGTCGAAAGCGCCAACCTGCGCGACGAGCCTGCCATTCTTCTTTGTTGCACACGTTACCCGCTGCAGCAAGGATGATACCACCGCCTGCGAGCATCACACCATATAAGCCAAGCGTTGCGACCATCTCGAGTGGTACCGCCTGCTCAGCCCCCGCAGCCATTTCTTGAGCGATCATCATTCCAGCTGCTCCTGCTGCGATAGCCCAGCGATGGTGCTGTGCCCACTGCATTGCATGCGTGCCAAGGTTATAGTAAGGCGAATCAAGTGGCGATGGCGCACCAGCAAGGCGTTTGCCCGCATGATATAGCTCGTGGCCAACAACCTCCGTCATTTTCTTTGGTACAGGATCATATCGCACCGCAATAGCTGCTCCATCCTGTAGTGGCGTCGTATATCCATGGAGGCCTGAGGCAAGGAGTGCGCTGTCTTGAGGCTGAGCAATGACAATACTCACATCATGCCACCGATCGGCCGGCACTCCAGCAGCCGTAGCTGCTTCATGTACTACCGCCAGAGCATAATCCACCACCGTATCAGGAGGCAGCTGTCTGCCGAGCCCTGTCTCAAATGACACCGGCATTACGTGCGCTGATACTGCAATGCCATCAGCCTGGTATCGCGCTTCATACGTCCAGCCTATAATCCCATCTGTATAGCTATCCAGCGCCTTGTACTTCTCTGCCATACTATGCCAGTATACCGCATCGAACCATCATTTGCCACGCCCCGTCCTGTCTGCTATAATATTTACATTCATTAACTTTAGGTCATTATGGAGTAGTATGGACTACGATTATTCTTCGAGCTATTATTCAACCCCCTCATACACGACGGCGGCTAGCAGCCCCCTCGACCCGCTAGTGTGGGTGATGGTTATCATCATGCTCATCCTAAGCTTTGCTGTGATGGCCGTTGTGCTTGCCTCGCTGTGGCGGATGTTTACTAAGGCTGGCAAGCCAGGCTGGGCTGCCCTCATCCCTATCTACAATACCGTTGTGCTCATGCAGATCATCGGTCGGCCTGAGTGGTGGGTATTGCTGTTGTTCGTACCTTTCGTCAACTTGTACGTCGCTGTTGTGTCGACACTCGAGCTGGCGAAGTCCTTTGGCAAATCAACCGGCTTTGGTGTGCTGATGCTATTCTTCCCGGTCATTATGTACCCAATGCTCGGCTTTGGCTCTAGCCAGTATCTTGGGCCGGTTGCACCTCAGCCTGCACCGTACTATCCACCGCAGCAGCCACCGCAGGCCTAAAGCCCCAACACATCACCAATTAAAAGAGTCAGCATAGCACTGGCTCTTTTTTGCGACCTCTGTTTATTGTACGAAATTTGCAGTGCGAGCAAATTATTGCTACACTATAGGCAGAAAGGAGGTATCATACTATGCCAACAGGCAAACCAATTCAGTACGACTGGGGCTGGTGGGATCTACCCGAGTGGCCTCTAGTCAAGTGGCCTCGATAGCACGATGAGGAAAACCCTGTGGGTGCTACACCCTTATTGGGCTACATACCTCCAAGAGGGGGAGCTACAACCATACAGTAGAAACCACATAACACAAGGAGACAAGGATGGGCAAGTATAATCATTGGTGTTGCGCTAATCCAGTACAATGCTGGCACATGCGTCACGATGTTTCTTGCCTGGCTACGATTAGCTACACCGAGAGCGTGTAGTTTATTTTTTTGGCAAATCCTATAGCGTATAGATAAATTTTTGAGCGCGCGTCTATACGAAGCGTCTCCTCAGGAACAAAGCACCTCTTGGACGAGAGGTGCTTTGTCGTTGTGTCGGCAAAATGCTTCTTATGCTGCGTCCTCTGCCTCGGCTTGTTTGCGTGAGGTTTGGCGCGGTGTGGCGGTCTTTTCGAAAGAGCCACCAGCTGCCTCAAGCGCAGCTACTACACTCTTCGACGCACCTTGCGTCTGGAGCACGAGCTTAGCCGTCAGTTCACCACGGGTGATCACCTTCACACTGTGAAATGGCGTCTCAATTAGCCCAGCCTCGTACAGCGCAAAGTTATCAACAGTGCCCGACAGGCTGTTGAGATGATCGCTATACACCACCTGAGCAGGGGTACGCAAGCTCTTAAAGCCGCGCGCCTTTGGCACTGCTGTAGCAATACCGTTCTGCCCACCTTGGAACATTGGGCGCAGCTTCTTACCAGTACGGGCGTTTTGCCCCTTGGTACCACGGCCAGCGGTCTTACCACCACCAGCGGCAATACCGCGGCCAACGCGCTTGCGATCTTTATTGGCTGCAATGTGGAGTTCGTTGTACTTCATCTACTTGCCCTCCTTTGCGGGTTGCTTCTTGGCACCAACCCACTGCTCACGCGGCACCATACTGCGCAGAGCTTCTACCGTAGCATAGGCAATGTTTACCTTGTTGGTGCTGCCCAGGCTCTTCGAGAGCAGGTTGCGGATGCCCGTCACACCAATGACGGCGCGCACCACACCACCGGCAATGATACCCGTACCAGGCGCAGCTGGCTTGATGAGCACACGTGCACCACTGAGCTTAACTTCCATCTCGTGTGGGATGGTCTCATTTACCACCGGAATAACGACGAGGTGCTTCTTGGCGACTGAGGTTGCCTTGGCAATAGCGGTTTGCACATCGGCACCCTTCGCCACACCAACACCAACCTTGTTCTTGCGGTTGCCCACCACCACGAGCGCCTTAAAGCGGAAGCGGCGGCCACCCTTAACGACGCGCGCCACGCGGTCGATGTTGACAACAACTTCTTCAAATTCCTTTGGCGTGTCATCACGCTGGTTGCGCCGGTCATCGCGGCGACCACCCCGACCCCGACCACGCTGGTTGCGCCGGTCATTTGGGCGAGGTGTAGTATTTGCAGGTCTGTCTGCCATACTAATTTTCCTCCTCTTCTAGATCTGCCTTACGAACCTCTTCCTCAAGTTCTTCAGGTTGATTAAGAGCAACAAGGTACTCTAGAACCTGCGGAATGTCATGTGGACTCACACCACTATCCCTGTCAGAGACAGCGCCAATAATCTTATCATCCAGATAACCCGCAAATTGGAGTGCTGCTGGATTCATCTCACTCTCAAGTCTATCTATCACTTGTTGTCGTGTTTCCGGACCGGTGGTGGTTGCGTGTTCGTAACTACCCATACTAAAACTCCAATCCTTCCTTGCGGGCAGCATCTGCGAGGGCGCTCAAGCGGCCAGCGTACTGGCGACCATTGCGGTCGAAGACGACTGCACTTATCTTTGCTTTCTTGGCCTTCTTGGCGATATCTGTGCCCACCTTGGCGGCCTTCTCTGTCATGGTACCGGTTGCTTTGGTACCAACAGTCGTCGCAGCAGCCAATGTTGTGTGAGCATCATCATCGATAAGCTGCGCGCTCACGTGCAGGTTGCTAATCGTCACACTCAGGCGTGGGCGCTGAGCTGTGCCGTGCACGCGGGCCCGAACGCGGCGCTTGCGCAGGTCACGATTCAGGAGTTTTTTTGCTAATGCGTGTGCCATTATTTCTTACCTGCCTTCCCTGCTTTGCGCAAAATTTGCTCACCAACGTACATAATACCCTTGCCCTTGTATGGCTCTGGCTTCTTGAGAGCGCGGATCTCGGCGGCGACTTGGCCGACCTTTTGCTTGTCGATACCCGTCACAACGATCACCATTCGCTCGTTCGTTACATTAACCCCCTCTGGGGCTTTGTAGTGGACTTCGTGGCTAAAGCCCAGGCTCATCGTCAGCTCGTTATTGCTCGACGAAACCCGAAAGCCCACACCTTTGACCTCGAGGCGCTTCTCGTACCCCTGGGTCACGCCAATCACCATGTTGTTGATGAGGGCGCGCATCAGCCCATGCTGGGCCCGAGCAGCCTTAGACTCATCCTTGGGATGAACCGTCACCTGTCCGTCCTCGACCTTCACCTCGACCGCTGGCGTAATGAACTGCGAGAGCTCACCTTTGGGGCCCTTGACGACCACATCACCAGAGTCAACCGTGATTGTCACACCCGATGGAATCGCCACCGGCAGTTTTCCGATTCGACTCAGACTCATTGCTTACCTTTCGATTAGTAGCCAGCAAAATGTTTGTCTCGTGCTGCCGGCCATTCTCCATAGGCGAACAACCAGAACGCAAAACTCCCGTTTCACTCGCAAAGTTAATATCTTGCTAATTGTACCACAGATGACGGGAAGAGTGCAAGGATGGAAGTGCCTCAATCTCAAAACCCCCACCAACTCTTATGCCCTCGATAGATAACTATAGTGATTGGTGTCTATATCAATATTTTGCGTTGGGCTGAAATCAATCATCACGATCAATTTCACATGCCATCAGATGAAGTATGGGAAGGTGGAGTTAGCGCTAAGGTAGAGGTTGAGCTTTTGTTGGAAGACACCTGTAGGTGCATTTAAAGACATAGTTAGCCAGCATAAACTGCTCATAGGTACTGCTGCAGGATTATTGCTGTGTGCTGCTCCGGCGGCGGACATGCACTACCGCTGCCACCGCAATAATCGCGCCAACCACCATCAACCCCACCAGCCCAGCGAGTGCCCACAGTGGGCTCCCTGGCTGCCACTGGCAATCGAGCCAGCCGATTATTTTATCACTACAGGCAAAGAATGTTAGCATAGCGTTCCCCTATCGCGAGAATACATCGTCTGTGTCGTCATGAGCAACCTCCTTACTGCATATTGGTTCTCTTCTTTAGATTATACACCTACCCTCGAGCAGCATCAAACTGCTCAGGCGTCAAGAGGAGCTGGCCCGTCAATTGCTGGTAGAGCGGGATGTAGGGCCACTCTGGGGAATGATCTGCCGCATATGCTTGATTGCATCGGCAACTTCTTCCTCCGTCCAGTCTGTGCTCCGATCGTGAATCACAATACTCTTGACCTCTGTTGTCGCCATACTCGCGAAGCTCTGGTATTGCTGAGTATGCTCGCGTGATAGATACACCTGCCCAGGCTCTGGCTGGGCCACAATGAGATTGACGAGGCCGTAGGGGTCATTGCGAGGTAGTGGTATATCGCTCCCAGGCTGCACCGTGTGGCGAGCGGCGAAGAAGCTCACCGTCAGCGGAAAAACCGGATCAAGCCCCTGCCGGTGAGTAACTTCGCTGCAGCGCAAGCCAAGCACCAGTGCCTCAGCCACATGGGCCGGCTGCATAGCGTGGATCATATCGCCCTGCTCGATCAGTGGTTGGTCGGTCTTGTACTGCTGGCGGTTGCGTCTATCAGCCTGCTGCCACTGCTTGGGCGAGCTCGACTGCGCCATCGTCTCGAAGAGGCGCTGCCGCACTACATCATATTGAGCCTGTGGCACAAGCTCAGGCAGCAAAGCAGCACCACGCGCCATCACCGTCCCGATCTTATCTGGCACGCAGTACCCTGCCAGTTGCTCATGACTCATCTGAGCAATTGGCACATGCGCCACCGAGTCAACCGCATTATCATAGTGCATTCGGCTCCGCAGTGGCAGAGTAATCGGCAACGTCTCAAGCGGCGTCGGCCACCTGAGGCCGGCACGCTGCAGATCATGCGTACTCAGCAGCTCCACAGCCCGCTGGCTTGCACGATACCACAACGCATCGGTCAACTGGTCTTTATATGACGTTACTTCGCAGGATGATACTGGTGATACTTCGCTTCGTTTTTTACTTTCGTTCTGAGTGCTTGTGCATTAGTATGCGGTATTTTTGATGGAAAAGCAAGGTTGAGGGTTTGTTACAAACTCCGCCGAGATATGAGCCGGCGCAACGCCCCTATCTTGGCGACAGTATCTTCGGATGGGTTGGCGATTTCAAGGCTATACTTCTCTGGCATCTTTATACGATATGTCGTTGTTACATTATTGTTGCCTTCTCCATCGTCTGCTTCACTATGCAAGGCCTCTCTCACTTCTCGTACGAGCGCAAAACCAAAGTTTCTCTGTAGCTCAGAACCTCGCCCACTTGTAATATAGTCTACTTCTACACCATAGGTTCGGAGGATCTCCATCAGCTCCGTGTGTGTCGCCTCAGGAAATGACCACTGTGTTATGCTCTTTCTGGTAACCTCAGTGTCGTAAGTGAACTCAGTTGGCTCAATGCCATTGCGCTCTGCTTGCTGCCGCATTTGGTCAAACTCGTCCTGGGTGAGAGGGTCATTTATATGAGTCATCAGGCGCAATTCTTCATATGGTATAAGCATCGGCTTCAGACTGATGCGCGCTACATCGCCACCAGTGCTTGATTTGTCACAATAGACAGCAAATCGATCAGTACCCGCCTGAGAGGATAATTCTACCTGATAGATATAGTTATCGTCTTCATGCGTACCAGCTTTAATCACGCTCCAGCACTTAATTTCTTCTAGCCAGGGGCACTCGTCTTCATAGCCATTTGTTTGCCGAAATTGCTCATACTGTCGGACTGCAAGCTCTGGAATACTATGTCTTTTTAGTGGATCAAGAATGACCCGCTGCAGAACTTCCTCGTCCATCTCGCTACCAAATGGCATATAGAACTGACGTAAATCAGCCGCAAGCTTCTCAAGGTTATCGTATAAGAAGCACTGGCGACATAACACGCTTTGTTCCATATCCTGCCGACGGAATGTATCAAGCTGCCGAGCTTGCTCATCTGTATTACTCTTTGCGGCACCAATCGCCTCTGCGATACCGTCTTTCGCCTGCCATTGTTCAGCAAAATCGATACGATCCACCCCAGCTACCCGGAGTGCACGAGCAAGCTCTCGGCCAGCCGGGAATACTTCTGCATCGGCCTGTCGCAAGCGCATATCGCAATATGCATCTCGCCACGAAGTAAATATATCATTCAGTTGCCATTGGTCCTCACCGATCTGCGGGTGGTTACGTATAAACTCAGCAAAATCCTCCTTCGTTGGCAAGACAAATCCCAGCTGCTCTTGGTAGAGTAGCACGTCTGGATGCGACGACGTATGACCATCAAACCAGTCGTCCAACACTGTCCTCATTGTTGTTCGCGCTTGGTCAACCACCGCTGGATCGGCCACTTCACTTTGCTCTGCAATCAGTGCAGAGAGTTTCCATTGGTACGTTTGTTTTGCTGTTGCATTGTCTGCAAAATCAAGGTTGTCGAGCTGAGCAAGTGCAGTGTTATAATGCGATGGGTCATCTGCTACACAATCCTTCAATGCCTTGAATATCTGCTGAAAATCACTTGGTGGCTTTGGTGTATATGGATCTTTTGGCTCTTGTAGTCTACCTGGGATTGGTATCTCATGTGTCATAATGCGCCTACATCTGTATTATTCACTATTGGTCTATACCATACTCTCTATTTCGCCTAATGTCAACTGATTACATATTGTATCCACAGCTCCCAAATCCACACAACCATACAAATGTACCCTCCACCACAGGAAGAGCACCCCGCGTGCTGCGTTATGAGCCTCTAACCCTCAACAGTCCTTATTCCTATTACCCTACAAACCCTGCCAAGAGATAGCCTTGCAAGCTTATTGAAATAAATCGAAAATGGTACCATCATATGCTATGATGTTGCTATGGATAAGGATTCTTCACAAACGCCACCACCATCTCAAGATGCTATATCGCAGCGTCACGATGACGCGCCACACCCTCAGCATGAGACAGCACATCCGCAAAACAGCTCGACGCAGCTACCACGCCGTTCGTGTTTTGATCGCATGACGTGGCCAAAATTGATAGCCTGGCTAGGTGGTATCTATGTATCAGCAATAGTGATTGAGTACGGCTTAATATTCAGCCTAAGCTATATTCACGAATCGTTCCATCCCTATCATAATTCGCCTATCTCGATCACCTCGATCGTTGGTGCGCTTATGCTTATAGTTATGGCCTTCCTCGTGACATTTCCACTCTGTGCGCTGGCTATCATTATACACTTCTCTGTTAGGCGAGATCTCTTAAAACTTGCAGCCTCCCAAAACACAGCGGAGCAACCCCAAGACGACACTCCGCAACCTCAAACTGAGGTAGCGAAGAACGTACCAATCGACCCCCTCCCTCGGTTCATCGACCGTTTGACGTGGCTGCAAGCAGTTGGGGCGGCGGCTGGTGTATTTGTTGTATCTGTGATGGTGTTCAGCATTCTCGTTAAGCTATCTGGCGCGCATCCTTTGGATGGACTTATGGGGGGCTACGCGTCATAATTCAAGCACTCAAGACTTGATTCTTGGACTAGCGTATTTCCAACCTGTAGCAAACGTACTGCTGTTTGCTCTATACTTTGCTGTGAGGCGAAAGGACGTGCCCATCTTACTACGTGCAGCACTCATTGTGCTACCACCCCTACCTCTCGGGTACATTGGTATGGTAGCAGCGATGATAGCTGCTGCTCCCTCTTATTAAATTGGGATATCAGCGTGAGATGCTATAAACCTCACAGCCTCTCTCATCACTTCTCATCTGCTGGAGCGTGAGAATCTATCATGACGGTTGCTATCTATCACAAAAAGCGCCCAGGATCTGCTCCTCGGCGCTTTCGTTTTACTAGCTATGTACGGATTAGTAGATCTTCATCAGCACTTCGCCACCAAGCTTGTGCTTGGCTGCTTCGCCACCAGTCATGACACCCTTGCTGGTGCTGACGAGGACGATGCCGCGGCCTTGCTTAACCTTAGGGATGTCGGCAGCAGCCACGTACACGCGGCGACCTGGCTTAGACACCCGGGCCAGCTCGGTAAAGGCTGGGCTCTCGCCAGCGCGGTTGATGGTGACAACCAATGTACCGCGTGGCTTGCCAGCCTCGACGGTAGCATCTGCTAGGTAGTGATTCTTGACCAATTGCTCGGCCACAACTTGCTTGAGCTTGCTGGTGGGCACACGGACTTCTGTCTTGCCGACCATCGCAGCATTGCGGATTCGGGTGAGGAGATCCGCGATTGGGTCAGTTGATTGTAAACTCATAACTCTATCTCCTTTCCGTTACCAACTGCTCTTTGTAATGCCTGGGATTTCGCCCTTCGATGCCTTCTCACGGAAGTTGATGCGGCTCAGGCCAAAGCGGCGCATATAGCCACGTGGCCGACCACTGAGGGTGTCGCGGTTCTTCCAGCGGGTTGGGCTCGAGTTGCGCGGCAGCTTTTGCAGGCCATCGAGGTCGCCCGCCGCCTTGAGCTCAGCGCGCTTGGCGGCGAATTTCTCGATCATTTTTTGGCGTTTGCGATCGCGTGCGATCATTGATTTCTTAGCCATACGCTATTTCCCCTCCTTCTCAAACGGCAAACCAAACTTCTCCAGCAGTGCCCGGCTTGCAGCTGGGCTGCCCTGCTCGATGGCAATCGTCACCTGGAGGCCATGAACGATCTGCGTCTCCTCAAAGGTGAGCTCGGGGAAAATACTCTGGTCGGTGATGCCAAGGTTGTAGTTGCCACCCTTGTCGAACTTGCTGCCCACGCCGTGGAAGTCGCGCACCCGCGGCAGGCTGACATTGACCAGCCGGTCGAGGAACTCGTACATCCGAGCGCCGCGCAGCGTCACACTCACGCCAATTGGTGCACCCATGCCAGCGCGGATCTTGAAGCCAGCGATCGACTTCTTAGCCAAGCGATCGACTGGCGCTTGGCCAGTAATCTTGGTAATGGTGTTGCGTACCAGTTGGTGGTAGCGCTTGTCTTCTTTGTGCTTGCCGATTCCTGCGCTGACCACAATCTTCTCGAGCTTGGGCACTTGGTGCACATTGCTCAAGGCTAATTCGGCCTGGAGTTCCTTGCGATATTGATCCAGATACAAGGCTTTCAAGCGAGGAGTCGGAGCGGCGGATGCAGTTGCCTTCGCCATTAGTTGACCTCCTTGTTGTTCAGTTGCCGAGCGACGCGTACCTTAGCGCCTTCAGCATTAATAGTATAGCCAATGCGGCTCGTTGTGCCAGCTGCTTCGTCGACGACTAGAGCGAGCTTACTCAGTGGTACCGGCACATGAATCTCCTTGGTACCACCACGTGGGTTGAGCTGGCTTGGCTTGACATGGCGGTGTCGCAGCCCCACACCCTCGACCAATGCAGTCTGCTGAGCGGGGTTAACGGCCAGCACTTTGCCCGTCGTGCCTTTGTCGTCACCACTGATGATCTTGACGATATCGTCTTTTTTGATGCGCTGTGCCATTAGAGTACCTCCGGTGCCAAGCTAATGATCTTGCTGTAGCCAAGGTCGCGCAATTCGCGTGGCACAGGGCCAAAGACACGAGTTGCCTTGGGTGTCTTGTCGTCGTTAATAATAACAGCAGCGTTGTCGTCGAAGCAGATAGTGCTGCCATCTTTGCGGCGGATCTGGTCGCGGGTGCGTACCACTACTGCCTTAACGATAGACTTCTTCTTGACGTTGCCAGTCGGGCTGGCGTCTTTGACGCTAGCGACAATCACATCACCCACCCGGGCGTAGCGACGCCGAGTACCACCCAGCACGCGAATGCAGAGAATAGACTTTGCACCACTGTTGTCTGTTACCTTAAGGCGAGATTCTTGCTGGATCATGCTGCCTCCTCTTCGCCTGCGTCATCGTTTTTGAGCTCAATCGAGCCCTGCGAGCGCTTGAGCACGGCATCGAGCCGAAATGCTTTGCGCTTGCTGATCGGGCGTGTCTCGATGACCCGCACCGTATCACCAACATTGGCATCGTTTGTCTCGTCGTGAGCAGCATACTTACGGGTGACGGTGTATTGCTTGCCGTAAATAGGATGTGTTCGCGGCTGGTCACGGTCACCGTGATGGTCTTGTTGCCCGCGGCCGAGGAAACAACGCCGGTCAATGTCTTGGCCATTAGTTTGTTCCTTTCCGCTGATTAATTTCCGTTAGTATCTGCGCAATCTCTCGGCGATACACACCAAGGATCCGCGGGTTAGCGAGCTCACCTGCCCGGTGACCACGCTGGGCCTCAAGCAGATCGGCGCGCTTGGCGGCCAGCTCTTGCTGGAGCGTCTCGAGGCTCTTGACCTCTGTTGCAGGGACTGCATTCTCTGCCATCGCTAGGCCTCCTCTTTCTTAATAAAGCGTGTCTTGACGGGGAGCTTGTGGCTCGCCAGGCGCATTGCCTCGCGGGCGACATCCTCTGGCACACCCTTCATTTCAAACATCACAGTGCCATTCTTGACCTTCGCAACAAAGAACTCAGGGTTACCCTTGCCGCCACCCATCTTCAGACCCAGTGGCTTGCGGCTCACCGGGGTATGTGGGAAGATACGGATCCAGATCTTACCACCACGCTTGACGTAGCGGGTCATTGCCTGGCGCGCTGCCTCGATCTGGCGGCTTGTGATACGCTCGTTGCTCAGGCTCTGCAGGCCATAGTCACCAAAGGCAATGTAGTTACCCCGTGTGGCGTTGCCTCGGTTCTTACCAATGCGGACTTTGCGAAATTTTGTTTTCTTTGGTAGCAACATTACTTCGCACTCCTTTCACCCTTATAGATCCAGACCTTGACGCCGACGATACCCACGCCAGGGCAGTTGGCCCGTGCAGTGTGGAAGTCGATATCGGCACGCAAGGTGTGCAGTGGCACCGAGCCCTCGATAACCTTCTCGCGGCGCGCCATCTCGGCATTGTTAAGCCGGCCGGCTACCTCAATACGGATACCCTTTGCACCACTATTCATAGTGTTCTGGGCAGCCATCTTGACAGCACGACGGAAGTTGGCGCGGCGCTCGAGCTGGCGAGCAATATTCTCCGACACTAGCTTGGCGCTGAGCTCTGGCCGACGAACTTCCTCAATATTGATACGGACTGGCAAGCTGGCGATCTTTTCGATCTGTCGCTTGAGCTCCGTCACACCAGCCCCACCGCGGCCAATCACCACACCAGCCTTGGCAGTGTGAATTGCGATGGTAATCTGGTTTGGGCTGCGCTCAATCTCGATCCGGTCAATCGTTGGCCGGCTTGCATAGCGAGCTTCAATCAGCTCACGGATTTTGATGTCTTCTGCCAACCAAGCCGCAAAGTCGCGCTTGTTTTGGCCAAACCAACGCGAGCTCCAGTTTTTGTGGACTTGGAGGCGGAAACTGACTGGGTTTACTTTTTGGCCCATTTAGTTGTCTCCTTTCTTGGCTGTATCGGTTGCTTTGGCGGGTGCCTTCTTGACCTGCTTCTCCACACCACTCACCTCAACCAAGATATGGCTCGAGCGCTTCTGGAATGGCTGAGCTCGGCCGCGGCTGGCTGGCTTGTAGCGGCGCAGGCGTGGACCAGCAGTCACGCTAAGGCTGTGGATATGCAAACTGCGTGGGTCAAGGCCATGGTTGTTGATGGCATTGGCTTGGGCACTGGCGATTGCCTTCTTAACAGGCAGTGCGGCGCGGCGCGGGGTGTGATCAAGAATGACCAGCGCATCGGCCACACTGCGGCCACGCACCAGGCTAGCAACAATGCTTACCTTGCGCGGGGTCTGGTCTATACCCTTGATGTGCGCCCGAACGATGGCTGGTGCATCGCTCGACCCCTGTTGTGTCTGTGATGCGGCCATTACTTCTTATCCTTTCCACCGTGCTTGCGGAACTTACGGGTTGGGCTAAACTCACCGAGCTTGTGGCCAACCATGTTTTCTGTAATCAGCACCGGCACATGCACCCGACCATTGTGCACTGCAAAGGTGAACCCCACCATCTCTGGCGTGATCGTGCTACTGCGGGCCCAGGTCTTTATCACGGTGCGGTCGCCAACTTTCAGCGCTGCCACTTTTTTGGCAAGCTTCGCGTCGACGAATGGGCCTTTTTTGAGTGAACGACTCATAGACTACCTCTTCCTCTTAGCTTCGTGACGACTGCGGACAATCATCTTATTCGTTGATTTGCGACGGCGGGTCTTGAAGCCAATTGCTGGCTTACCCCATGGCGTCTTCGGAATGCGGCCAGGACCCGTCTTGCCTTCACCACCGCCCATTGGGTGATCGGCTGGGTTCATAGCCTTACCATGGACACTTGGACGCCACCCCATACGGCGACGGCGACCGGCCGAGCCAAGCTTAACATTCTGATGCTGGACGTTGCCCACTACACCAATGCTGGCTTCGCACTCAAGGCGGAACTTACGCACCTCACCACTGGGCATCCGCACCATGGCATAGCCGTCTTCTTTAGCCATGAGCTGCGCTTTCGTACCAGCGCTGCGCACCATCTGAGCACCCTTACCGTGGTTGATCTCAATAGCGTAGATCTGGCTACCAACCGGGATGTTAGCCAGTGGCATGCGGTTACTCGCCTCGATTGGCGCATCGGCACCAGTCTGGAGCACCTTACCCTTGGTCATTTGAGTATCAGCCAAGATGTAGTGGTAGAGACCGTGCTGATCCTTCACGCGGGCAATGCGGGCACTGCGGTTTGGATCGTACTCAATCTCCTCCACCGTCAGCGTCAAGCCAGCGGCCAAGCGATGGTCGAGCAAGCGGTAGTGCCGCTTGACACCACCACCGCGATGCCGGACGGTGATCTTACCCGTGTTATTGCGACCAGCCTTCTGCTTACCAGCCTTAACG
>CAKMNX010000024.1 GCA_927910745.1 uncultured Candidatus Saccharibacteria bacterium | reverse complement strand
GGGGGGATTGTCGTCGATCCCATGGCTTTATAGCTGTTTTTGTATTAGCAATGAGTGAAAACAGAGAGGCTATTCTGCATTCTGCAAGGCATATATACCCGATCACTAGGTGCTGTTCCGGAAACGACAGCCGAGATTAATGCGCAAGAGGGTATGACCGCAACTGAGAATAGTACATCGCAACCTCAGTAGCAAGTCTGTTGACAACCCAAACGACAGTTTCGTATACTGACACTTATAGACAACCATAAGGGGGGATTATTATGAGGGTAAAACACACTCACTCTCGGATGAGAGTTATTGCCGCCGCGGCAGTCGTCGTTGGTAGCATTGGGCTTGTGGGGCCGCAGCTTGTGGCGCATCAGGCGTATGCTGATGCTGACACTACCGCACCAGTCTTTACGCCAGCCAAGCCAGAGAAGCTCGTGGCGCGAGCGGGTCGCTCAATTGCCGATGCTGTGCGTACTGTGGCAGCGAATGATGGGGCAGACGGAACAGGTGTTAATAGCGATGGCGTGGTTATCGACGCAAAAAACCTTGACCTTGCAAACCCAAAACCAGGCACATATACAATCACTTACCGTGCGGTCGATAATGCCAATAATAAAGCAGAGGTGACACGCGAGGTAGAGGTCACAACTACTGAAAAGCTCGAAGCGAAGCTAGCTGAGCCGATGGTGCTGGATGGCTACAGCCCACACACCAGGGCGGAGGCAATATCCAAACAGGTTATTGCCCGTGCCGTGGTGGCTGATGAGACATCTCCTCAGGCTGTGATCGACAAAGCATTGCAAGAGCTTCAGCAAGCAATCGATGACCTCCGCGTCGACCACACCGACTACGACAAAGCCAAGCAAGAACTTGCTGCTGCGCCAGCCTATGTTGCAGCAGACAAAGACGTTGCGGCAGCAGCGACAGAGGCAGATCGCCTCGCAAATCTCAAAGCAACCACAACGCCAGAACTTGCCAAAGCAACGAAGGCGCTCACCACTGCTATAGCCACAGCCATCCAGGAGGATCAAGCACGCCAAAAGACAGCCACGCAAGCCGTTGATGCACTCGAAGCTAAGCCGGATCTTGCATTGCTTGCAACAACCCAAGCAGTAGTCGATACTGTCAAAGATAATGCAGTCAAGGCGGCACTGCAGCGGCGGGTTGATGCAATCCGCACTGCGCTGCGACCACAACAACCACCGCAAGCTGTCGCCGCACCAAAGACGGTAGCCCACACGCCCGAGCAGGCGCATCCTATAGCAGCTGCGCTTGCCGACACGGGTGCCAACCTCTGGCTCCTCGGCGGGGCAGGGACTGCTCTCATTGGTGGGGCAATTGGCCTGTGGCGTCATCGCAACAAGCTTTTTAAACGTGAGAAATAAGTACGATCGCGCAGAAATCGGCTCTTGAATGAGTCGATTTTTGTATAGTAGTGTTTTAAGTAGCATCACACTTCGTTATGGAGAGCTTTTATAATCACACCACCAAAGATGCACGGGGCAGTGCGTCCGTGCTATAATACCCCCTATGAATGCTCAAGATATCCGCAACAAATACCTCGAATTTTATGCCAAGCAGCAGCACGCCATTATCAAGCGGGCCCCGCTCATCCTAACCGACGACCCGACGACGCTCTTTACTGGTGCGGGCATGCAGCCGATGATCCCATACCTGCTGGGTGAGACACACCCACAGGGCAAGCGCATCGCCGACTCGCAGACGTGCTTGCGTGCTCAAGATATTGACGATATTGGCGACAATCGCCACACTACCTTCTTTGAGATGCTCGGTAACTGGAGCTTGGGCGACTACTTTAAGAAAGAGCAAATTACCTGGATGTGGACATTCCTCACCGAGGAAGTAGGGCTCGACCCGAATCGCCTGTATGTAACGTGTTTCATTGGTGCACCCGAGTACAATATTGCCAAAGACACCGAAGCAGCCGAGGCTGTGCGGCAGAAATTTGCCGAAAGGGGATCGAAGCGAAAAAGTGCCGACATCGGCAGCGAAGAGCACGGCGCGGCCCGTGGCATCCAGCCAGGTGAGCGCATCTTTTACTATGACGGCAGCAAAAACTGGTGGAGTCGCAACGGTGGACCTGAGACAACACCAGTCGGTGACCCATGTGGGCCTGATAGCGAGATGTTTTATGAGTTTGATTTCATTGAGCACGACCCGAAGTTTGGTGAGCACTGCCATCCTAACTGCGACTGCGGACGCTTTATGGAGATCGGCAACAACGTCTTTATGGCATACAAGAAGGTGGCCGAGGGGCAGTTTGTCCCGCTAGATAAGCCGAATATCGACCATGGCTCTGGTCTGGAGCGCATTGCAGCGGCGGCCAATAACGACCCCGATGTCTTTAAGATCAGCCTGATGTGGCCTATTATTAGCAAGCTTGAGCAGCTCAGCGGCAAGAGCTATGCCTCGCATACCGAGAGTATGCGGGTGATTGCCGACCACCTGCGAGCGGCCAGCTTCATGGCGGTCGATGGCTGCATCCCGAGCAACAAGGAGCAAGGCTATGTGATGCGCCGCCTCTTGCGCCGGGCGATTCGCTACAGCTTCGACCTCGGCATTGAGCAGAACTTCCTCGAGGCAGTGGTGCCAGTGATTGCCGACCTATACGAGGCAGACTTCCCAGAGGTCAAAGCAGCGCGCGAACAGATCATCGCCGTGCTCGCCAAAGAAGAAAAAGCCTTCCGACAGACGCTCCGTAAGGGGCTCAAACAGATGCAGCAGTATGTCGCAGATGGCCTGACTGGCGCAGAGTTATTTACGCTATATGATACCTTTGGCTTCCCGGTAGAGCTCAGTACAGAGGAGGCATACAAGCAGGGGATCCCACTCTCTGAGGACTGGCGAGCAGAATTTGACGCCAAGATGGCCGAGCAGCGCCAGCGCTCCAAGACAGCGCGTAAAGGGCAATTTAGTGGCGGGCTAGAGGGTCACGACCCAATTCATCTTAAGTATCACACGGCAACGCACCTGCTCGGGGCGGCGCTGCGCACGGTATTGAAAGCACCAGATTTGCAGCAGCATGGCAGCAACATCACCGCTCAACGCCTGCGCTTCGACTTCAACCACGATAAGCTCACCCCAGAGGAGAAGCAAGCAGTGGAAGACCAAGTCAATGCCTGGATCGAGGCAGACTTGCCGGTGAGCTTTGCCGTGTATCCAACCGATGAAGCACTGAAGCTCGGTGCAATCGGTGCCTTTGGCGAACGCTACGGCGACACCGTCAAGGTCTATTCCATTGGCGAAGGTGATGAGCGCGTGAGCTTCGAAGTGTGCGGGGGCCCACACGTCGAGCACACTGGCGTCTTGGCCGAAGATGGTATGCGCTTCAAGATTACCAAGGAAGAGTCGAGCTCAGCCGGTATCCGTCGGATCAAAGCAGTTTTGCGGTAGTGCTAGCAGATAACCAGGAATAGACAATACCAGCAACATATGTGCTGGTATTGTATTTATTGGTGTTGGTGTCAATAATACCTACAAGGGCACGGAAGAGGGGCGTGACCCTATTGGAGAGCGCAGCGCTCAGCAATCATACTCCCCGTTAGCTGGGTAATAGCATTACTTAGCTGTGCGATATCTTTTGGCTCGACGTATGTGCGGCGGCGCTGTGACGCAGTTTCGCTAGATTCATAAGAACAGGTGAGTGTAGTACCAAGTTGGTCGCTCTCAATCTCGCATGTGACTGGCGTATCGATCCCATCGCAGACATAAGGTATTTCGCATGTGGCTGAGATACCTAGTATCGATTCGCCAATTCGGCGTGCAGTCAAGATAAAGTACATACTTGATGATTGCTTACCATTACCATTGCGGTAGCTTATACTGTGGTACACCTGAGAAGGATCGGCCGTAGGGAGAACCGCTTTATCGAGGAGAGTCTGGAGGTCGGCAGCAGTTGTGCCGCGGTTGGTTGCATACCATCTAAATAACTCCGAATCGCCAGGCGGGCGCGAGCGGTCGAGTAAGCGTGCCACGTGGTTGTGAGTGATAGGCATCTTGTGGCTAGGGTTGGTCCGGCTATACCAGCAGTGCCGATTATCCGCCAGTGTTAGTGCAAAAGAATGATGCTTATCAGGGTCGGCAAAGGCGAGCTGGCCAGCGGTTAGGCCAGTGGCATCAGCTGTGAGGTCAACGGCTAATGCACCACCTTCGTTATATCGCCCAAAGGGAGCTTGGTAGGCTATCGTTGTTTCGTCGGGCATGGCATGGTATGCCTCGAGCGCCGCAACCGTTTCGTACAGGTGGCGGCCAAGCAGGGTGAGTTCGGTTGGCTCGTAGTTCTCAAGCGGAAAGATGCCGATAGGTACGGCATCGACTGGCTCGCGATTGGTCATAGTGAGCGTATTGTACAGTGGTTACCTCTGTTTTGTCAAGGAGGTGCTACCACTGTATGATGTTTCTCAATAACGACACTTGCAGTGCTCGGTACAAAATGAACCATTTCATCATAAATTCGCCAATAATCACCGTTTAGGGCTAGCAGGCAGGCCTGTATATGGTATATAATAGAGATGATTATGGTTTTCGATCGATTTCTTACCCGAGCAGATAACAGCGCTAGCGAATGCCTCGTTGGCCTTGATATTGGGACAGAGTACGTCAAGGCGCTGCTTGCCCGGGTGAATGGTGAGGAGATTGAGATCATTGGTGTGGGGCGCAAGCACCAAGACCGCAGCGATATGCACTCGGGTGCGATTGCCGACATTGCCGCAGTCGTGCGCAACTGCGAAGATGCTCTGGCCCAAGCCGAGTCTGAGGCTGGCATACAGGCGTGCCGTGCAGTGATTGGTATTGCTGGCGAGCTTGTGAAGGGTGTGACGAACACCATCCGCTACCGCCGGCCACAGCCCGATCGTCCACTAGACGAGACCGAGATGGAATTCATCATCGAGAAGGTGCAAGACCGAGCTGCCATCAAGGCGCAGCGGCAGATCGCTCTCGAGACGGGTAACCAAGATGTAGAGGTAAAGCTCGTCAACTCTGCACTCGTCAGTATTCATATTGATGGCTACAAGGTGAGCAACCCAATTAGCTTCCAAGGTAAGGACGTCGCGGTGCAGATCTACACTGCTTTTGCTCCCATGGTGCACATTGGTGCGCTTGAGCGCGTAGCTGATGAGCTAGCGCTCGATCTCGTGGCGGTAGCGGCCGAGCCCTTTGCGGTGAGTCGGAGTGTACTAGGTACAGATGCGAATAGCTCATTTACGGCTATTCTTGCCGACGTTGGTGGCGGCACGACAGACATTGCGGTGGTAAATGATGGCGGCGTGGAAGGGACGCGGATGTTTGGCATTGGTGGGCGCAGCTTTACCAATACGATCGCCAACGAGTGCGCCATTAGCTACAACGAGGCCGAGAAGCTTAAGGTTGCGACTAATCACGAGCAGATGAAACAAGAGCTTAAGCAGCATTTTGATACCGCAATTGATAAAACTCTCGATGTCTGGCTGGCAGGAGTTGATCTTGCTCTTAGCGAATTTAGCTCGGTCGATCACTTGCCTAATCGTATCTTGCTCTGCGGTGGTGGGGCGAGCCTCAAGCCACTAGTCAAAGCCCTCGAGACGCGCGATTGGTATACCGACCTCCCCTTCACACGCCGGCCAGTGGTGCAGCATATTAAGCCCAGTGACGTCTCGGGCGTGGTCGACCTGACGAACAAGGTTAGCGACCACTCATTTATCACCGCGATGGGCCTCCTGCGCGTGGGCTACGATACGATGATTGGGGCAAGCGAAACAGAAACATTACGCAATAAATTGAATAAAATGTTGAGGATCTAAATGCAAAAAGATGTCATTTATATCGATACCGAGGACGACATTACCGCCATTATTGGCAAGGTGAAGGATTCCTCGCAAAAAATCGTCGCACTTGTGCCACCCAAGCGGATTGGCGCCATGCAGAGCGCCGTCAACCTCAAGCTTGTCCAGCGCGCTGCTGAGCAAGCAGGCAAACGGCTCGTCATTATCACTGGCAACCAAGCACTCTCGACTTTGGCGGCTTCGGCAAGTATCCCTACAGCACGGACGCTGCAAAGCCGGCCGGAGATGGCTGAGATCCCAGCGCTCGAGGTTGATGACGAAGATGTCATTGATGGTAGTGAGCTCGAACCAGATGTTCCTGAGCCAGTAACACCTGATGCTCCTGTACCGGCTCGTCCTACTACACGCCCAGCTGCTCGTACTGCATCAGATGATGACAAAGCGGCAGATGCTTCGGCTGCCTCAGATCTCAAGAAAAAGGTGAAGGTACCAGACTTCAACAAAATGCGCAAGAAACTCTTGATCGGTGGTGCGGCACTCGTTGTCCTGATCGTTTTCTTGGTGTGGGCGATTTTCTTCGCACCACATGCGACCATCACCATCAAGGCTCGCACCTCTGATCTGCCACTCAGCACCCGTGTCACGATTGGCGATTCGCTTGGCTCAAACCTGCAAGAAGGGACAATCAAGACAACAACCAAGACAACGCGCAAGACCATCTCGATCGACTTCACTGCCACTGGCAAAGAAGATGTTGGTGCAAAGGCAACGGGGACGGTGCGCTTTACGCCGGCTTCGTTTGACGTCTTGCGCAATGGAGCGACGATCGACGCCGGGACGACTATCACGTCCGAGAATGGTATGCAGTACAAGACGACATCGTCAGTGGTATTCGACTCTAACGCGTCGGGTGGTGACCTTATGCGAGGCCGCACAACAGAGGTCACCGCGGTAGAGAGTGGCACGAAGTACAATGGTGCATCGGGCTCGGCCAAGGGGCCTTCTGGCTTCTCAGTCTCCTTTACGCGTGATACTTCTGGTGGCACAGACAAGACAATTACCACAGTGCAGCGTAGTGACATTGAGCAGGCGAGGAATAGACTCCATAGCTCACTCGATAGCAATGGTGCTAAGCGCGAGCTTGTCTCACAGTTTAATGGCGACAGCTATATCATTCTGAATGATACTTTCAAGCAAAACGACAGCGACATCCAACCGAACGTCAAGGTGGGTGGCGAAGCAACCGACGGCAAAGCTCAGCTGACTGGTGCGGTGGAGTACTCCCTCTCGGCGATTGAGAAGCGCGAGGCAGGCATCTTCCTTGATGCATACTTCAAGCAGCAGATTGATGGCAAGGCCAACCAGCAAGTTCATAGCAATGGCGTCAATAAGCTCTCGGTGACCAATGTTTCGGCTAATGGTAATGCCTACAATGCGACTATCACGACCAATGGCAAGATCGGCCCCAAGGTGGATGAGTCAGAGCTCAAAGACTACGCTAAGGGCAAGCGCTATGCCGAAATCCGCTCGCATGTCGAGAAGATTGAGGGGGTGAGCTCGGCCGATGTATCGTTCTCACCATTCTGGGTGCAATCAGCACCAAATGACACGAATCGTATAAAGGTGGTATTTGACCTCAATGAACAATAAGAGAACATACTTAGCGCTTGATGTTGGCGAACGGCGGATTGGTGTTGCAATCGCCGATCCGTCCGTGCGAATTGCCGTCGCATATGATACGATTGAAGTGGATGGTAGTGAACTTGAGCAGATCACTCAGCTGATTATGAGTGAGCGTGTTGGGGTGGTCGTCGTCGGCTATCCGCGCAATCAATCGGGCGAGCCTACGGCTCAGACCGCCTATGTTGAGCGGTTTGCGACTCAATTGACAGATATCGCGCCGCGCTTGGCATTTCAAGATGAGTCGCTCACCAGCGTACAAGCTGAGGAGTATCTTCGTGCTCAAGGAAAGCCGTATAGCAAGGGTGCTATCGATGCCGTCGCTGCCAGTATTATTTTGCAAGACTATTTGGAGACGCACTATGACTGATTTTCGCCGCCAGCCAGGCCGAGGCTTCCAGGTAGGGAATCCAAACCCACCAATGTCGCCACCACCAGCAGAACGCATCACACCACGGTCGGGGCGCTCAGCTGCTTCGGGGCGCAGTGCATCGCCGTATATGCGCCGCTCAGAGCCACATCGCCCAATGGTAGGGCAACAACAGCCACAATCGACACAATCTATCCAGCCGCAACCAGCACCATCTTCTGAGCCGCAGCAGGCATATGACCCCTACGCGTGGGTGAGTAGGCCTCAGCCTCAGCCACAATCGCAACCAGCACCTCAGCCACAGCCCTACCGCTCATCAGCACCGTCTCGCGACACATACGCAGTGCCAGTCCAGCAGCCAGCACCGCAATCTCAGTCTCAACCAACCACCATTCCAGTTGATGATTTTGCTGATGATACGCTGCCTTCTGGGCTTGATGATGATAGCTTCTATGGCTTTGATGACGACCAGCCGCCGCAGCCCGCATCAGAGCCGCAGCGGGGAAGCTTGCTTGGTAATGATGATGTTTCGCCACTCTTTGCCGATGACGCGCCAAAGGGCCGGACGATTGGCTCTCAGAAAAAATCCCCACGCTACAATACTGAGCGGCCACGCCACGGGCGTCGTCGATGGCTGTGGTGGCTCAGTGGTATTGGGCTGCTAATGTTGATCATCCTGCAGCGGGTATTGGTGGTATCATCAAAACCTGCAGCCGGTCGACCGGACCGACACCACCACGAAGACGCTAACGATTGGTGAGGGTGACACGTTCAAGACTGTTGCTGCTACACTGAAAGAGCAGGGGCTGATTCGTGATGTTCGCGCCTTCGATATCTATACCCGCCTGTCGGGTTCGCGCAATCAACTCCATACTGGCGTATGTCAATTTAGCCCTGCGCAGTCGTTACCTGAGATCGCGACCAAGCTCTCGCAGGGGTGTCATGATAATCGCGTCGTCACATTCTTGCCGGGCGGCACCGTTGTCGATTCGCGCTATAAGCCGCAAGGTCAAGATGCCACCACGGCGCTCAAGCGGGCTGGCTACAGTGAGGAGTCAATCAAAGCTGCACTCGCTAAGACGTACGACAGCCCACTCTTTGCCAATAAACCAGCTGGCACTTCGCTCGAGGGGTATATCTTTGGTGATACATACTCTGTGCCGGCCAACGAAGGGCCAGAGGCAGCGCTCAAGGCAGCCTTCGCGCATATGTACGAGCAGATTCAGAACAATGGCTTGGTTGACAAATTTGCAGCCCAAAAGCTCAATCTCTACCAAGCTATCACCCTCGCCTCCATCATCCAGCGCGAGATGGGGTGTGGTGGTGCCAGCCAAGATTGCTACCAGATCCAGCGGCAGATTGCCCAGGTCTTTTACAAGCGTTTGCGTGAGAACAAAGTGCTTGGCTCGGATGTAACCTTCATCTATGGGGCAGACATTGCTGGTGTGAGCCCCAATGTCAACCTCGACTCGCCGTACAATACACGCATTAAGCCAGGCTTGCCACCGGGGCCGATTGCCACACCTGGCCTTGGTGCGCTCAAAGCTGTGGCCGATCCAGCCCCGGGCAATTACGAGTTCTTCCTTGCTGGCGATGATGGTAATGTCTATTTTGCCAACACTGATGCCGAGCATCAGGCTAACATCAAGCAGCACTGTAAGAAGCTCTGTTCTGAGCTATAGATCCTAGCTGTAGGCTGCACCTGTTCTCGCGTATTCCTTAGTGATGTTGAAGCTACGTTTCGTGCTCTGACAGTAATATGTCACACATAAACATCACCAGACTAAGACTGTTGCAATTTTCGCAAAATATCATCTCCCACCACTGTTGTAAACCATTGACTAAACTACAACCGCGTAGTAGAATGGATGGTAGCCAGTCGGGGAGTGATAATACGGGGAATGCAAGAGAGGGAAATTGCTCTACCAATGGCCTGCCTTTAAATGTCGTACGAGCACCGAAATCAATTTTTTTAATATCATAATAAAATCGGTCGACATGTGTGCTCCGTTCTCTTGAATAAGAGAAGAAAGACAGAGTGAGGTAGCAGCGCGCTAGTAATAGATGCGCAGGAGAACGATCATTCGTCAACAACAAGCAGCCGAGCAGGCTTCACAACTCGAACTTTCGCCTATTACCGTGCGGAGTCGGCGCCCGCGACCACTGTATAAGTCATTATCGCCGGTACGGACATCGGCCTATGTGGGGGTTTTTGTCCTAGTACTTTCGCTCGTCGCCATGAGCTATCAGCCAATTTTGGCAGAGAACACTGCTCTAGCTAGCGCTGCGCCCGTCAGTGCAACGCGCCAGACGGCAGCGACACCATCAGCAGATGGGGTAGATCAGCTCGTTGCAACCAATGTTGCTACATCAATTGCTGAGAGCACGAACCTCCCTGTCACCAACAACGTCGCCAACCTTTCGCAGTCAATTGCTGCAGAGAACTCGTTTACCCAAACGAGTGCCACGACGATTAACAAGCCGCAGATTGTTCAGCCAACAGCCGACAACCGCACTATCAAGAAATACACGACAGTTGCTGGCGATAGCGTGCCAAGCCTTGCCGATAAGTTCAAGATTAGCACGCAGACCATCAAGTGGGTTAACAAACTCACGAGTGATGCGCTTGAGCCAGGCAAAGAGCTAACTATCTTGCCGGTCAATGGTATTCTCTATACCGTCAAAGACGGTGATACGCTCGATAGCATTGCCGCTAAATACAAAGCAGATAAGAACCAGCTCACTCTCTACAACGACCTTGAGCTGACTTCTACCCCCGCTAAGGGTTCGCAGCTTATCATCCCTGATGGCTCATTGCCAACAGAGGAGCAGCCAGGCTATGTAGCGCCACGCTCGGGTGCTGCTGCTCGTGCAGCCAGCGCAACAACTGGCACAAATAGCTACAACGGCACTGGTGCCTACGGCGGTGCTGCTGGTACAGCTCATGCCTGGACAGGCGGTGGCGACGGTGGTGGCTACGCCTGGGGTAACTGTACTTTCTATGCCTATGAGCGCCGTCTTGAGCTTGGCCGGCCAATTGGCCGCCAGTGGGGCAATGCTGCTACTTGGGCTAGCTTCGCCCGCGCATCTGGCTACGGTGTTGGTACAACGCCAGCCGTTGGTGCAGTAATGCAAAATGGCGGTGGGTATGGCCACGTTGCTATCGTCGAGAGTGTTAACCCTGGTGTTTCGGTCACCATCAGTGAGATGAACGGCTTCCGCTGGGGTGGTGGATTCAACCGCGTTGGCTTTGGTAACATCCCATGGAACGAAGCAGTCGGTGGTCGCTACCAGTACATCTACTAGTTCGATACGCTAAGCATTATAAACACCTCTGTCGTCGCAGAGGTGTTTTTGGTATACTTAATAGTATATGTTTGTAGATACAGCAAAAGTAACAGTAGTAGCGGGTCGTGGTGGCGACGGCGCGGTGAGCTTTCGGCATGAAATATATGTAGACAAAGGTGGACCCGATGGCGGAGATGGCGGTCGTGGTGGTGATGTTGTATTTCTTGCAACAGAACAGCTTAATACCTTGCTCAAGTTTCGCTACAAACCAGAGCTCAAGGCAGAGCCCGGCGTTGCGGGTGGTAAGAAAAAGATGGCAGGCCGATCTGGTAAGCCACTGGTTGTCAAAGTGCCAGTAGGGACACTAGTAAAGCGAGATGGTGTGGTAATCGCCGACCTTGCTGAGGCGGGGCAAGAGGCCGTCATTGCCAAGGGTGGCGATGGCGGCTTTGGTAATGCGCATTTTAAATCTAGTGTGCGCCAAACGCCGCGCATGGCTGAGCTGGGCGAGGCAGGGGAGAGTTTTGAGGCGGAACTGGAACTGAAGTTGCTGGCTGATGTTGGTTTGGTAGGTTTTCCTAATGCTGGTAAATCAACCTTTCTCAGCGTGGTGAGTAATGCTCGCCCGGAGATTGCAAATTATGAATTTACCACACTCACGCCTAACCTTGGTGTAGCCGATATTGATGATGGTTCGGTCCTAATTGCCGACATTCCTGGCCTGATTGAGGGAGCGAGCGAAGGCAAGGGTCTGGGCGATGCCTTCTTGCGGCACGTCGAGCGGACGGCTGTGCTCCTCCATCTTGTTGATGTGTATAGCAATGATGTAGCCGAGCGCTATCAAGCGATTCGTCACGAGCTGCAGCAATACAGCACCGAGCTTGCCCAGCGGCCAGAGGTCGTCGTGCTAACGAAGTGTGATGGGCTCGATGACGATATCATTCAGATGCAGATAGACAGTCTGCGCCAGGTAGTTGACGAAGCAACGCCGATTTTTGCAATTTCCTCGATTGCACATCAGGGGGTCGTTGATGTGCTGCGAGCTTTGCGCCAGATAGTAACAGCGGCACGGGCGGCTGAGGCGGCAGCCGAAGAGGATGATGATTTTGCTGATGGCGAGGAGCTTGCGACCATTACACTCGGTAGCCAAGCTAAGGCCGATGCCTGGGTAGTGCAGCAACTACAGGGGTGTGCGGCGCAGCAGTGCGTCGAGACGGCAATAGAGGGCGGTCTCACTAACCCACGGGAGAATGGCGAGATGCCGCGTGTCTTTGCTGTGTCTGGCCAAAAGCTCGAGAAATTCGCTCGTCGCACGAACTTCGCCCAGTTTGAGGCAGTTAATCGCCTGCGTGATATCATGAAGCGTCTTGGCGTCACACACGAGCTCATCCGTCAAGGAGCGGAGGGCGACAGCATTGTGCAGATTGGCGATAGCCAGCCGTTCCCGCTGGTGGAGCAATAAAATATAGTAATATCAATCATATAATATACCACCTCTGTGTGAGGTGGTATATTTGCTATAAAGCGCCAGTTTCCTATGCTTCAATATCATCATCCTTGGCTGCTGCTCCACTATTGTGGGTATAGTGGAATACCTCGAGTGCAGTACCTAGGCTATTGATCGATTGCTCTGCACTTTCTGCTTTAAAGTGCATTATATCGGCTATGTCGGCAATCTTGTCAAGAGACGCCGACATACTGCTGAGCATCTCTTGCATTCCACGTTGCAGCTGCTGGGCAAATGCTTCCTCGTGTTCCTCGTAGTTTGGGTCTTCCTCATCTTTCTCACGGTAGCGCCATTGGTTGGCTTTTTCCTTCAATTCATTGAACAGGGTGCGGAGCGAGTCAGTATGGTAGCCAAGTGTATCAACACCATCATGGCCAGTTCCGTGAGCACCGAGCTCCTTGAAGTTGATATCGGCATCGCTACAGCACTTCTGCGCATCAGTAAGAAATGTAACAAAAGCAGTATCGTTGCTATCGTCTGATTTTTCCGTTTCAGTAGACTCTGTGTCTAGATCAGTCTCTTGGTTTGTATGAGTTGTCTCATCATCAGTCGACGATACATCATCTTTATCTTTATCTTTATCTTTATCTTCTGTTTCTCTTACAAGGACATCAAGCTGGTCGCGTACAGTCTGCAGCTGTGCATCAAATTCTTCATAGAGGTCTCTACTCTGTGCGCTGAGTAATAATTCGATGCTGCCAATATCATCCTCAAAGGGGGCATCATAATAATCGATATATGCCACCATATCATCAAGATCTTGTGGGTCTTCGCTGCGTGCGTTTATCTCTCTTACTTTAATCACTAGACTACCGACCATGTCTGGTTTATTCTTCCGTACTTTATCGGCATACTCTTTGATAACCGGTGCGCGGTCGACCAGCTTGGTGATGCTTGTAAATGAGTTGTTCGGGCAGCTGGTTCTCATGCGACGGCTCGTCGCGTGGTAGTGGGTCACTATTGCCTTGGGGAGGGTGGTTGTTGTTCTTTCTCATGCCTTTACTGTAGCACATAGTGGCAAAATATGGTAATAAATAGAGCAATAGTGCGAAGATGAACTATACAAGACCATAATCGCGCACAATAAGCGTAATTTGCTATACTATACCTATGGCACAAACATTCTTTTTCTACGACCTTGAGACGAGTGGCTTTCGGGCGCAGACGGATCGGATTATGCAGTTTGCCGGGCAGCGGACAGATATGGACTTGCAACCAATTGGCGAGCCATATAATTTTCTCGTGACGCTCAGCGACGATACTCTGCCAAGCCCTGATGCCCTGATGGTGACTGGCATCACGCCGCAGAAGACGCTAGAGGAGGGCTATAGCGAGGCAGAGTGTGCGCGGATGGTGAGCGAAGAGATCTTCACACCAGGGACGATTGCTGTGGGGTTCAACAATGTGCGCTTTGACGATGAGTTTATCCGCCATTTGCTGTGGCGGAACTTTTATGATCCATACGAGTGGAGCTGGAAGGATGAGCGGAGCCGCTGGGATATGCTTGATGTCGTGCGGCTGACGCGGGCGCTGCGGCCAGATGGCATTGAGTGGCCGATGGATGCGAATGGTCAGCCTACTAACCGCCTGGAACTCATTACTAAAGCTAATGGCATTGCACACGACAATGCACACGATGCCTTTGCTGATGTGGCAGCCCTGATAGAAGTAACGAAGCTAGTGAAGCGCGCTCAGCCTCAGCTCTTTGACTATCTCCTTGCAATGCGTGACAAGAGGGCAGTGCAGCGGCTGGTCAATCTCGAGACGAAGCAGCCCTTCGTCTATACCAGTGGCCGCTACGATAAGCAGCATGCCAAGACGACCGTCGCCTTTCCGCTAGCCCCAGCACCCAATAGCAATGTCTTGGTCTATGACCTGCGCTACGACCCAACGCCGTTTGTGAGCCTAAGCCAGCAGGAACTTGCTAAGAAAATCTTTGCCACCTGGGAGGAGCGCCAAGCCGATGGCTTTGTGGCGCTACCTGTCAAACCATTGCAATACAATCGCTGCCCAGCCGTTGCACCGCTCGGCGTGCTAGAGCAGGGTGATGGCTGGAGCAAGATTCATCTCGAGGCGGCTACTGTGGCGCGCCACCGCGATATCCTTCTTCGCCATCCCGACTTTGCTGAGAAGCTCCGCACACTCTACGAAAAAAAGCGTGAGTACAAAAAATCAACCGACCCCGAAGGGCAGCTCTACGACAGCTTCGTCTCGGACGCAGACAAGACACACATTGCTGCAGTGCGCAGTGCCGATGCCAGGGCACTGGCAGACTTCCACCGTAGCCTTTCGCGATAGCGCTTGCCTGAGCTGCTACTCCACTACAAGGCGCGTAGCTTCCACACA
>CAKMNX010000023.1 GCA_927910745.1 uncultured Candidatus Saccharibacteria bacterium | reverse complement strand
CAAAAGTCGACCAGTACTGGCCGCTCACTCTGGAGGGCATGCTCCTCAAATTCTTGCTTGGTAGTGGTGTTGTATAGTGCCATGGTTATTTCTCCTTATGAATTATGATTATCGTGATGACAGGGGTGGCATGTGCCAGTGATAATGAGCGGCCCATCGACGAGGCAGTCTGCTACCTGCCGCGCAAGCTCACGCCGCAGTGCTGGCGCGATGGTGATATCGTGCAGGCCATCGCAGGAGCTACAAACAAAGTGGTCATGCGGCACAGGATTGCTATCGTAGCGCAGGCAGCCGTGCACCGTTGCTGGTGCAAGGCCGATCACCCCATCCGCTTGCAACCGCTGGGTGATGCGATGCACGGTGGTCGCACTGACACGGGGGTAGTCGTGGCGTAGTGCGGCCGCAATCTCGGCGTTGGTAGCATGCTGCAGCTGGCGAAGAATCACGATCACCCGATCGGTATATTTCGTCGTCCGGCGTTGTACTGCTTGCTCCATGCAGCTATTGTAATTCATTTACAATAAAAAGACAATGCTTTTCTTCGATTATTTTCCAAACCCTATCTGCTCAGTGCGAGCACCTTTTACTTCTAGTGCTCGATTTGAGACGCCAATCCGCTCAAAGAAATATCACCTCGTATATTACTAGCATAGGAAGGCATAGGGTTTCAAAGCCTAAGGTATGAAACTCTTGCAATAGATACTACACCCGATCCATATTGGTTATGCTATACTAATGGCATGACAACATATCCAACTCCCCTGCGCGAATTACTGAAGCTGACAAACAAGACAGTGCTCATCACTGGTGCCGCGATGGGCATTGGCAAGGCGATCGCATGGCGCTATGCCGAGGCTGGTGCTACTCTCCAGCTCGTTGATCGCGATACCGACGCACTGCAGCAAACCGCTACCGAGCTACGTGAGCAATTTGACGCCGCCGTCACAACGCATATTGTCGACCTCTCCGACCACAATGCTGTCACCTCGCTGTGGCACGACATCACTCCAACACCAGATATTCTCATCAACAACGCTGGTATTTTCGCGCCAGTCAAGCTCGCTAATATTGACCAGGCAACCTTCGACAAGACAATGCAGATCAACACTCGGGCAGTGCTCACCATGTGTCAAGAAATGATCGCTCGCCGCACAGCACCAGGCACTATCATCAACGTCAGCTCCATTGAAGCCCTCAAAGGTATGACCTACGACATGACGCTCTACGCCATGAGCAAAGCCAGTGTTCTCGCGCTGAGCCGTGGGCTCGTCAAAGACTTTGGGCGGAGTGGTTGGAAGGTCAATACTATTTTGCCGGGCGGCATCAGCACACCAGGTGCTCAGAAGATGGGGCTTGCGGCGCTCAAGAAGCTCGACTTCTCCATCATCAAGACTGGCCTCACCTATAACCTCCGCCTTCCTGCCAAGAATCTGGGCCAGCCCGATGACGTTGCCTGCACTGCGCTGTGGCTTGGTACGCCGATGAGCCAGTACGTCAATGGGGCGGAGATTGTGGTGGATGGCGGATTCCTCGCGGTGTAGTAACTGCATGATTACGGCCAATACAGCATAAGAAACCAGCCTCACATGACTGGTTTCTTTTATGATTGATCGCTCTCTTGTAAGTATTGCTCGCTAGGTGCTATGCTGCCGCATCCTCGTCGCTACCCTGCTCGGCCGCAACATCCTCCGCATCCGCGCTCTCGGCAGCACCAGCAGCCGCTTCATTAGCGGCAGCAAGGGCACTTGGCTCGTAGGCGCTCGCAATGACGAGATCCTTCACCGTCACGTCATCATCGGCAGTACCTTCACGGCCATCGTCATGCTCGACCAGTTCAACACCTTCAGGCAGTGTGATGTCGCCCACCGTCACGCGGTCACCCTCGTTAGCCAGGCCAAGCACCGACACATCCAGTGCCTCGGGCAAGTCCATCGGCAAGGCCTTCACCTCAACCTTCTCAATTGCTTGCAGTACGACCAGTCCATTCTTCTCAGCCTCAGATTCACCCATGCCGGCAAGACGGACTGGCACTTCTGCCGTAACGGGCTCGTCTGCACGCACCGCATGTAGAGCAATGTGGCGAATCACGCCCACTCGCGTTGGGTCATAATCGATACTTTTGATCAGCGCAATGCGCCGCTTAACCCCTGTCAAATGAATTGGTGTGTGGCGGCCAGCTGCTGCGACAACCTTTGCCACCTCACTACTCGGTGCCTGCACATCAGCAGCATCCATACCAGCACCATACACCACCGCTGGCGTTATGCCCTGGCGGCGCAATTGGCGAACTTTCTTACCGTGAATTGATCGTGTCTCGATCCTTAGTGTTATCTTATCTCCCATAGTTCTCCTTTCGGATATGTTTCCGGAGTTAAGTAATATTGCCTCTTTAGTATAGCATTTTTGTGCCAGGTGGGCCAAAAGCAGCAAAGAACTCCCTTCCCCAAGCAAAGTATGGTATACTAAAGCGCGATGGAATCACTTATACATGCAATTACTAGCCTCGGCATTGCCGCGGTTTTGCTCGTGGTCTATGCAGAGTCTGGCCTTTTGATTGGCTTTGTCTTGCCAGGGGACAGCCTCCTCTTTACGGCAGGTTATATGGTGAATCAAGAGATCCTTCGCCTGTTTGGTCACCCACTCAATATTCACTTCTTCGTTGCAGCGATCGCTCTTATGGCAATCCTTGGCGATAGCACTGGCTATGCCTTTGGCCACAAAGTTGGGCGCAAGCTTTTTCTCAAGCCAAACTCGCGCTTTTTTAAGAAAAAGTATCTCGAGCAGGCCGAGCAATTCTACCAAAAGCATGGCTCACTCACGATTGTGCTGGCACGCTTTGTGCCCATCGTGCGCACCTTTGCCCCAATTGTGGCTGGTGCCAGCAAGATGCACTACAATACGTTCCTCCTGTTTAACATCGTCGGGGGTGCGCTATGGGCCGCCATATTCACCTATCTTGGCTATTTTGCAGGCGCAATCCTTACTGGGGCTGGGGTTAATATTGAGGTCGCCGCAATTATCATCATCCTCATCTCTGTGGCGCCGATGGCTATCCATGCGCTCAAACAAAAATCGACTCGTGATAAGCTCAAGTATCAGCTCTCTGTGCTGTTCAGTAAAGGCAAGCGAACAAAGAAATAACCTCAGTACATATTGTGTAAAAAGAGTCAGCGCATGAGCAGCTGGCTCTTTGTTTTGTCTTGTTCGACTGTCCAATATTTTGTGCTACACCTATTACCTGGCAGCCGGCGGTTCGTCGCCATACATCTGACGAATCTGCTTTTCGTACTCTGCAAATGGCGGCAGACCCATCGCTGCACGGCGCTCATCAAGCCGCGCAGCATCTTCGACTGGGTAGAGACGAAGTGTCTTGCCCCGCCCCTGAAACTGCGAGCCATATATCTGTGGCCGACCACGCAGCAAACACACCCGATCCTCGAGAAAGGCGATATCGCGCAGCGCAACCTCGCCATGTGGCGCTGCCTTCATCAGCTCAAGGCAGTGCTCCATAAAGTCGATATCTGGCGAATGCTGCAGTAGCAACCATGCCGCGGCCGAAGCCTTACTGCCCACCATACGTATTGTTGGCCAGCCAATTGCCGCCACAATCGTACGTAAAAATTCAGTCGAGTCAGCATCGAGCGATGCATCCCACACCCCACCATCGGCCAAGTACTGCTGGCGCATCGCTTGATCGCGCTGGGCATAGCGAAGAATAGCAGTGCGATATGATTGCTTATCAGGTTGTGACTGTTTTGATTTCATGATGGATATTAGCCCAAGAGCGGCCGCAAATACTTCCCCGTAAACGATGCTGGGTTATGCGCGACTTCCTCAGGTGTACCACTGGCAATGACGGTGCCGCCACCCTGCCCGCCTTCGGGGCCCATGTCAATAATATGGTCAGCGCATTTGATAACCTCAAGATTATGCTCAATGATAACCATACTATTGCCGCCCGCTACGAGGCGTTGGAGAATTTCGAGTAGCTTCTTGACATCAGCCGTGTGCAGGCCGGTAGTTGGTTCGTCGAGAATATAGAGTGTCTTGCCAGTTGTGCGCCGACTCAGCTCGGTAGCAAGTTTGATACGCTGCGCCTCACCACCGCTAAAGGTCGTGGCGGGCTGGCCGAGCTTAATATAGCCAAGGCCCACTTCGTTGATCGTCGTCAACTTGCGAGCAATTGCAGGAATATTAGCGAAGAACTCACAGGCTTGCTCGACCGTCATATCCAGAACGTCGCTAATCGTCTTACCTTTGTAGGTAATCTCAAGCGCCTCACGATTATAGCGCTTGCCATGACATTCGGGGCATTGGATGTAGACATCGGGCAAGAAGTGCATCTCGATCTTGATGACGCCATCGCCCTGGCAGTGCTCGCAGCGCCCACCTTTAACATTAAAGCTAAAGCGCCCTGGCTTGTAGCCGCGGATATTCGCCTCAGGCGTACCCGCAAAAAGCTCGCGAATCTGCGTAAAAACACCGGTATAAGTGGCAGGGTTGGAGCGCGGGGTGCGACCGATTGCCGACTGGTCGATGACAATTGCTTTATCAAGCTGCTCCACTCCATCGATTGCATCGTGCGCACCTGGCACTGCTTGGGCGCGATGTAAACGGGCAGTAAGCTCGCTCGCGAGAATGCTATTGACGAGCGTCGACTTGCCACTACCACTCACCCCTGTCACCAGCGTGAGAACACCAAGCGGAATGGTGACGTCGATATTCTTGAGATTATTCTCGCGTGCCCCGCGGATTATCAGTGCACGGCCTTGCTCAATTGGGCGGCGCTGGGCTGGCACCGGGATCTTCTCCGCACCAGACAAGTACCGACCGGTGATGCTCTGCGGCATGTGTGCTACCTCTGCTGGCGTACCATGCGCCACGATCTCCCCACCGTGCACGCCAGCACCTGGCCCAACATCCACCAGATAATCAGCCGCCGCAATCGTATCTTCGTCATGCTCTACCACAAGCACGGTATTACCTAGGTCGCGTAGATTCTTGAGCGTCTGGATAAGGCGATCGTTATCACGCTGGTGGAGGCCAATCGATGGCTCATCCAGCACATACAGCACCCCCTGCAGGCCACTACCAATCTGCGTCGCGAGGCGAATACGCTGCGCCTCACCACCGCTGAGCGTGTTCGCTGCTCGCCCCAGCTCGAGGTAGCTGAGTCCTACATTGTTCATAAAGCCCAGCCGCGCCATGATTTCTTTGACAACAAGCTTAACGATGTGCTGCTGCTCCGCAGTAAATTCCAGCTGACCTATCATATCCAGTGCATTGGCGACGTCGAGATTGCAAATATCCATAATGGAGAGGCCATTGACTGTCACTGCGAGCACCACTGGTTTGAGCCGCGCACCCTTGCAGGCCGTACACTTACGCTCCCGCATGAAGCGCTCGATATCTTTGCGCATAAACTCACTATCGGTCTCGCGATGGCGACGCTCGAGGTTAGGGATGACTCCCTCGTACGTTGAGTCGTAATAGCGATTACCGCTGAGGCGAATACGGTATTTTTGCTTGCCTGTGCCATACAGCACCTTCTGCACAACATCATCACTTAGCTCCTTGACGGGCACGTGTAGACTAAAGCCGTGCTCCTCAGCCACCGCGGCGAGACGCTTCATATACCACGCTTCAGCATTAAAGCGGTTAAAGGGGCGGATTGCTCCCTCGGCAATCGTCAGATTGGGGTTAAGGATGAGCTCTGGGTCGACCTCCAAGCGTGTGCCGAGGCCCGTGCAAACCGGACACGCTCCCTGCGGCGCGTTGAAGCTAAAGAGCCGCGGCTCGAGCTCGGGGATATCCTCGCCTGGGTGATCCATACAGGCATAGCGCTGGCTATACGTCGTAATCTCGCCACTTGTGGCGTCTAACACCTGCACGACCCCACTCGCAAGCTCTAGCGCTTGCTCAACCGACTGCGAAATGCGACTCACCATCGTTGGTGCCATCACGACACGATCGACCACCAGTTCAATATCATGCTTATAGCTCTTCTGTAGTTCTGGAAACTCATCAAGCGCATACACCACGCCATCCACCCGAGCCCGCGCAAAGCCACTGCGCATGTACTGCTCGGGAATGTGGGCAAATTCCCCTTTCTTTTGGCTCACGATCGGTGCCAGTAACATAAGTTTGCTCCCCTCAGGAAGTTTCATAATTTCGTCGATAATAGACTGAGCTGTCCGGCGCTGGACAGGCTTGCCACAGCGCGTGCCATCGGGCATAAGAGCCGGGCAATGCGGCACCCCTACCCGAGCAAAGAGTAGGCGTAAATAATCGTAGATCTCCGTCACTGTAGCGACAGTGGAGCGCGGGTTGCGGCTCGTTGACTTTTGGTCGATGCTAATACTGGGGCTCAGGCCATCAATAGAGTCGACGTCGGGCTTGTCCATAATGCCAAGGAACTGCCGGGCATAGCTGCTTAAACTCTCCACATAGCGGCGCTGCCCCTCAGCGTAGATCGTATCAAAGACGAGGCTCGACTTACCACTACCACTCAAGCCCGTCACCACCACAAACTGATCGCGTGGAATGGTCACGCTGACATCTTTGAGGTTATTCTGGCGCGCCCCAACAATCCGTATTTGCTCCGACATATCGTCTTATTGTAGCATGTATACTGGTGAGATACTAGACGGCCAACTGAGCCTCTTCACACCTTTGGAGCGCTACACTCGTGATGTAAGCTGCTCCTTCTTTGGTCGGCTTGCCGCAACATAGGAGACGAGGCCACACCAATACAATGGCATAATACTATAGATAATCCACGCCTCAGATGCTTTACCAAAGAGCTGCAGCGCAAGGGCCGACTCCGAGGCAGCAAGTATTGTCCCATTACAGCTACCCACGCTCCACCGTAGCCGATAGTCTGTCAGAGCTGCCGCTGTCCCACTCGTCGTCAGCACCATAAGTACAGCAGCATATACTTTTATTGCTCCAGCAAGGAGCGGGCTTCCTATACGCGGCAACACGTTGTGCAGTGTCGAATATACCATTATTGCATTGCCCATGAAGGTAGCTAGCAGCAATACCCAATTTATGCGCCTGGCAGCTCCCTTCGCAAGGGCAAAGATGAGGCGCCACAAATTTATAACACAGAGCACCAGATACGCCAGCAAAGACACCCCCAGCCCAACGATGAGATGCGAGAAGGGCAAGAATGCCACCAGCGAGTCAGCCACAGCAAACAGCACAAGTGCTACAAGAAGGAGCCACGTCGTTGGCTGCTGCCGATCGCTATAGCGCCAAACTGCAAGAAAAATCATCGTCGTCGTGAGTGGGCCCATTGCTTTTTGCAGCCACCACCACTGGTCTGACGAGGCAAACTGCAGCAGCTGCCACACCACCGCGCAGAGAAACGCTGGCCAGAGAACTCTCAAGAGTCTCGTTAGTTTCATCGTTAGATTCATAGAAAATATAGTAGCCCATCCTATATACAGATTGCAAGACAATCAGTGTATTATCCAGAGCCAGATGTTTCTCACTCAAATTTATCGAGCGAAATACCGCGCAATAGCCTCTTCCGCCTCCGCCCAGGTGCGGCACTCAATAGCGCGCGGATCATCGATCGTAGTGCCTGGGTGCCATGGCCGTTCGCCAAATAAAATTGCCAAGCCAAGCGGTGCATCATCTCCTTCAAGGCCACGCTCGAGGTGATGCGGCGAGTCATCAATTGCAACCTCCATATTATACTCCCGGTATGTTTCTGTCTTTGAGTTAGTCATTATCTTGATGCCGTCCTCGGTTTCGACTGGCCGCTGCGTCAAAATAACCTGCTCAAAGACACCAGGCAAATACTTTTCGATACTCTGCTTTGTCACGTCTGCCAGGCCATAGTGCCGAGCCGAAACTGCATAGAGCCGATACGTGGCCGCTAGTCTTCGCAACGCCTCGATTGTCTCTATGTCTGGGACTTGCATCTCCTCAAACCAACCAGGCTTCACCATGCCTGGCGTCGTCCCCAGTTGCAGTCCATTAAATCGCTCCTGCACTTCTTCTTGTGGTGCGTCCCAGGTCGATTGTGGCATATCAGGCTGAAAGTTGGTACCGTAATGCTCGTTATATGCCGCCACTAGCCCTTCAGCACAAGGGAAAACAACGTCATCGAGATCAACGGCAATGGCAGGTCTGTTGCTTTTTACGTATTCCATAATAGATTCCTTTATCATTCACAGGTTATAGCAGCTCTGGCCGCTCCTGCTGGGCATAGTGCCGCAATGAGCTGATGTAATGCACGACTGCCGCAAAGGGATAGTCAGTCCGTGGCGTGATAGGCTGCTGCATAAACTCATCTGGTGTGAGCCATTGGTAGCTACTGTGCTCCCAACTGAGGGTAATTTCTGGCGCATCGCCATCAACGCGTGCCGCATAGCACATATAGCTTAGTTGCTGGCCATCGGGGTGCGGCAGTACGTGCTCGAAGGCCACACTCAGCTGACTCGGCGCAAAGCCAAGGCCAGTCTCTTCTTCTATCTCCCGCCGCGCCGCCTCAAGTGGTGTCTCGCCAGGCTCGACTATGCCACCAGGCAGGTCGGCACCATGCGGAAAGAGCGGATGCGTACTACTGCGCTCAAGGACGAGAATTTTGCCAGTCGCATCAACAATGAGTGCTTTGGCTAAGAAATGGGGTTGGTTATTCTCCGGTTGGATTGCCCGAGTAAAATATATGTTTGCCATGGCGTCTATTATACACAAAAGAATGGAAACTGATTGCTGCTATATCCTTTTAATCTCACAGAAGGGTTAAGTCGCTGAAACATCAATGCCTTATATTGCTCTTATGAGTATATACACCTAACACTAAGAATGCAGTGCTAAGCAAATCACGTGCACCCATCAAAACTCGTGTTAGTTAGCACTCTTGCACCGAGAGTGCTAATTTGCTACTATACCAATAGGCCACGCGGCTGATGCCCAGCGCGATCGGCCACTCGTTTTTAAGTAACTCACCGGGCGTCCTGTTGCCCGCACTATATAACTACAAGGAGGAATATATGCCACCAAACATGAACCAACAAGATAACAAAAAGCCCCTCGAGCAGTTCGGTACCGACCTCACCGCTCTGGCGCGTGATGGCAAGCTCGACCCAGTGATCGGCCGAGATGAAGAGATTCGCCGCACCATGCAGATCCTCAGCCGGCGCACCAAGAACAACCCCGTACTGATCGGCGAGCCAGGTGTCGGTAAAACCGCCATCGTCGAGGCCTTGGCGCAGCGCATCGTTAAGGGGAACGTACCGGCGTCGCTGAAAGACAAGCGACTGATTAGCCTGGAGATTTCAAGCCTACTGGCGGGTGCGAGCTTCCGTGGTCAATTTGAAGAGCGTCTCAAAGGCGTATTGAAAGAGGTTGAGGAAGCCGCTGGCGAGATCATCCTCTTCGTCGATGAAATTCACACCATGGTCGGCGCTGGTAAAGGCGAAGGCAGCATGGACGCCGGTAATATGCTTAAACCTGCCCTGGCGCGCGGTAAACTCCATATGATTGGTGCCACCACGCTAGCCGAGTACCGTCAATATGTTGAGAAAGATGCGGCGCTAGAACGGCGCTTTCAGCCAGTCTATGTTGGCGAGCCAAGCTTTGACGACACCATCGCTATCTTGCGTGGCCTCAAGGAAAAGTACGAAGTCCACCACGGCGTCAAGATTGCTGATGATGCGATCGTAGCAGCAGCGCGGCTGTCTACTCGTTACTTACCTGACCGCTTTTTACCAGATAAGGCGGTTGACCTGCTGGATGAAGCAACCAGTGCGCTGAAGATGCAGCTCGAGAGCGTGCCGATTAGCCTCGATCGGCTCAATAACCGCCGCTTGCAACTAGAGATTGAAGAGGCCGCGCTCAAAAAAGATAAATCCGACCACGCCAAGGCCCACAAAGAGGAAATCAAGCAGCAAATCGCCGACCTCCGGGCTCAGGCTAAAGCGATTGACAGCAAATGGCAGCACGAAAAGGATATCCTCCAGACTGTCAACACCGCTGCCGAAAAAATGGACAGTCTGCGCTCACAACTAGAAATCGCTGAACGCGATGCGGATCTCGCTACTGCAAGCCGTATCAAATACGGCGACATGCCAGAGCTGGAGAAAAAGCTCGCCAGCGCTCGCCAGGAACTAGCCGCCATCCCACCTGCCGACCGCTTACTGCGCGAAGAAGTCACGCCTGATGACATCGCCAGTGTGGTGGCGCGCTGGACGGGCATCCCCGTCGAGCGACTGATGGAAAGCGAATCGAGTAAATTAACCAAGCTTGAAGACTCAATCGGCCGCCAAGTCATTGGCCAAGACCGTGCCGTGGCCGCCGTAGCGAGCGCTATTCGCCGTTCACGCGCTGGGCTCAGTGATACCAATCGGCCAATCGGTTCCTTCCTCTTCCTCGGCCCCACTGGGGTTGGCAAAACAGAGGTAGCCCGCAGCCTGTGCCGCGAATTATTTGACGATGAGCACGCCATGATCCGCATCGATATGAGCGAATACATGGAGCGCCATGCCGTCGCCCGCCTGATTGGCTCGCCACCAGGCTACGTTGGCTACGACCAAGGTGGGCAACTGACCGAAGCAGTGCGCCGCCGCCCCTACAGCGTGGTACTATTTGACGAAATCGAGAAGGCCCACCCCGATGTCTTTAACGTACTCCTCCAGGTACTCGACGACGGCCGCCTGACTGATGGCCAAGGCCGGACAATCGACTTTAGTAACACCATTATCATCATGACGAGCAACGTTGGCTCGCAGATGATTATGGACTTTACTGGCGATAACCTGTCTGTGCTGGACAATAAAATGCTCGAGGTACTGCGCCAGCATTTCCGCCCAGAATTCCTCAACCGCATCGACGATATCGTGATCTTCGACCGTATTCACGAGCAAGCCATGCGGGCCATCGTTGACGTGCAGCTCGAGCGTGTTGCCCGCCAAGTCAAAGACAGCCGCGATATCACGCTGGCGTTTGACGAGAGCATCCGCGATATGCTCGCCCGGGATGGCTACGACCCGAGCTTTGGTGCCCGGCCGCTCAAGCGCTTAGTGCAAAAGCGTATTCTTGATCCGCTGGCGCTGGAGCTGATCGATGGGCGAATTCACGAAGGCATGACGGTGGTAGCGAAGGCAACTGACGGGCGAGTCACCTTTAGCCCGGAGGCATCCGAGTAGCTTTTACTCCCCAAAGATGCTATGCTAGTACGATAACCATTAATTAAGGAGACAACGACACTATGACTATACTTGTATGGCTTATCATCGGTGGTGTGGCCGGCTGGCTGGCATCTAAGGTGGTAAACCAAGGTAAGGGCTCAGGCCCGCTCACCAACATCATCGTTGGTATCATCGGCGCAATGCTCGGTGGCTGGCTGGTAAGCCTAATGGGCGGCGACGCCAATGTGCTGACTGGCTTTAACTTCGCCAGCCTGCTGACCGCCTTCTTTGGCGCAGTCGTGCTGCTGGTTATCCTCAAGCTTATCAAAAAATAAGCTCAGGCCAAGCCAACTTCAACACAAAAACGCCCCAGGGGATGGCTGGGGTGTTTTATATGGGATGGGTTGGACTACACAAAAGTCTTTGTAAGACTCACTCAAGGGAAGCAGCTGCTTGCTGCCACCGCTGTGTATACTCTGGATGCTGCGCTGAGAGGAGCTGGCCGCGGCGCAGTACCGCCTGGCATTGCTCGCTGGTCACATCTTCTGCTGCCAGCGCCGCACGCAGCACCGCGCTGACAAATTCTGGCTTTTCCTCTGCCCTGCCTTCATCAAAGGTAAGATGCTCGAGTGCCATGAAGCCTTCGCATAGCAATTGAGCTGGCTGCGCGTCTGCAATATGCTGCTGCGTAGCTGGGTCGATCATATCGGTCAAGTGATAGTAGTTCCAGCCGAGCGTTGCACCATAGCGCCGCTGCCAATAAGCACGCTTTTCGTCGTGATGCGCAATCGCTTCAGGGTGCGTTTGTAGCTCGCTCAGCCCAGCTAGGCGAAATGTCAGATAGTGCTCCAGAGCTTGGCGCTTGATATTATCCGGAATATCATCAGACTGGCGCCAAAAGGCAATTTCGTATCCTTCATCTGCTTCGCAATCAGTGATTAACTCACCGTGCACGGGGCTAATCGGTGCGGGGTACTGCTGGACTCGCTGCTCAATAATCGCAATGCGGTCGGCCAGCGGCAGCTCACGCACCGAAGCAACGATATCTTTCTTCGTTCCTTGCACCGTCATCGCCTCCTGGCAGGCAAGCGCTTGCATTGTTGTCGCTACATGCTGCGGCATATGCCCACCAAATATCACATTGATACGCGGCACACCTTCTGGCTCAGGTTGCTCATTCCACTCATCACCCACGAGATCGAAGCGCTTGCCTGCTGCCACACCCTTAGCCCGCAGGAGTGGCGCGCTCGAGTCTTGGGTGAGTGGCATAAGGAGCTCGCGCAGCTGTGCGGAGGTAACATCACCGCGCAAAGCAAACGATTGTGCACTTACATTGTGGTCGTGATCGCAATGGCTATGGCTGTGATGGTGATGATGATCATGACAGTGGCTGCCGCACACCTGGGCAACTGCTCGCTGGCCAAGGTGAAGTTGCCGCTCTACGCCGCGCAACCTCGCCAGCACCTCTGCATAGTCTGTACTACCTGGGCGAATGAGCTCAACAGCTACCTCAGGCGGCAAGGCAGGTAATTGCTCGAGCACAGAATCGATCACTGTGAGTGCTGCTCTATCATCTGGAGTGTGCGTTATACCAACAATGTCTGCCACCGCCAATTGGCTCGGCAGCACTTGATAATGCATGTCGCGTGATGCTGTTCGTGCGTTAACCAAGGCAAGGGCCGAGAAATCATAGCCACTTGAGCTTACCACCTCAGCGATCTCCGTCCCTGGCGCAATCCCGGTTGGCTCAATAAAGAGCATGTCTATTCCAGCATCGCGCACACGGTCGAGCGCCGCCTGGAACTGCGTTGCATCCGAGCAGCCAATACAGCCTGCCGTGAGTGGAATAATCTGCTCACTACGATTAGCTGGGTGCTGAGCAATCCGCCTCGCGTCCACATTGTCCTGACCGACGTCATTTACCACGACTGCGTAGCTTGTATCGAGCGGTACACGTTCGATCAGCTGGTTGAGCGTTGTCGTCTTACCTGCACCGAGTGGCCCAAGCACCCCGAGCACTTCAAGCGAATGATCATTCGATGGTGTCTGTTTATATTTTTCCATTGTTTCTCCTTATGATTATTCTTATTATGTGTTAGTAACCCCCGCAACACGACTCTTTATAATGCTGTACCACGAGTATTGCAGGTTTATTACAGAGCAAAGAGCCAAAAGCCGCACGTACGGCCAATTACGCGCCAAGATGCGGGAACTGTCCATACGGCAAGAGGGCTATCTCGCGCACATTGCACTGTGCAGTGATGACATACTTCACTGCATCACCGATTTGCTCGGCTGTAAAGAGTGGATACGTCTCTGGCGTTTTGTCATAGCCAAGGTCGCGCGTGACGCGGATCGCCTCATCCATCGTGTAGTCGTTGTCAAAAAATCCAGTGTCGGTACTGCCTGGCATGATCTCAGTGATAAATATATTCTCTGGCGTAAGATCGAGGGCTATCGAGCGCAGCAAGCCATGGCCAGCCGCTTTCTGGGCTACATCCAGGCCAAGATGAGCCTTGGCGCGCACTGCTGCCGCGGCCGTGATACTCATAACCTTGGTGTATGGCTGGCGGGCAAATACCCCGTGCTGACGCAGTGCTTGCAACAGTTTGACTAATGTGACGCAATTATTTTCTACCAAATCAGGGATAGCCGCCGCCTCCATATCCCAGGTATGGGCAAGGAGACTATTGTGGGGCAATGCCGCCTTGGTATCTGATGCCCCACCATAGTGTACAACGTAGAGCGGTACACCCAGCTCTTGCTGGAGAGCTGCTGCCTGGCTCGCGGTCCGCTCGATATCAGCTGCGCGACGCAGGTCAGCTGGGATAAAGCGGTCGGTTGGTAGGCCGCACGTCTTGGCAAAGATTGCCGCATCATCTGGTTGGTATCCTACGACCAAAAGTTCATACTGCCCAGCAAGCTGCTTCACAACGCCAGCGGCAGCGTTCATTTTATAGTGTTGCCCTTGATAGGTCAGATACTCGATTTGTCCAAACTGCGAGGTAAAGTGCCGTTTGGCTGGCGTCACTTTTGCGCCAGTGATCATAATAAGTGGTTGCTGTGTCATAGGTCGTATGATACGAGAGATTCTTAGGTTATTGCAAATTTGTTGCAATAAGTGCTATACTATTGCTCGTATGGATGATTCGCTCGAGCTATTTGCCACTATCTTGCGCCAGCGTCATTACCGCGTAACTGCTGTGCGGCGGGCAGTATTTTGTGCTCTCTACCAGCACGGGCCATGCACGATGCGCCAGCTTGCCGAGTACACTGCCGTGGCCGACCGCGTGAGTGTGTACCGCTGCGTAGAGCTGTTTGAGCAGCTTGGTATTGCCCAGCGACTACCGATTGGCTGGAAGTACCAGCTCGAGCTGACCGATGTCTTTATTCGTCATCATCACCACGCAACGTGCCGCCGCTGTGGGCGGGTGATTGATATTGCCGAGAATGAGGAGATCGAACGGTTAATCGCGGCAATCGCTCAAGCTCATCACCTCGCCGAGCCCTCGCACACGTTCGAGATTCAAGGGATTTGCCCACGCTGCCAGCGTCCTCGACAAGCTGGTTGATATCTATACTCTCGCAATTAAGCGTCTTAAAATTTATCGTTATATAACGCTTCTTCTGTTCAATCCACAAAGAGCTGCCTACCAATTTTCGTAGCCCTCTTCCCCGTCGTTTTTTCCTCAAGAATATTACAAGAGTCGGCATTCACTGACGAATGACTGCTCAGGTTCAAAGCTAAAAGCTTGTTATGATAACCAAGCTTCTTACCTACTCGAATGAAATGGTAGAGAACTAATGGAAAGAAAAGAGATTCTTAACACTTGGGCTTTTCTACTCACCCACTGGTATCACTGCCTCGAGCCACAGCTGCAGCTCCTGCAATATAAACTCATCTGCCGTACCTGCCTTGGCCAAGCGCTGCAACGACGCCATAAAGGTCGGCAGCTGGGCCTGCAGGTGGGTGCTCCGCCATTGCTCCCACTGGGCTTGCTCATCATCACTGAGGCTCTGTGGGAAGCTACGCGCCTTGTAGTGGAGTAGCAGCTCAGGCAAGCGCTCATCGCGAAAGGCTAGGTGGAAGTCTGCCAGTGCCCTGGCATCGGCACTGCGCACTGCAGCAATGTGTGTCTTGTCTGCGTCCGAGACGAAGCTGTCGTAGAGCTGCCTTCGGGTCGGTTGATTTTTTGTACTCACGCTTTTTTCGTAGAGTGTGCGGAGCTTCTCAGCAAAGTCGGGATGGCGAAGAAGGATATCGCGGTGGCGCGCCACAGTAGCCGCCTCGAGATGAATCTTGCTCCAGCCATCACCCTG
>CAKMNX010000022.1 GCA_927910745.1 uncultured Candidatus Saccharibacteria bacterium | reverse complement strand
CGCTGCAACAGAGAAAAAAACAGGGTAACTATAGTACAAACGATTGTACTATATGCTGGGAGGGGAGGGAGGGGAAAGAAAACAGCAGCCAACCCAGAGAGAATATCTCGGTTGGCTGCTGCCGTGTAAGAATGTGCAGGGAGCGCTAGTCTTGCTTCTCGCTCAGTGGCACTGGCGACATGTAGAACCAGTTCTCTGGCTTGTCGTCATACTTGCCACTCAGGATATCCTTGGCATCGCGGATGGTGTCAGCAAGCTTGAAGTAGCTTCCGGGGTTGCCGGTAAATTGCTCGGCAACGTGGAATGGCTGGGCCAAGAAACGCTGCAAGCGGCGGGCTCGGGCAACGATCTGCTTCTGGTCGTCGCTCAGCTCTTCCATACCCAGGATAGCAATGATGTCCTGCAGCTCCTTATATTGCTGCAAGACGCGCTGCACTTCGCGAGCCACCTGATAGTGCTCCTCGCCAACCACCTCTGGGTCGAGTGAGTTCGAGCTGGAGTCGAGTACGTCCACTGCTGGATAAATACCAATCTCTGTCAGGGCGCGGTTCATCACGATGGTAGCATCAAGGTGAGCAAAGGTAGTAGCAGGCGCTGGGTCGGTCAGGTCGTCGGCTGGCACATACACTGCCTGAACAGAGGTAATCGAGCCCTTCTTGGTACTGGTAATACGCTCTTGCAACGCACCCATCTCCTGCTGCAGGTTCGGCTGGTAGCCTACCGCACTTGGCAAACGGCCGAGCAGAGCAGACACCTCAGCACCAGCCTGTGTAAAGCGAAAGATATTGTCGACGAAGAGCAGCACATCTTTACCTTCATCACGGAAGGCTTCGGCCATTGCTAGGCCGGCAAGTGCCACCCGCAAACGCGCCCCCGGTGGTTCGTTCATCTGGCCAAAGACAAGCGACGTCTTATCCAGCACGCCAGCATCCTTCATCTCGTGGTAGAGGTCGTTGCCCTCACGGGTACGCTCACCCACACCAGCAAAGACAGAGTTACCACTGTGGAACTTCGCGATGTTGTTGATCAGCTCCTGGATGAGCACGGTCTTACCCACACCAGCACCAGCGAAGAGTCCAGCCTTACCACCCTTGGTGAGTGGCGCAATGAGGTCGATCACCTTGATACCGGTCTCGAGGATCTCGGTCTTGTTGGACTGTTCGGTGAGAGCAGGGGGCTCCGCATGGATGGGCGCACGCTGCGCATCATCGGCTACTGGCTCGCCATCGATCGGTTCACCTACCACATTAAACATCCGCCCTTGCGTTGCTTCGCCTACAGGCACGCGGATCGGCGCACCAGTTGCAATCACTGACTGGCCACGCTTCAGGCCATCGGTCGATTGCAGGCTGATAGTCCGCACCGTTTGCTCGTCAAGGTGCTGCGCCACTTCAAGTGTCAGCGTCTGGCCATCACGCTCGACGTGCAGGGCGTCGTATATTGCCGGTAGTTCCACCTCGCGATCGAACTCGACATCCACCACCACACCCATGATCTGGATGATTTTTCCTTGGTTTTTACTCATTCATTTCTCCTTCTTTTTGTCGATGATCGTAATATCTTCTCTCGCCCGATACGGGATACATATCCCATTCTGTCATTTGGGGGTCTACTTTCGCCAATTCGCTCAGGTCTGCAAGCGGTTTTGTTAAGAATATACCTCCTCCTGTGACACGGTAGAGAACAGCTCTTACTAACGCCTTCGAGCCATCACCTGGCTCCCAGGTTGGCGTATCGCTATAGTCACAAGGGAGATGAACCCCAGCTTCGTAGCACGACCCGTGTATAGCACTTCTACCAAATCCTGCTAACTGGTCGTGCCACCTCTCCGTTGCCTTAACTAGCTCAGCGTACAACAGATACTCTTCGGGTGTTTCTGGAGCATGTCCATATTGAGTCGTCCATATCTTCAGAATATCTTCTTCGCTTGGATCATATCCAGAAAAGTCATCTGGATCAGGGTTGCCGTCTTTATCGACACCAAGCATCTCAACATGACCCGAGCGACCATCTTCTCCTTCAACGAAGACAGGAACAGCTCGAATATCTTTAGTATATTCTTGGCTATATGATGGCAGTTCACTCATCAGGTCTTCTCCTTTATTTTTGTTAAAGTTACTCTCCCATTATTACCAGCGATTACTCCTTTGCGCAACCTAGCATGACGTAGACAGTCGTATACCACTGTACCACTATAGATAACAAGTATGGTAATTGGAATGTATGGCAATAACATGCGAATAGCTGGTAGCTCGGCACATGCCATAATAGGCTGAGCTGGCCAGGCCAGGCGAGCAACATCATTGGCCTGCGCCTCCACGCCATGCACAGCAAAGGACGCAAGAAAGCCTGCAATATATGAGCCAAGGCCAGCAAGGATCACGACTAATAGGCCAGTAGTGACACTCACAAAACCTGCGCTGTGCCGCTGGCCATACCGCCAATACCACAGCCCACCGAGAGCAAACGGCAGCATCAGCGCAAGGCCAAGGAGCAGCCCTTCACTATGGCTAGCAGACAGCATCAGAATACCGCCCACAAGAAGCAACACCACACACACAAGCGCATACATGATAAGCGCAGCTATCACGACACGCGCGTAGCGTCTCATCCCATTGCCTCCACTCCAGCGCTGATCTCGGTCAGCTCTTGCGTGATGGCGCCTTGGCGCTGTTTGTTCATCTCGAGTGTTAGGTCATCAACGAGGCTAGTAGCGTTATCGGTGGCATTCTTCATGGCAAGCATGCGCTGGCTGTGTTCGCTCGCCCTGGCATCAAGCAGGGCTTGGTAGAGCCGGGCACTCACCATGCGCGCAGCGATGGTGTCGAGTACTGCTTGCGGGCTTGGCTCGAAGAGTGCTTCATCATCTGGGATTGCCTCATCGTCATCCACCGCATCGAGCTGCTCGGCATCAAGGCCAGCGGGCAAGAGGTGGATCGTATCAGGGTGCTGTGTCATACTGCTATAAAAGCGGGTAAATACAACGTCGACCGCATCGACCTGCTTGCTCACAAACATATCGTGCGCGGTGTCGAGAATTGCTCGGAAAGCTGGCCCAGTTGGGCGATCTGGCACATCCTCATACACCCCAACCACCTGCGTGTCTTTAAGGCGAGCAACGAACTGTGCCGCCTTGCGCCCCACCGCAATGGTAGTGTTATCAATCCCGGCTGCATCGTCATCGCGCAGGAGCTGGACATAGCGCTTGAGGACATTGCTGTTGTAGGCACCAGCCAGCCCTTTATCAGCGGCAATGACGATGATCAAGCGACGCTTAACTGCACGCTGAGCAAACAGGGGGTGATCGTCGGTCGCACCCTGGCGCGAGAGGTAGCGCAAGAGGCCACGTGCTGCTGTGGTATACGGCGCAGTGGTGCGACTTGCATCTTGGGCACGGCGCATCTTGCTCGCTGCCACCATCTGCATTGCCTTGGTGATCTGCTTGGTGCTCTTAACCGAGCGAATCCGTGCTTTGAGCTGTTGCGTATTGGGCATAGCGACCTCCGTTGCTTACTCCGCAAATTCCTTGGCAATTTCGCCCGCGGTTGATTCTATCAAGTGGCTGAGCTTTTCGTCAGCGCCAAACTTCTGGTCGCCCTTGTTGAGGGCGCGCATTTGCTCCTTAGCTTCAGCCCAGAGACGGCTCAGCAGAGCATCTTGCGCAGCTTTGATCTTCGTAGCTGGCACAGCATCAAAGTAACCCTGGCTCACCGCCACAATGCTCACCACCTGCTCCCAAACACTCATTGGCTGGTACTGTGGCTGCTTGAGGAGCTCTGTCAGGCGCTGACCACGGCCAATCTGTGCCTTGGTCTCAGCATCAAGGTCGCTTCCAAACTGAGCAAAGCTTGCCAACTCGCGGAACTGACTCAACCCAAGCTTGAGGTTACCGCTAACACTCTTGAGCGCCTTGGTCTGCGCGGCACCACCAACACGCGACACCGAGAGACCAGCACTAATGGCCGGGCGAATACCTTGGTAGAAGAGATCTGTCTCCATAAAGATCTGCCCGTCGGTGATGGAAATTACGTTGGTGGGGATGTAAGCGGAAATATCGCCCGCCTGGGTCTCAATGATCGGCAGGGCAGTAAGTGAACCCGCCCCAAGCTCATCACTCAGCTTGGCACTGCGCTCCAGCAGGCGGCTGTGCAAATAGAACACATCACCGGGGAAGGCCTCACGCCCTGGTGGGCGACGCAGCAGCAGACTCATCTGGCGGTAGGCGACAGCGTGCTTGGTGAGGTCGTCGTAGATCATCAAAGCATGACCACCGTTGTCACGGAAGTACTCACCCATGGCGGTACCAGCATATGGCGCAAGATAGAGCAGGGAAGCTGGGTCGCTTGGGCTCGTTGCTACCACGATAGTCTGATCCATCACACCTTCTTCTTTGAGGCGCTCAACCAGGCGAGCAATCTTACTCAGCTTCTGCCCAACGGCAACGTAGACATTCACCACGCCAGTCTTTTGGCGGGCTTGGTTGATCATCGTGTCGAGTGCGATTGCCGTCTTACCGGTCTGGCGATCGCCAATGATGAGCTCGCGCTGGCCACGGCCAATTGGGAACATCGCATCGATGCTCATAATACCAGTCATCAGTGGCTCGTGCACGCTCTTGCGGCCCATCACGCCGATCGCCTCACGCTCTACCAAGCCACGCTGCGCAGTAGTAATAGCTGGGCCACCATCAAGCGGCTCACCGAGCGGGTTCACCACGCGGCCAAGCAGCTCCTTACCAACTGGCACACTCAGCACTTCGCCCTTGAGCTTAACGCGGTCGCCAGCAGCTACACCTTGGTCGCTACCAAGCAGTACAGCGCCAATCTCATCTTCCATCAGGTTGAGCGCAAATGCCTCAACGACACCTGTTTTGGTCTCGATCTCGAGCACCTCGCTATAGCCTGCGTGGCGCAAGCCATGTACCCAGGCCACACCATCACCCACTCGGGTCACGATACCGACCTGCTCTAGTCCTTCAGAGGCTTCCAGGCCTGCGATCGCTTGCCGCAAGCTCTCGGACAACTCTGTAACCGTTGTTTCAGCCATGTATAATTCCTCTTATTTCGTGCCCGCAAGGGCGGTTAATTTGTGTTGGATAGTGCCATCATAGTGCTGGCCCGGCAGAGCGATCTTCACGCCACCGATCACCGACGGATCGACAACCTGGCGGAGCTGCACCGATGTGACTGGTGCAATGCCACTCTGCTCAGCTAGCGCCGTGACCTCTGTCTTGAGCTGCTTCTGCAGGGCAGCCGATAGCTCGTGCGCCGTCGTAACTTCAGCCACAACGATGCCGCGCTCAGCCAGCGCTTCCTCAATCGTTGCTGCCACCACATCGACATCGCGCGTTGCACGGGTGTCAATAAGATAGGCGGCAACTTGACGCAGTAAGGCAGACACCTCAGCGCCAGCAGCAATCTGCTCAGCGACATACGCAGCGAGGCGGCGGCGCGAAAAACCGGCCGCCATCAGCGCTGCTCCTTATCAAGCTTGGTCAGATGCTTCTCGATCAGCTGGCGATCCTTCGACGCGTCAACAGTCTCAGCGGTTACTGCACGCGTCGCCTCGACGACCATGTCGACCATCTCGCGGCGCAGTGCCCGCTTGGCCTCGGCCAGCTCCGTCTGCGTCTGGGTGCGCGCCGATTCTAAGATGCGCTCGGCCTGCGTGTGGGCGTCGTCCTTGGCGTCGTTCACCATGCTGGCTGCCTCAGTCTTGGCAGCAGTCACAATTTCTTGCGACTCGTGGCGGGCTTTCTTGAGCATTGCAGCGGTGCGCTCCTCGGTCTCGTCAGCCGCCTTTTGCGCTTTTTCAGCTGCTTTGAGGCCATCGCGAATCTTCGCATCGCGCTGATCGAGCATGTCGAGCAGCGGTGGATAGACCCACTTCTTCAAGACCAAGAGCAGCACCACAAATGCCACCATTTGCAGGACAAACAGCTGCCAATCAAGACCAAGCGACGAGAACAAATCGCCACCACCCGCCTCTGTCGATGCAAAATAGTGCAGGGTATTCACGAGTGCGAACTCCTTACATCACCTTGCCGACGATCGCGGCCACAAAACCAATGATAGCCAAAGCATCGATAAACGAGATACCAAGGATCATCATGGTGCGTAGGTCGTTAATTTTCTCTGGGTTGCGACCAGCTGCCTTCATGGCGTTGGCACCGATCCAACCACACCCGATCGCAGCAAACGCTGCTGGAATAGCATACGCCAGGGTAAATGCGATGTCTTTCATAATTATTTCTCCTTATTTAGTTATTACTAATGTTATTTTGCTCCTTCGGCCACGAGGTTCGCGTCTGAAGAAGTCGAAGTACTTGAATGCGTATCTTTTTCCTCATCACCGCCGTGATGCGTGAGCCCGAGTGAAATAAACACGGTTGAAAGCATAAAGAAGATATAGGCCTGAATGCCGCCAATGAATAGCTCAAAGAGATAGAACGGCTGCAATACCGCTGGCATTGCCGCCTGGGTGAGGTAAGCGATCATCGCGATCAAAATCTCACCCGCGAGCACATTACCAAACAGACGGAAGGACAGGCTCAGTAAGCGCGAGAACTCTGCCACAATCTCGAGAATCCCGACAAAGGACATGATCGGATCACGCAATGGATTAACAAAATACCGCTTGAGATTACCCACAAAGCCAAGCTCGCGTGCTGCATATACCTGCGCCATAACAATCGTAACGGCCGCGAGGGCAAAGGTCATGTTAAGATCGGCATTTTGGCCCCGGAATAGTGGTGTATGGCCAACCATCACTGGCCCAACAACTGGCAATAGCCCCAGCCAATATTGCGCAGCGATAAAGAAAAACATTGTAATGACGAGTGGAGCGACGCGACGCGTCCATTTCTTACTGGGGATGACCTGCCCAACGGTATTGTACAGCCCCTCGAAGCACCAGACAGTCAAGCGAGTTGCAAAATTCGCCTTTTTCTTGCCCAGCACCGCTGCACGCGTGCGAAACATCAGCCAAGCCAAGACAATGAGGCCCAATAGGCCGACGAGATTGGCATTAGTAATTGGCCAGCCAGCGATCGAAAACACCTCGTCTGCCTTGACTGAGATGTGTGGCACTGCCGCAAAAAACATCATGTGCGATGACCTCCCTTAATTTGGTGTGTAATGAGCCCAGCCGCAAGGGCGGTACCAACCAATAGGCCAGCAAACATCAGCCACGGCTTGACTGCAAACTGCCGGTCTGCCCAGACTCCGAGGAAAAACAACCCAACAGTTGGCACCGCCATCCGCCAGGTTGTCCCAAGTAGGGTACGCCACAGCACACTAACCACTTGGCTACCGTGCGAGCGGGCATTCTCACGAGACTCCGTACTCATATGGCCTTATTGTACCAGGAGGCCCCGCAGACGTAAAGAGGGAAGCGGCAGTTGGATACGAATCTAAATCACCGCCATCTCACGGCACACTAACATCGTGCTTTTGCTCCTTGAGACGATAGAGCGCACACATGGCTTGTGATGATTTAGCGTAGAGTTGCTACTTTATATATAACATTGACTTTTATAACCATTTCTCAGGGGGCTCTACACAAGACAGCTGGCGTCGCACCACAAAGCCGCGTATACTAGAGCTATGCCACGCCGCAACAAAACACCCAAGCACCAGCCCTACCGCCCACCGCGCAGCGAAGCAGCCAAAAAGCGCTACCCGAGCCGTGCAGCCGCCTTGCGCGCTATCACCGAGCTCCGCAAATACCAGCTGGATGTGCAGTTACGCGCGTATCAATCACCGCACGATGGTGGCTGGTATCTGACAAGCCAACACACTACAGAGGGTTAGCTTTCCCATCCTACTAGAACTACCACTGAAGATGCTTCGCGCCTTACCTTACGCCCAGTACGCTTGCCAACTCCATTACCGTCCATGCTATACTAACAAGAGCGAAAGGGGATAAGTATGAATACAACACCATCAGTCATAGTATATAGCGCAGAGTGGTGCGCCTATTGCAAAACAGAGAAGCAATATCTCGACAAGCTGGGCGTACACTACACCGTCAAAGACATCGAGAAAACACCTGGCGCTCAGGATGAGCTCGCTGTCAAAACTGGCGGCAAAGCCCAGGGTATCCCAGTCACAGACATTGCTGGCGAGATCGTCTATGGCTTCGACCGAGCCCGGATTGATGAGCTCCTTACAGCAAAGGGATTGCTGCCAGAAGCATAGCTTGGCTATGTATCACAGTCAACTCACTGCTCGGGAAGGGCAGTGAGTTTTGATATTACTGCTCTTTTATACACGAAGAGAGCGAAGCTGCATACGTAGTATATATAATGTTGTTCAGACCTTTTTTATTTGACTCAATAGAGTACGATTTGCAATTACATATATTGCTGATTTATTATTTATAACAGAGGTAATATATTGATTACGAGGTATAGATAATACTCATTTAGTGTTAGAGTTTCTAATCTATATTGACTAGCTATAGGACTCTTCATTCAGATCACTATTTTGCACACTGTAAGCATCTTGCGCTGCAGCTAATAGAACTTCACGTGGCGCTGGGCATTTGTATTTTTGTTGGCACGAGGCGTTGGGTTGGTGGTGGTTGTGTCATCGCCCAGCTGGCCGTTGGAGTTGTTACCCACCGTAAAGACTTTGCGGTTGTTGGTATAAACCACCGTTGTGCCATAACCCGAGCGCACATACGATGCTAAGTTGCCCTGCGTGCCAAGGACGAGCATTTGCTGCGGAGTGGGGTAGATGCCATTGGTGCCGCCACCGACATGCCCAAGGCCCAGCTGGCCAGTTATATTGCTGCCCGCACCAAAGACGCGACCATCGCTCGTGACGACGAAAACATTCGCATTTTTAGGGTCAATACCGTTAGAGGTCGTCCAGGACGAAACCGCCTTAACGCCAGGAGGGAGAATGAATTTAACTGGGGTTGGGTTATATACGTGGCGTTTGTAAGCATCTAGATTGGATGTATCGACATAGACGCCATTGCCCAGTGCACCGTTATTGAGGCCAAAGGTCTTAACCTCGCCGTTAGCATAGACCATGGTGGTAAAGTACTGGTCTGTTGTGATGTCTACTACTCCAGACGGCGCGACACGCTCGAGTGTTGGATTATATGGCAAGAATGTTCTGTCTGCATAGTACTCACACGAATTCATCCTCGTCTCGCCACCAGTTGCGATATTGACTTCAGCAACACATAGGCCTCGGCCACCAATGTCGGTGCTATTACTAAGGTAGACATGGCTCCACGCACCTGCTGGGTAGCGGAAGTCGAAGCGCTTGCCATTAGACCACCAAGCGCACCACCGCATACGCGTCTCTTCATTATTATGGCCGGTTGCTTCGACACAGCGGTTTTGGCCTCCACCTGGGTTTGACTCGACTTGCAGGGCGTTATTCGTCCGGTCGAAGTGCCACTTTTGGTTCGCAGCAGTACCCGAGCACTTTTCCGTCCTGAGGTTTGCCCCCACCGCCGCCAAGCAACGGTCTGACACCCCCGCACGCAGCCGGAAGGTCGGTACGCCCGCTTGGCCATAGTTTGTCTTGCCCGCCGAGTAGACTGCCCCTGCACTATCGCGAATATAGACCGTATCGCCGTCGAAGGCGAGCTGCACCGCCTTGGTCTTGCCAGGCTTGCCAAAGTCACCCAAGCGGACGGGTGCTCGCCGCTCATTGATATCGCCCTGAGCGAGCTGGCCAAACTCATTATTGCCCCAGCCATAGACCGCACCACTCTCACCAATCGCATAGGCTGTTTTGCTGTCGACTGCCCAGGAGTGAGCATCGGCCCGAATCTTCTCAGGGAAGGGCATTTTGGCCGGCGTCTTTACTGTCGGAGCGGTCGAGTTAATACCGGCAACACCTTTGTCGTTGGAGCCAGCTACATAGACGTTCCCCTGAGATGTCACGACAAAGGTGACAATCCCCAGCGGCGAAACAAAGGTCGCAACATTGTCATTGCCAGGCAGTACAAACTGGACGGGGTTTGTTACCCATGCAATAATTTGGCTCGGGTTGCCGATCTGCCCAAAGTTATGCAGCCCCGCGCCCCATACCTCGCCATTCTCCGTGAGGGCAAACAGGTTACGACCATGAGAGAGGAAGTTGGTGTAGGTACGCACCACGCGCTTGTTGGCAGGGACATTAAACTGCTTAAGCGTGAGGGTGTCGGTAGTCGAGCCGACACCAAGCTGACCAAAGCCATTGAATCCTGCTGAGCGCGGCCGCCCAAACTCATCAATAACAGTAAAGAATGCACCATTGAATGTAAAGCCGCCGCCAGCCGCGTAGCCAAATGAGACGCTATCGAGCAGCGCGCTGAGGCCCGCTTGGCCCGCCAGGCGATACTCGTAGCTCTTCCACACTGCGCCATCCGTCGTGCGGATAAGCTCCGTCCGGCCCACCGCTGTAATGCGCTGAATACTCCCTTCGCGGCGCTCTGGCTCACCCACCTCAAAGGTCGTGCGCACATTACCATCCTGCTGAACATACTGGGTGCGACCAGCGACTACTGTACCTTTGCAATCGGTATTGGGCCGCAATTTTGCAGCATCTGACCACTGGGCAAGGTCGTTATTGAGCTCAAGGCATTTACTGGCAAGCACAACGCCACTCTCTGCTGCCTCGCGGGCTAAGCGCCGGTAATGCTGGGCGTAGAGCCCTTCGCGAATCGCCGTCGATGCAGACGCCGCCACGAGGAGTAGCATCATTGCCACCACTGATGCCACGATTACCGTTGGCAGGGCAAACCCCGCACTTGATCTATTTTTGTTCAGTCTCATTGCTTATACAATAGCGTAGATTGCAACCGTAAGCAATATGCAAGTACAAAATTATGCGCAGTATAGTATACGTATGATAAGTTCTCATGTCTGAAGCTTACATAATTCTAAAATTAATCAACGTACACTCCACCGACGTGAAGTAGTAGGTAGAAAGGTGCAGAGCAGAGAAGTGGAGACTTATTGTAATGCTCACGTTCACGGGTGTGGAAGCAGTTGATATTTTACGATGAGATTGCCTCTTACTGCGCCCCAATCTGCACCACCTCACCACCGAGCTTTTGCCGAAAGTAGTTGTCGTGGCTGACGTAGAGGATGGCGCCGGTGTAGCGCTCTAGCGCCGCCTCGAGCTCTTCGATGCTGGGCAAGTCGAGGTGGTTAGTAGGTTCATCGAGAATGAGCAGCTGCGGCTCATTAGCTAGCATGCTAATAATCTGGAAACGCGCTTTCTGTCCACCACTCAGGCGGGCGAGCGGCACATCGCTATCCGTCTTGGCAAAGAGGTAGTCGCTCATCAATTGGCGGAGCTTAGTCTGGCCAATTGGCAACCCACGGTCGAGGTGCATCTGCTCAATCGCCAGGGCTAGTGTGAGGTCAAGATACGTCGGGGCAATCTCCTGCTCATACACGCCAATCCGAATATGGCTATCGAGCTGCAGCGAGCCACTATAGACAATTGGCATATCGCTACCTCTGTCTTGCACCAAATTTTGCGCGGCGAGCAGTTCTCGAATAAGTGTCGTCTTGCCCGCGCCGTTACGACCACGCAGCTCCACAGCTTCACCCTCACGCAGATCGATATTCACCCCCTCAAACAAGGTCCGTTCGCCATAGCCCAGCGCCAAGTCTCGCACCGCCACCAGTGTGCGCTGGCTCCGCATTGCGCCATCGCGCATACTGAGGCGAATCGTTCGCGCCTTAAACTTCTGGTAGCGATCGGCCATCTTATACTCCAGCTGCGCCACATTGTCGCGATCAATCCAAAACGTCGGCTTCTCAATCTGCTCGAGCTCCTCAAGCTCGGCCATAGCCTGCTGCTCGCGCTGCTTGAATTGCTTAATGGTGCCGGGGTCACGCGCCCGCTCCTTCATCCGGCGAAATTGCACCACCTTGTCCTTCACATTGGCAATCCGCCGCTCAACCTGTTCATACTCATGCATTGCATTGCCCGTTGCCGAAGCATTCTGGCGCAGGTAGGCATCGTAGTTGCCTCGATAGCTCAGGGCCGTGCCGTCTTTTATCTCAACGATCCGATCCATCTCTGCCAGCACATCTCGGTCGTGGGTAATGACGAGCATTGCTTGCTTCGCACCCTTGAGCCAGTCGATAAACTGCTTCTTAGCGACATAATCCATGTGGTTGGTTGGCTCATCAATCAGCGCAAGGTCGGCCTGGGCGTGCATAATCTTCACCACCTCCACTAGGCGCTTCTGCCCACCACTGAGGCTCGCTAGGCGTCGCTCGCCATAGCCCGCCATCTGGAAGTTCTTGAGCTCCTCTGCCACCAGCTCCTCAATCTGGTAGAAGCCCTTTTGCCCAAAGCGCTCCAGCGCTGCGGTGTATGCCTCGATTTTGGCCATGTCATCACCCATCGTCTCGGGGTAGGTAGTGATAATATGGCGCAGGCGCGCATACTCCGGCAGGCCACGCAAGATATATTCGAGTACTGTGATATCGCCGCTGTCGTGGTGCTCTTGGGCCGTCGCTACCACCACACTGCCACGCTTGAAAATAATCGAGCCACTATAGTCATCATCTACCCCTGTTAGCATGCCAAACAGTGTCGACTTGCCCACACCATTGCGCCCCACCAGGCCCATCTTCTCGCCATCATCCACACTAAACTTCACATCCGTCATCAGCGTCTTCGCCCCAAACGACTTCTCGGTAATAGCAATGGCAATCATAGGGGATATTATAGCATAGCGAATTATATCCTTTGCGGGCAGGGGAGTGAGTTGAGCACTCCGCATTATTATTCTGTTATTTTTACGACACTCTTTCCATACATTTAGCGGTATAATAGTCTGCAGACACGCTAGAAAATAACAGAAAGGATTATTAGATTATGAAGGGCGAGCAACTCGCTTTTGTTAAAGATGACAGTATTACGCACGCAGATTGCGACAATATTATCACGTCCTACGGTTTGCAAACAGCGCTCTTTCCGCGCAATATCCCCTCGCGCGAGATAGCGCGGCATTCGCCAGATGAGCTGCAATCTATGGCAACGAACGAAATGCTTGAGGCCAATATTCATTTTACGCAAGAAGAGCAAGCGATACTATCTAAATTCATTGATCCGATTGCTGATGTTGATAAGCTTATGGCAAGTGAACTTGCTCAAGAGTGTTTGCTCATCAAAGGGAGGAACGGGACACTGAGTGACATGATTCAGCTCATCGAGGCAAGTCTTACAGCAGATAGCAAAGCCGACGCTAATATCTCCACAACAGAGTAATCAGCAGACCTCTCATATGCACAATCAGACATAGCAAGAAACTTCAGAGGCTACAATATCTATCGCATCTGCTACAATAGAAGAGACGTATGAGCAAATCCCATTCTACCAAGCCACCAGTACCAGCTATTGTCAACCGCCGCGCGCGGTTTGATTATGAGCTGAGTGATGACATAGTGGTTGGCATGAACCTGACCGGTCTAGAGGTCCGCGCCGCGCGCGAGGGCCACGTGCAGCTTAAGGGGGCATATGTGACGATTCGCAATAACGAGCTGTGGCTCAATAACGCCAGCTTCTCGCTGCGTCACAACGAGCAGGGCCAACCAAATGCTCGGACAGTCAGCACCAGCGCACGTAAGCTTCTAGCGAAGCGGCGGCAGATCGAGCAGCTCGCTGCCCGCAAGAAGGACGGCTATACCATCGTCCCCACGAAGCTCCTCACTAGTGGTCACTACATTAAGCTCGTCATTGCCCTCGGTAAGGGCAAGAAACGCTACGACAAGCGCGAAACCATCAAACGCCGCGATGTGGAGCGAGAGCAGCGACGGGCAGTGCGGTATATATAGGCCACAAAACAAAGAAACATCAAACCAACGCGATCCCCGCCGAGTCGTAAGCATAAGGCTATGCAGCAGCTCTGTCATTTTTGACGTGTTACAACAGGCTTATCAAGGCTCTATTCCTGGTCATTACTACGACCTAGCGCCGTTCGCGCACGGTGCAATACAGACGAAAGCAGCCCAAAACGGTCTTCACTTGGCAGCTGAGCGGCAACGTTATGTTTACTAATGACAGATTCATACAACCGAATAAGTTTACGTACCTGATTTCGCTCTGTAAAGCGTAGTGCGAGTTGTTTACTACGCCTACCAAATTGCTGGCGCTGCTCCGTGTTGCAGAGTAATTTCAAAACCTGAGCTGCCATATCCGCTGGATCATTATTAGCAAAATAACCATTCTCGCCATCGCGCATCACTTCTGACAGCTCTCTATCAACGAGGATAAGTGGCTTACTTGCGTGAGCTGCCTCATGAATTGCCCAACCTTGCGTATCCTTGAGCGATGGAAAAGCAAAAACATCGAGCGACGCATATGCAACACCAAGCTCTTCGCGCGGGATCGACCCAGTAAAGATAATTCGATCAGGGTAGCAAGACTGTGCTGCCATCTCTTCAAGTGTTTGGCGGTAATCGAAGTCACCCACAAAAATTAGCTTAGCATGCGGCCTTTCACGACCAATCACATCAAAAGCTTCTATAAGAAGTGGAAGATTCTTCTCCTCACCGAGACGGCCAACATAGCCCACTACTTCATCATCACTCTCAATACCCCAACGCTGACGAAATGCTTGTATCTGTGCTTTTGTTGGTCTTGGAATTGCATCAACGCCATTTGGCATAAGTGTCACATCATAGAAATATATTTCATCTTGCCAACTCTCTAGCTGCACTTTACTCTTACGACTAAGAGCAATCACTGCATCAGCACGGCTATATATCATTGTAAGAGCCCGCTTGATGATATCCTGACTCCACTTAACTCGCCCAAGACGTGGACGCTGTAACTTAACTATTTCAATAATATCTCGCCACTGCAATTTAACACTGAGCGGAAAAACAATATTAACTAGTGCTAATATACCCGGCAAGACATTTGGATAATCCTCCACAAACTCGTATAAATCAGTGCAGTGTTGCACAATAAAAGGGATATCATACTTACTTGCCGCATTTACACCAAGCGTCCCAACCTGAGCTGGAGTGAATATATGAATAATATCTAGGTCAAGATCCTGGATCTTACGCAAAATCGTTGGTGGAAAAAATAGAGCATAATCGGATGTGTCAAAAAAACCATTCTTGACACTTGGTATCCAGATGATATGATCATCCTCGCTTGTGCGCTCTCGAATTACACTTGCGCTTATTGTCCGCGCTGGACAAAAGACATAGACAGTATGACCCTCAGCCTCGAGATGATGCTTAAGACTATCAACGACGTACGTAATGCCATTGATAGTCGGATGGTAAGTGTCAGTAAAAAAGCCGATACGCATAAATTAACTAGCTTATATTTTAGCATGTAACAGAGCAAGAGACAATAAAGATAGCTCTTAGTGTGATAGCACCTTCTTGTATAGTGTTACTAATTGTTCTGCTCCGGCAGCACTATCAAAGCGCCGCGCAATATGCCGAGCACGCTGCTTTGCTTGATCGTAGAAATGTTTATCCTGCATAAGGCGTTCTATATCCCGAGCAAATGATTCATCGTCTGCCGCCATAAGTGCATCTGCACGAAATGTACCATCATAATCTGGAATATCCCGTAACACAATTGGCAAACCTGCAGCAGCCGCTTCAACAATAACTAAACCAAATGTCTCTTGTTCAGATGGCAACATGAAAGCATCACTTGCAGCATAATATTTAGGCATATCCTTAAAATCGATCTGTCCAACAAAATGAACGTTCTGTGGGGCACTTTCAATCATATGCGTCATATGGTTATGCTCTGCAGCAAGGTGCTTAAACGGCATGCTCCCCACCCAAATATAGGCAATATTAGGAGTGCGCTTAGCAACTTCTATGAATGTATCGATTCTTTTGCGTGGTTGCGTTTGTCCTGCGCCAATAACAACAAAAGTATCGCTACTTATACCTAGCGAACGACGTATCTCATCACGACCACCAGCTTGAATATATTTCGTTGTGTCAATCGTATTATATACAACCTCGATCGGCTTCTTAATGCCAAGATTTATCAACCCTTGCTTTGTTTCATCAGATACAGCTAATACAAGATCTGCTCGATTGTAGAACCACCGCAAATACAACCGCGCAATCCACAGCCAATATCGCGTCAGTATAAATGATCCAACAAACGAATCTGGCAAGACGTGGGCCGACACCACTTTCTTGCGACTCTTTTTACTCAACATATGCCTCAGGGAATAAAAGCCAATCGTCTGTATGTGGACTATGTCGGACGTGCGCATAATATTAGCTTGGATATCGACATCATCGCGTTTTGCAAGGCAATCAAAGTTCTCTTTATATGCAGTGTGTACACCATGTCCTTGTACAGTAAACTCGCTTTCAGAGATCATAGTGACGATTATTTTACTGTTTCTCATACGAAGCAATTATACAGTATATTTAGTGCATCCGCTACTCTGGTCTTGTGTTGTATTAGCTTACTTAATTACGAATGTTTTTGTACACCAAAATTCTCATCATAGACAGCAACAAGCGCCTGCGGGATAGTAAGAAACGAGTGGCTATGATTATGAACTATCAATTGCTCTACAATAGGTGGCACTCCTTTTGCGTGAGCAAGCGCATATGCCATTATATCGCTAACCGCCTCATGTCGATTCATTGCACTCTCGCTTGGTGATACAACACGAAGCTTCTCCCGAATGCATGGCAATGCTTCAGCAAGATCATCTGCAAAGCCAGGCTCCGCTAAACCAATCGGGTCAGTCAGGAATTGCTCTCGCCATCCACCTCTTGTACCCTGGGCAGTGTCTCGCAATGCGCTCTTCATTGGGTTCTTCTGTAGCTCAGATTCGTAAGGGTCGAACTCAGCTTGAATATATTTCTTAAGGCGGTTATTTTCAGTTATGCCAAAACCTGTCACTAGTCGCATAAGTCTTGTAATACGTGTTTTTCCGTACGATTCTCCGCTTACTGGGTCATTTATAGTAAGACTATTAATATGAGAATCAAAGTAAGGTACAGCGGCTGTCATCGTCCGCCCACCAAATGAGTGTCCATAAAGCTGTATATCACGACCTTCTGCCACAACATCAATTGTCTGCGCAATTTGTTCACCATAACCAGCGAAATTACCATGCCGAACCTCTTTGCGAACAGCAGCTGGTAGCATATCAGAGCGTCCACTTCCCGGTGGGTTTATCATAACAAACAACTCATCAGGAGCATTAGCAGCAAGTGTTTGTCCCTCATAAATTGCAACAGGGTGTCGTAAATTTCCACCCCAGCCATAAGCAATACTTCGTACTACTTCAGCTTGCTTATTGCCGACCAAAGCAGCTTCAACTGCAATACCACCTACACGGATGCTCACTGGATTAGTCATTGCCTCAGCCACCTCAGCATCTCGTTTCTCATCGTTACCACCCTTTGGGATAGCATATAGTTCTGTCTGCTGGATTTCTATCTTTGTATCGTGCGATAAATATGGATTATCAGCATCTAGCTGCCTTCGTGTCATTACCAATCCATTATCAAAGCCGTAATCAACTCTTTCATGTCTCATGATGTTTTTTCTCCCATATAATAAGCAATATCTTTTAGATAAGCTCATAATAGCTCTCTCTCTTTGGATTTGTCAAGGATATTTTATAATATCTTGGTTATCTTAAGATTCTTCTTACTCAAGCTGCTGACAGAGTTAGGCATACTATGTATAGGTATTGCTATATTTCATAGTAATTATATAAATACATACGACAGCAGGCTTTTACGTACAGTTCTATCTCTCAGGAAAAACTGTTATGTTATACTATCCTTATGAATCTCTACTCCTGGAACGTCAACGGTATTCGTGCGGTGATAAATAAGGGCGAATTTGCCCGCTTTATGGCGGTGCACAACCCCGATATCCTATGCCTACAAGAGACGAAGGCGCAGCGCCAGCAGGTGGAGCTGGACCTGCCGGGCTACCACGAGCACTTTTATAGCGCGGCCAAGAAGGGCTATAGCGGCACGGCAATCTTTAGCAAAACCGCGCCGCTGCAGTGGCGCGATGGCCTGCCGGCCGAGCTGGTAGAGCAGTTCCAGCTCGCGGCAGATAGCTATGGCAGCCCAAACGATGAAGGCCGCGTCATTACAGCGGAGTTTGCCAGCTTTTGGCTGGTGACGTGCTACACGCCCAATAGCAAAGGGGACTTAAGCCGGCTCGCCCTGCGTACCAAGGCCTGGGACCCCTGTATGCTGGCATACCTACAGGGGCTGGAGGCTGGCCAGTACGGCCCGGCCAAGCCCGTGCTCTACTGCGGGGATATGAACGTCGCCCACGAGCCAATCGACCTTGCCAACCCACGCGCTAACCGGGGCAAGCATGGCTTTACAGACGAAGAGCGCGCTGGCTTCCAGCATTACCTAGATGCTGGTTTTGTAGATACCTTCCGCGCTGCCCACCCCGGCCAAACCGATGCCTACACCTGGTGGACACACTGGGCCAACGCCCGCGCCCGCAACGTGGGCTGGCGGATCGACTACTGGCTAGCCTCGGCGGCAATCGCCCCACGCATCACCAGCGCCCACATCCACGCCAGCCAAATGGGCAGCGACCACTGCCCGGTTAGCATTACGCTGGATGAACCGGTAGTGTAAAACTAGGGAGCGCGATAAACACGCAAACCTTGACGCACCTCTCATATATTGATATATATATTAGCTTCTCGTCATCTGGCAAGAGGCAAATCTAGAAGGGAGAGGAGGTGTCTCTCGTGATCGACGGATGAACAATCAGCAGAGGGTGCGCAGGCACACGTTTGCGCACCCTCTGCACTCTAATCCTCCCGTCTCCTTCTTGCCCAACCTAGTCGTCAGCACTACTCTTACTAGAGTATGTAAAGCTCCTAGGTTGGGCTTTTTCTTTTTCACATTTTTCTACTCGCTCCCAGGCTGCGCCAGTACCTCGACATTGTATATTAAAGATCGCGGCGCACTAATAGCAAGCTTCAGCAGCAATGCATAGCGAGCAGCACCTCCTTCGCGGTATAATAGCTCTATGCTGAGTATTTTCTCCCTGTACTATTTCCGCCCGTCAGAGCGAGGTGACTGCACATGAACATCCCCTACTGGCAGCAGCAAACGCCGGCCAAACCGCTCTACCCAGACATCGCCTGGAACAAGCCGCAGCAGCGGGCCCAGGCAGGCAAGCTGGGTATTATTGGCGGTAACCGGCTGAGCTTTCGCGCCATCGAGCACAGCTATACTACTGCACTCGCCACAGGGGTAGGGCAGGCACGCGTCGTGCTGCCAGATGCCTTGCGTGGCACTATTCCTACCAGCGTGACGGATACGATTTTTGCTGCAAGCAACAGCAGCGGCAGCCTGGGCAACGAAGCCTGGCCAGAGCTGCAAGCCCTCACTGGCTGGGCCGACGCACTCCTCCTCATTGGCGACGCAGGCCGCAACAGCCAGACTGCCATTGTCTATGAAAAACTCGTGAGCCACACCACCACACCACTCATCATCAGCCGCGACGCGGTCGACTTGCTTATGCCAAGCGCCCCGCAGCTTGCCAACCAACCAAACATCCTTATCATTGCATCATTTTCACAAGTCCAAAAGTTCCTTCGCACTCTGTACTACCCCAAAATCCTCACCTTCCGGATGCCGCTCCTCCAGCTGGTTGAGGCGCTGCACAAGTTTACCATCACCTATCCACTTACCCTCGTCACCTTCCACGCCGACACCATCCTCATCGCTCAGCACGGCACCGTCACATCAACACCATGGTCGCAGCCAATGGCTCTCTGGCAGGGCACTGTGCCAACGCGCATCGCCGCATACACTATGTGGAACCCAGCGACGCCCCTCCAAGCAGCAACGGCTAGCTTGCTAGATGGGGAGGAGTAGGTATTAGATATCGGCTCCGGAGCTTTTGTTATGGCTATTTGTAATTCTCTTCTTTATCTCTTTGGCTAGTGAAGGGGAGTATAGGAACCACTCACGGCCTAAAACTCGAGCAACATTTCTATGATCCGCTATTTTGCTTGAATGACAAACGACAGATATATTCAAGCACAGTAAATACACCCATGAGACCATCTCAAGTAGTAGGATTTTATATATCCTACCAAATCAATGTCGAAAGGGAAGAGCGAAAAAAGAGATTTGCACGCAATATGCGGCGCCATTATTATGCTGTTCGTTTTTTGTGTTCGGATCATACAAGGCACAAATCATGAACAAATGTTTGCGTCACATGAGCCCACGACCTCTGTTATTCTGCTGGACAAAAAAGTAGCACAAGCATAAAACACCACCAAGCGCTATACCAAAACTCTCCTATTGCATGGTGTGCTATACTTGCACGAATACCAGCATTATATATCTTATTTATAGAACATAAATAGCACTATTCTACTGGAAATCAAGTACTCATACCATGTTTTGTAATAATATTTAGCTTATCTGTCATAGCAAATCGCCTACTTTCTCTTGCGCTATAAGACAAAAAGCAGGTGAGTAGTATATTTGTTCGCCCTAGTTTGAGTACTACGTCAACCATTATACGTGAGTAATTAGCGTGTTCAGTGCATCCTCATGCTGCTCTCTTTGTTTTGTGTGTTGCTACGCAGCCACATTAGTTGCCTTATTCAGCAAGTAGAAGCCACCGTCTCAGCCTGTATAAAAGTCTATGTCACATGGTGGGTAATCTCGCTCATCTATCTGGCTAGGGGGTATAGGATAGAATCGGGTTGCGTAGATGAAATACCTTGAGGAGGCCATGAATACCATTATCTTTAACTGAACTATACCTACGGAAGCAACTACAGCCCTATCATAGTTTCCATTCTTTGAGTAGGAGTGTATTAATCAACTACTCGTGCTACCATCTAGAAGCCACGATGTAGAACACATATTTACACTGCCTTTCTCTACCATTCCAGCAAAATATATCCTACCACTGACTAAAATAGAGCACCACTAGCACAGACAGATTACACTTACACATGCGCGGCCAGCCTTCTCTTACAGCCTAGGAGCGGCTGAGAGGGGGGCAGAGAAGTCTTAATATGTCTCATCGGAGAACTCATTCTACAATCCCATAGATGAGACCAATCAAAAAGAAAAGAGGACGCGCAGCTTATATCGGATCAATGATTTACTTTCAAAAACCAAACAAATAAAAAATCACCCGTCCATGCAAAACGGGTGATTTTTGGGTTATCCGCAAACGGTTATTTATTTGCGGTGGCGGCTTACGTAGTAAGCGGCACCTGCAGCAGTGAGGCTACCAATACCAGCCAGCGGCAGGAGGGTACCGCCCAAGCCGGTGTGTGGCAACTCAGCTACTGGAGGAGTTTGCTCACACTTCGACATGTCGGTGGTGTAGTCATTGCTTACTTCGTTGCGGCGAACTTCGACGATCTTCTTGTCAGAGATGCGGCAAACCTTGACCTTGTCACAGTCAGCGACATTCTTTGAGTGCTTCTTCTCGTCGAATTCTTTTTCCTTGATGGTGACAATAGCACCAGTCTTCAGCTCACAGACCTTCATCTTGTCGCAGTCTTTGACGTTCTTTGAGTGCTTAGTAGCGTCAAATTCGCTTTCCTTGATGGTGATGATGGTGCTGCTGCTCAGCTCACATACCTGGATGCTTGGCTGAGGTGTTACCTTGATAACAACCTGGCAGTCCTGGCTGGTCTTCTCAACGTTGGTGCTACCACCTTCGTTGCCAACTACAGTCATCTTAACGGTGTATGTGCCTTCCTTGGCGTAAGTGTGGCGAACGGTTGCGCCGCCGGTAGCAGTCTTGCCGTCACCAAAGTCGTACTTGTACGTAGCAACCTTTGCACCTTCCTTAGCGGTTGCTTGGCAGTGAATTGGTACTCGTTGCGCGAAATCTGGGTAGCTTGCAACGCGTCGCAGGTCAGGCTTGGCTTAGCTGGTGGGGGAGTTGGGGTGCCCCAGGTAGGGTTACCACAGTCCTTGATGACACCAGCGATAAACTTACCGTTGTTGTCGAACCATGCGTAGATGTTGAAGGTTGTCTTGCCCAAGATGAAGCTGTCGCCCGTTGGGTACTGGTAGTATGTGTGGCCACCAGCAGCGCGTTGACCTTCTGGCTTCTTTTGGTTGGTGCCAGCCTTGGCCTGCAGGGTACGAGCACTTGTGGCAACAACCCGGCCGCCAACGATGATGTTACCGTTAGCATCAACCGTACCTTCTTGCATGTTGGCACCGTTGACCATTTGCTCAGTAATACCGAACTGGGTGTAGAGCTGGCGGATTTCTGCACGGCTCGAGTAGGTGCTGCGCAGGGTTTGTACATCCTTCGTGCCGCACTCTACAACATTAAAGTTGCTACAACCTGCTGAGATCGCTGCCGATGCTGGCTGCGCTACCCACAGGCCACCGATTGCTGCGCCAGCGACTACGCCAAGTGCAACAAACGATTTTGCTAGTTTGTTCATTTGTTTTCCTCCTCGTCATTATTAGACGTTATGTGTTGAGATTATCATGTCCTTTATTTTTTGTCAACATTACTTTTTCATATATTGTGCTTATGCTTAAATCCATATTTTGTGGCTGCTGTTCTACCACAAAATTATGATTATAGCCACTGTTATATCGTGGTTGCGTGCAAGCGATGTTCGATGGTGTTGTACTTATCAAACATACATCGCACGCTCAGTGCTTTCGCCTGTTGCGCAGCTATGTGATGTTGCTCGGATTTTTTGCCACACTTTCTCTTGATCGTTCATGGCTGGTTATCCAGTAGCTCAGGGTGGGCGAGCGGTCGTATTGACTAAATAGAGTGACCGGCTTAGGCATATCTCCGTAGAGCCCTGCACGAGAGACTAGCCAAGTACAGCGCAATCTGCTATACTGACAGAAGTTGCAGGATAGGGCTGCAATTGATCTTACACACGCCGCGGTGGTGGAATTGGTAGACACGTCAGACTCAAAATCTGATGTCCACTCGGACGTGCCGGTTCAAGTCCGGCCCGCGGTACCAGTGTTTATTCAGCTGTTTTCCGAAAAATAAGCCGTAAGTGTCGGCTTATTTTTTTATTGATGGCTCTTGCTGTCTGTTTATGCCTGTCTCGAGAGTGTGGACACGGGTAAGCAGTCTCTTACCTTGAAACGCAAGCGATATATTGGTATATCAAAGCTAATATTGTATACTGGAAGTAGTTATGCAGCCACAAGATCCGTCACGCACAGCATCACGAGGGAACTCATCATCGCAGAGCCGCGATGCACGGCTTAGTGAGGTGCGTGGGCAAATCGATGCACTGTACAATACGTCAAGCAGCGGCGGCAGCACAAACCTCCCCACCATGCAGCCCATCATTGGTGGCGCACCGACTCGCCAGCCTGCGCCCAACACGAGCGCCAAGGCGGCAACCTTCTCAGTTCCAAATCTCGCCAGCAAGCCAGCCAGCCATGCACCAGTGGTGCGGCATGCGATGGGTGGCGTTCAGCACAGCCAGACAGCTTACCGCCCAGGTGCTCAAGCATGGCGTCAGAACCAAGCAGCTGCAGCGTCAAACGCTCACTCAGCACCCACGACTCGTGAGCGCGACATCTCATCTATTACGCCGCGTAGCCGCCCACAGGCGCACTACATTGGTACATCGGCGCAATCCCAACCCTCACCAACCCGCGCAGCCGCTTCATCAACAGCTCACGCGCAGCAACAGCCCTCATCTCAAAATAACCATACCGAGCAACCAGCAGCGAGCGCACATCAGCCACAGCAACCAGACAGCCAGCGCCCTGCCGGTGCACCACGCCAGCCCACCGCCAACCAAAAGGCCGCTTGGCAGCAATACCACAGTGCTTGGCAAAACTACTATCAGCAGTATTATGAGCGCTACTACTTAGGCCAAGTCAAGAAGGCTGAGGAGCGCCTCGCCGAGCAAGCCAAAGCTCACGACGCCGATGCACCTAACGCCACCACAGCCACCACTGATGAGCCAGAAGAGCTCACCCAAAGCCAAGCAATGGGCGACCTGCGCTCGCGCTTACTGAGCTCTATTCGCAACGGCGCGAACAAAGTCCGCCATAGCCGACACTTCATCCCCGCAGTAGCTGGTATTTCCGTCATGGTATTATTCTTGGCCTTGCAATACAACCGGGTCTTTTTCTCATACGTTGCGGCCTATACCTCACCAGGCGACCTCGATGCCCAGAGCTATATCATCAGCCCATACGACTCAACCAACGTTGGCCCAGACCCCAAGCTTATCATTCCTAAGATCGCGGTAGACGTACCCATCGTGTGGGACGCCAACGCTGCTAGCCAAGCCTCACTCAATGCCGCTATGGATAAGGGTGTCGTGTGGTTCAACATCCCTGGCGCCAATGCGAAGCCTGGTGAAGTAGGGAACTTCGTCGTCTCAGGCCACTCGAGCAACGACTGGCTCGATAATGGTAAGTACAAGTTTATCTTCGCGCGGCTCGAGCAAATGCAAAAGGGTGACAATATCTACGTCAATTACAACGGCAAGCGCTACACCTATACTGTCACTGGCTCACAAGTCGTCAAGCCGACCGATGTGCACGCGCTGCAAACCAACGCCACCAAGCCAACTATGACGCTTATCACCTGTGTGCCGCTCGGTACCGACCTCAACCGCCTGCTCGTCACAGCCGAGCAAGTCAGCCCCGACCCATCCACCGCCAAAAAAGAAGCATCTCAAGCCACTACTAGCAGTAGCAGCAACAGCAAGAGTGCCATGCCAGGCAACTCACCAACCTTCGTCCAACGGGTCGGCAACCTGTTTTCAGGGCGGTAAGCTGGCCTTATAAACCAGTGTGGTACCTACACTTGAAAGTGCGATATTTCTCACTGGCTATTCTGGTAGTTGGTGCAGCAGTATATAAAGACGAGAAAGTATGCTATCGCAAAGAGATGTGCGAATATGAGAGTATATCGCCAAACTATTTCGCTGCTTAGCAACGAGAAAAGTACGTAGAAATAACAACGATTATTAGCTAACAGACCTGCTAGCGACCTCTGTTATTTTGATGAATATCTCGTGCATCTTGCGACTATTGCTTCTTGGAGCTTTCCTCGACACTTGACGGAGCGCTCATATATTGATATATATATTAACTTTTTGCTCAAAGTCTGTCTTGGAGCGAAGAGTCGCTCCTGGCTTTGGGCTCACTTTCTTAGAGAGGAGGTGAGAAGGATGGGGTCACTCATTGCAATGGGTGCTGGATACATCATAGATTTCATTCTACTCGGTGTATACTCGCATCTCGCGGACAATGATAGGACAAGTACACTGAAGTGGTACGGTGTAGCGAATTTTGTTGCTGCAGTTGCAGCACTGATCGCTGTACATTTCTTCAGCTCTCGGTCTATTGAGGATCCGGTATCGGCCTTTGGTATGGCACTCTTTTTGGGGTGTATCACTGCCGCCGTTGGATCATTCCACGCCTTTGCAAGACGCAATCACCACTAGGGGCTCATAAATAGCCCACCAAACATAGCTCACCGAACCATGTCTCAATCTGATCGTAGTGCCATTTATTGCACTCTCGGATTGAGCAATTCATCGGTTCAGTTGAGCATGGTTGGTGGGCTATGTTTTTGGATTATATAAGATATATGAACAAGCGAATTATGTGCTTAACGTTCATCACAGTGTAGCAGGGGTAGCTGCACGATCCCGATGATGACTAGTCATTGACGATCTTCGTCTGGCGCAGCGCCACGCCATCCTTCGTCTTGACGAAGCTATAGAGGTAGCGCTGGTTTTGCGAGAGGACAACAGGGAGATCGAGCGCCGAGGTAGTGATGCGCTGCTGGTTGGCACCATCAAAGTCGTAGAGGTGTACACCGCCGTGTGTGAAGGTGAAGTGATAGCCATCAATCCAGTTGATATCGCGCGTCAGTGGCTGGGGGAGCTTGATGGTGGAGGACTTGAGTAGCTCGAGGTCGTATGTCATGAGGCTCGCATCGTTATACACACAGGCGAAGCGGTGTCCACCACGCGAGAAATCGACATGGCTAATGCCACCTGGCATACTGAGGCTAGCGACAGACTTGAGGCTGCTTGCCGTACGCGAATCGCTCGCGGCATGCGAGGTACTGCTGAGAATCTCAGCCGTCTCACCATAGGCGATCACGTAGTATACTTTGTCGTAATATTTCTCGATACGGAAGTGCAGTGGAGCTACACCATCATCGGCATAGCTACGGACGGTGCGAGGCTTGGTGGTGCCAATAGTGAGGTAGCCAGCAGTGCGCTGCTTGCTGGTGTGGTCGAGCTTGGTTGTGTAGGTGATGGTCGTGTCGCTGTAAAGGGCAAACTCAGCCACGTTACTAACGAGTGGGCCTGTGATCGTCGTGTCACCGAGACTTGCTTGGCGCAGGTCGCCCTCACCAGTGAGGACAAAGAGCTTGCGGCTGTCGCCCTGCGAGAATTTGGCAGCAGCAACGTCCACACCAAGCTGCCGCGTGACATTCTCAAGCTTGTGACTACCCTGGGTGTCGAGGACGAGCCACTCGGTTTTGTCGCCATTGTAGGTGTGTTTGATTGTCACATAGCGGTTATCCTTATCCCACGAGTCGAGGGTGAAAGTTTGGTGCTCAGCACTGTCTGGCACAGTGTAGTGTGCGCTGTCGAGTGTGATATTCGTCGTCTGTGGGTTATCGCCACTGAGATCGGCCAGAGTAACGGTGGGCTTGTGCGCAGAAGGAATGAAGACGAGGTAGCGATTATTACCCGAAGCAATGGCGCTTGACGCACCACTAGCAGTTGCGACATTCTTATGGCTTGGATTGTTGGAGATGAGCCGGGCGTAGTCGAGCCACAGCACGCTGCCAGCCTTCACATCCACCGTCTTGTGCCAATCATGGTAACCTTCACGCTGGATGGTAATATTACGCTGGCCCGCCGAGAGGGTAAGCTTGCTAGGCGTCTCGTTGCTGAGGCGGGTTTGGTCTACCGTCACTTGGGCACCATCAGGGTGAGTGTCAAACTGCACCAGGCCACCCTGCATAACCTTACCACTCGACCAATTGAGCCGGTATCCCTGTATTGCATAAGCGAAAATCACGACAGTGAAGAGAACGGTCAGCACCATCATGCTATAAATCAATGTCAGATGGACGCGTTGGCGTCGCTTTCGTTGTTGCGTATCCATGACAACATTATACCATGACTGGAGGGAAGTAGGATGTGTTGCCTATCTAGCTCAACCTTGCAACAGACTCATGTATTTTATTTCGTCCCAAGGATTTTATACAAAACAGCCCCCACCTCTTGCAAAATCCCTTATGCTTAGAGTATTATACGATCAAAGAGGGAACAAGGGGGATATACTTATTATGCGTCATACGACGGCCACACGTGGTGGACACGTATCTAAGCGGGAAGCTGAGCAAGCGACCGTTGGTTTAGATATACAGAGGCCAAAGCAGCATCGCACAAGCAAATCAGAGCGGCAGCCTGTACTATACGGGCCGGAGCTAAAGATTATTCATACTGCGTGCACTCGCTCCACAGCGGCCAAGGTGGCTCAGCCAAAGCATATCTCAGAAATGATCCCCGCAAGCAAGGTGGCGCAACCGGCTCAGGTTGCTAAGGCAGCACCGCAATCGCCGGCAAAGAGCCAGCCACGTATGGCTCCAGGAGCCACTCAAACTACTCCACTGCGCGGCGCGCACCAGCCAGCCACGCTCCATGCAGCCACGCCGCAAAAAACAACGGCACCACATCGCGCCACAGCACCAACCGCTCGCATCACCAAACATCATCGGCCAGTGGCGGTGCAGCCCATCACATCGTCTCGGCCCAGCACGCCGCACCAACTACGGAAGCGGCAACCTGTGACGATCTCACCACTCTCAGCTCAGCCACCAACACCCTCACGCCCCGTGCGCAAACCCCACACCGCACTGCACAGCATATGTCCACCCAGCCTGGCGCGCCACGCAGTATGGATTTTGTATTCGTACCATCAGAGATAGAACCACCCAGTGCTGCTAAGCGCCAGACCACGCCGCCACCGTCACAACTGGCACGTGTGCTTGCCACCGAGCAAGTCGAGCAGACGCAAACCCAAACCACGCAGCCAGCCATGCCGATCGGCCTGCCCGCGCTCAACCTTGCAGAGCTTGCCGCCCAGCCACTAGTAGCGCAGCCTTCCGGAATGCCGCAGGGTGAGGTATGGTGGCCACCAGCCGAGCCAGAGCTCACCACTACGGAGAATATCCCCGTTGGCACACTGCCGCGCAGCGTCCTTACCGAGCAGAGTAAGAAGCCGGCAGCCGCGCCCAGATCCAAACATCGCAAGCTCTTCGCTAGTAAACGCCGCACCAACAAACCCATAGCCAGCGTCGCACCACCACCGGCTCGGCAGCCAGCGGCGCGCCACTGGGGTCGGCGGCTTAGTATTGCTGGAGCTATGGTGACACTGCTTGCCTTTGGCGGCTACCTAACGTACCACAACATGCCTGCCATTGCTACTCGTATGGCCGCCGCTCAGGCTGGCATTAATGCATCGTTCCCGTCGTATCAGCCGAGTGGCTATAGCTTGGCGGGCGGCATATCGCAGCAGCAGGGGAGTGTCTTAATGAAGTTCGCCGCCAACGCTGGCCCAGGCACCTTTACTCTCACGCAGAGCCGGTCAGATTGGGATTCCAGCGCCGTCTTAGCCAACTACGTTTTGCCCAGCTTTGGCCGCAACTTCGCCACTACCACCAGCCGCGGCCTCACCATCTATAGCACCCACAATGCTGCTGCATGGGTCAATGGTGGCATTCTTTACACCATAAAGGGCAACGCACCCCTGTCGAGCGAGCAGGTGGAGCGGATTGCAGCGAGCATGTGAATCTCTTGAGAGGTCTACACTTTTCCCATCACTTCATCCGATGGAGTGTGCAAACAGATTGCAATAATCTGTTTGCAGCCCAGCGCAAGAGGTCGATACTCGGGGAGTGTCGACCCTTATAGCGTTCCGGAGGAGGGAGCGATGGGAGAAGCGCAGACTATGGCCAAAATCATGCTGTTCTTTGTCATGCAGTTCATCTGCTATACTTATCCATATGAGTAACGACACATCATCTGATACACCATCTTCGCATGCCACTACCATTCGCACCCGCTTTGCACCAAGCCCCACAGGGTACATCCATGTGGGTAATGTGCGCGCAGCGCTCTTTCCGTGGCTGCTCACGCGCCAGCAGGGTGGAAAATTCGTCTTGCGCATTGAGGATACCGACCGCGCTCGCTTTGTACCTGGGGCGGAAGATCTGATTCTCGATACACTCGACTGGCTTGGGCTAGACTGGGACGAAGGCCCACGCGTTGGCGGTGAGGCTGGGCCGTACCATCAGTCGGAGCGCCTCGCCATCTACCACCGCTGGGCACAGAAGCTCATCGACAAAGGCCTCGCCTATGCCGATCCCTACACCCCAGAGGAGGTCCAAGGCTTTCGCGAGGAAGCTCGGGCTGCCAAGAAGGCCTTTTTATACCGCGACTATCGCCCAACCAATCCACCAGAGTGGGATGGCACTCAGCCACTGCGCTTCAAGGTAGCCGGGCCCCAACGCTACACCTGGCACGATCCTGTGATGGGTGAGCTCTCTGCTGGGCCAGAAGCGCTCGATGACTTCATCCTCATCAAGGCCGATGGCTACCCAACGTACAACTTCGCTCACATCGTCGACGACGCCGAGATGGGCATTACCCACGTCATCCGCGGACTAGAATATATTTCCAGCATTCCACGCTACCTCAGCCTATACGATGCGTTGGAGCTTGAACCACCAGTACTGGCCTGCCTGCCACACATCATGGCACCCGATGGCAAGAAAAAGCTTGGCAAGCGGGATGGTGCCAAGAGTGTCACCGACTACCGCACTGATGGCATCCTGCCCGAGGCAATGCTCAACTTCCTCGCCTCGCTGGGCTGGAATGATGGCACCGAGCAAGAGATCTTTAGCAAGGAGGAACTGATCGAGAAATTCAGCCTCGAGCGTGTCCAGCACAGTGGTGCCCGCTTCGACGAAAAGCGCCTCCTCTGGATGAACGGCCAATGGATCCGCCGCTTATCACTCGATGACCTCTACAACCGAGTCGAGCACTACTGGCCAGCCAGCGCTACTAGCGCCGACGAATCGTACAAAAAACAAGTGCTTGCTCTAGTACAAGACCGCCTCAAGACCTTGGCCGAGCTGCCAATGCTGAGCCGCTACTTCTTCGAAGAGCCCACTATCAACGAAGAGCTCATTACCACCAACAAGCCTCTGCGCAAACTGACGGACGAGCAGCGCCGAGAGCTCCTTGCCACGGCCCACGCCGCTCTGACTCAGCAGCACACATGGACGCCAAATGCTATCCAAGGCACTCTCAACCAGCTCCTCGAGACGACTGGCCACAAGCCCGGTGTGCTCTTTAGCCTCATCCGCATCGCCACCACCTGGGCACCCTTTAGCCCCCAGCTGAATGACACGCTGGCACTGCTTGGCAAGGAGCGGACGCTGGCGCGGATTGAGCAGTATCTTGGATAATAACGCGCTATGCATCACACAAAAACCGGCTCTCCCAGCCGGTTTTTGCTTGAACAAATAATTGCGTCATAAGCAAAAAATAATAGCAATAACAGGGGTAGAAGTTGATCACGAATTATCGTCGTGTCCAACCTAAACAAACGACAAGGTCAAGATAGAGAAAGTGAAGACTTAGCTATTCAAATCAAGCGAGATTATGCCACGAGAAGGGAAGCACCGTGCAGCTATTTTGCTGGAGGTACGTCGCCCGGCCAGACCGATGGTGCCGGCTCCATACCGCTCACAGAGTCTGCGCTGCCGTTAATGATATCGCGCGCAATGGGGGAGGCGAATATATCAACACCCCGTGGGCCCGAGCCAATCCCTATGCTGCCTCCAAGGGCAGCAAGCGTCATGGCCCTCATGACATCAGACGATGGCTGGCACACCCCCTCTCGCACCTGCCCCACACGCCAATCTCCGCTGCTCGCTTGTTGTGGCGATTGAGGTGATTGACCTTCGTCAGTCCATCGTGATGGTGGTATAGCGCTGCTGTCTCCACCATTATCTGTACTGTCGCTCTCGTGTCGTCGTGTCATTTTCCTCACCCAAATTATCCGTTAATGGTTATTCATTGTAGGCTATTTTTGCGGATTTGCCAAGGGGTTTGTTGGGCAATTGATCGCATGCGCTCGAGGTATCGATGGATCTATCTTCGCCATACAGCTCTTACGCAATTCCTCATCATCCACTGCCACAAAAAGACCCAGCGCACGAAGTAAATAACCAAGACCCATTTACTCATAGAGTACAAGCAGAGAAGCGTGCGCTTCTGGCGAGGGCAAGAATACTTACACCGTACAGTGGTCAAGCCCAAGGTAGCCTTTTGTCGCAAAATTCCTCATTCATCGCTATCCGCTCATGGTATAATGGCCATAAGATGAGTTCACCACAGAATACACCACCGGCAGCTTTTGGCGGTCGGGCGCAGCGTCGGCGTTTGCGGCGGCATGGACGGCACTTTATGGGGCTGCGGCATTTTGTGGGGCAACACCGCATGCCCGTGATGGTGATTGGTGGAGCATTGGTGGTATTTGCTGGAGCAATGGCGTCATTTTCTCTACTCAATAAGCCTCGCCAGGCCAAGCCCGCCCCTGTTGTGGCAACGCAGAAAGCCCCAGAGGTGTATTATTCGCCCCTGACTGGCCTCAAGGTAGCCGACCAAGCGGCCACCACCAAGCCCGTTACTACAGTAATGCTCGAGAATAGCCCCAGTGCTCGCCCTCAGTCGGGCGTCAAGCAGGCTGAGGTGGTGTACGAGGCAATTGCCGAGGCAGGTATCACTCGCTTTCTCGCGCTGTACCAGCAAAACAAACCAACGATGATTGGCCCAGTGCGCAGCCTGCGGCCGTATTACATCGACTGGCTCGCGCCATACCAGCCCAGCGTAGCCCATGTAGGGGGTAGCTCACATGCCTTGCAAGAGATCCGCAATGGTACCTACCGTGATATCGATCAGTTCTTTAATGAGCGCAGCTATTGGCGTGCCACCGACCGCCGTGCCCCGCACAATGTCTACACCAGTGCCGAGCGGCTGGATGACCTCAATAGCAGCAAAGGCTACAAGCAATCTACTGTCAAGACCGCCCTTGCTCGAGCCGATGGCAAGCCAGCCAACCCTGCGACCGCCACTGTGGCCGTCATCAACTTTGGCAAATCCGCCCGCTACAACACGCGCTACCAATACGATGCCAACACCAACACCTACCAGCGTAGCATTGGCGGCGAGGCTAGCTTGGACCGTGAGGAAGGGCAGATTGCGCCCAGCGTCGTGGTGGCACTAACCGTCCAGCAGACCACTGTGCAAGAGGACGGCACGCGCGAGAATATTATCACCACTGGCCAAGGCAAAGCAACCATCTTCCAAAACGGCAGCGTAGTAGAGGGAATATGGCGTAAGACCGACCGTACCAGCCCTCTCGAGCTACGTGACACCAATGGCAAGGCAATCGCTCTCACCCGCGGCCAGACATGGATCGCGGCAGTACCTGGTGGCACAGGGAGCGTGTCGTGGCAGCAATAGGCCCAGCCCGGCCATTGCCACCTCATCGTCCACCCACCCTTATTAAGCAGTATTGGCCACGCTATAGCCGCCGGGCTATTGGTGCGAGTGTGCTGATGCAGTGCACTATTGCCGGGCTCGTGGCGAGTACACTGTGGATGATTGGCCTAAGCCCTAGCCAGCTGCAGTTTTGGCTGGTTATTATGGTTGTAGTGCTGGCGAGTATCCCACTCAATATTTTCCTGCTCATGCAGCTGCTTACCCCGCTTAAAGACCTCACGCACGCTCTCAGCCACGTGGCGGGTGAGCCCAGTACTATTACACCGCCCAACCCCAATGCGACCCACTTCGAGCGCGATGGCTTCAAGCCGCTGCTGCAATACATCTACCAGACGGCCGCACTAGCTGGCCAAAACCCACCGAGCCAGGCTCAAGCACAAGCTGCCCAGATCGAGGCCGCGCTCGATCAAACCAGTGCTGGCATTGCTATCCTCACTGGCCAGGGGCAGGTACGCTACCACAACCGCCACACCCCACTGCGCCAGAGCCATGATGGCACGGCCGAGCTCGAGCTACTATTCGAGCCAGGCGATGGTCTGACGGAGTGGCTCGCACACTGCCGCCGCAGCGCTGTCCATGCCGAGAAGACCTGGCTGCGCATTGCAAACAAGCTGGTGGGTGAACCTGGGCGGCGTATCTTCGACATTACGGCCAATTATGAGAAGGGAAGCAGCGCCGAGGTTATACTGGTACTGCACGATCGCACCACTCTCTACCAGCCCGAGGATGATGACCTCGATTTCATCGCCTTTGCCGCTCACGAGCTGCGCGGGCCCATCACCGTTATTCGTGGCTATCTGGATGTCCTCACTGAGGAGGTTGGCCCAGCGCTGGCTGGCGACCAGCAAGAGCTACTAGGGCGACTGGTCGTCTCAGCTAACCGTCTCAGTGGCTATGTCAACAACATCCTCAACGCCAGCAAGTTCGACCGCCGCCACCTCCGCGTCCACCTAGCAGAAGAGTCGGTTAGCAGCATCTACAATACTATCCGCGACGACATGCAGCTGCGTGCCACCACCCAAGGCCGCCAGCTCACGGTAGATATCCCCACCACGCTGCCCACCATTGCGGCCGATCGCTCCAGCCTATCTGAAGTGCTGAGCAATATCATTGATAACGCGCTCAAATATAGCAACGAAGGCGGGCTCGTAGCCGTCTCGGCCGTGCAAGACGGTGCATTTGTCGCCATCAAGGTGCAAGACCACGGCATCGGCATCCCCGCCAATGTCATGGGCAATCTCTTCCACAAGTTCTACCGCTCGCACCGCAGCCGCGAGACCGTAGCTGGCACGGGTATTGGGCTCTACATTAGCAAGGCGATCGTCGAGTCGCACGGTGGGCAGATTGGCGTGGTAAGCCGCGAAGGGGAGGGCTCAACCTTCACCATCACCATCCCCACCTACGCCAGCGTAGCAGACAAAATCACTGATGGCAGCAACAGCCAGCTCATCACCAGCGGCGGCGGCTGGATAAAAAACCACACGATGTATAAGGGATAACAGAGGTAGTAGGAGAGAAATTATGGCAATTCAAACAATTCTCGTCATCGAAGACGATCGCTTCATCGGCGAGATGTATGTGCGTAGCCTCCGCAAAGCAGGCTACACGGTAGACTGGCTGATCGATGGGGCAGACGGCCTCGTGGCAGCACGCAACAACCACTACGACCTCATCTTGCTCGACATCATGCTCCCCGAGAAGCGCGGCAGCGAGATCCTCGAGGCACTGCGCGCCGAGCCGCAACACATCGCTGGCACAAAGATCGTCATCATGACCAACTTCGACCAAGACGAATCCACCCGCCTCGCTCTCCAAACTAGTGTGGACGGCTATCTCATCAAAGCCGAAATCACTCCACGGCGATTGCTGGAGATTATTGCGGGGATGAAGAAGGGCTAACGTTTTTAACGTTACGCTTGTTCTTATCCCACATACGGCTTAGCCCATCCCTATCTAGTGTCTGCATGATCTCGTCGTTTGGATCAAAAGCATTTGGGGAATCAATCGGGCCATTAATTCTGTTTCGTATTCTCTCAATGTGGTGAGACAAACCTACGCTGCGAAAGTACTCCTCATCGTCAATAATATTCAATCCTTGACGTTGTGCAATTAATAGGCTAATTCGAGCACCAACGGCGTAGCCTCGTAACTCTCTTCTTAACGTATGTTTCTCTCTTGGTTCGTTACGCTGCATGAGCCATACTGGGTCATCAAGTATATCCAATGCATGAGTTAGCTCGTGAGATAATATATCTTCGGGGTTACTATCACTAGTATAATCGACTGCTACACTAGGCTGGCCAAACACGGCTCCAACCTCAGGACTACCTTTCTTACGATGATCAATGAATATTGGGAATCGTTTTGTATACGTCGATCCACTAGCACCCTTGCTTATACTAAATTTTTCATTATGTTTTGCTGCAGATGTCTTTCCATTATAAAAGTGGCGAGTGATCTGATTTTGTGCTATCGGATGAATATTATTTTGCTCTTTAGCCCCAAAGTACTGTCGATCGGTAATACCTACCATCGATAGCTGCACTTCTTGACCAGGGCGCAGCGCCATTAACGGAATAACTGGCTTTTGTACCCACCGATGAATCTCTTGTATAGAGCCATCGTGGTTAATCATTGGAAATCGCACATAGTCTATCGCCTCCACTAGGCGTACAGCAAGAATACCAAGCATATCTTGTGCCTGTGTACTCTCAGCCGTTGTATAAACAAGCTCCAGCGACCGCTTCAGCTCATCCTGCCGCGCTGCATACTCAGCAGGGTGCGGTGTGTTACTTCTGTTGCTCTCTCTCTGTTCTCATGTGGTGATTATACTACATTTTGTGTAGAACGCAATAGCGAACAAGCGTATTGGGATAACTCCCCCTCACATGGCAAGCCCATCACAGCGAGTATACTCCGGCCGAGAGTGATATAGCGAATATTTGCCAATATGCCACTACATCCATATTTCTTATTTGGTCAGTCCGTTATATACAGTGGTGAAGTTTTGAAGCTTTAGCTCATGCTATATATCTCAAAATAATACCGCAAATAAAAACACCTCGCCGAGGCAAGGTATCGTAATGTAGCCATACTGGTGACCTCACCGGGAATCGAACCCGGATTGCCAGGATGAAAACCTGGTGTCCTAACCGTTAGACGATGAGGCCGTGCAAGTGCACATAGCAGTGCTGTGTGCCATTATACGAAAAAGTCGCTGGTTTGTCCACTACAATACTCCTTCATTATCCTGCCGCCCAAAATCCTGCTCCGGCTGCAGCGATATCTGCTATACTAATGACACAATATTGTGTAATACAACGAAGCTACCCATGGATATTTCACCTGTTCCGACATCTGTGCTGGAGGAGCACCCGCCACAACGCCCCGCCAAGCGGCGGCATAGCACACTCATGCTGTGGGTGATGCTTGCGGCGGCCATCACTGTGGTGCTCTCGGCCATTGCTGCAGCGGTGACTCTTCTCTCCGCGCCGCAGCGCATGCAAGCAGCGGCAGTGTTGGCCACGCCATCGCGCACCGATATGTTTCTGGCTAATGGTTATGGAGCAGGCCAGCGCGCAGTGCGATTTGCGGCAGGGCAGGGTGGCTTGAGCTTCTTGGGTGGCACAGCCGACCATTCGCGGCTTGCCATTGCAGGGCAGGGTGCGCAGGATACCGCACCAGTGCTCCGGATTTGGGATACTGGGCGCAAGCAGGCAGTCACTGCTTGGCCAGCCAGTACCTGTAGCAGTGTGACGCCGCGTGGGGTGGTATATTGCGCCAGCCAACAGCGGGGGCGCTCGGTCATTACAGCGGTAGAGCTTGCTACCGCCAAGGTTCTCTATACTACCCCTGTAGCTACCCAGCCGAGCACGCTTACATATTACGGCACAGATAGCCAACAGCAAGACATTATTGGCGAGAGCGCTACTGCCACCTTCTACGCCGCCGCAGGGAGCCTGCGCCCCATCACCAGTGGCGATTTTCAGAACCCCAACGCCACCTGCACGATAGCGGGCGGTAGCAAGCTTCTCTGCCGCCGCAATGCCGAGAAAGACCATGGCGCTAAGCCACCCCAGAAGTCACCCAGCAAGCGTGCTACCTCACGCACCACCACTGGTGTCGTCATCACAAATGAGCGCCAGGCGACCACCGCGGACCAATCGACGACCACCATCACCGTGTATGATATCGCCAGCGGCACGCGCGAAGTGCAGCGCACAGCTAGCTCCAGCAACGTCACCTTGGCAAGCGATGGCTGGCTGGAGGGCAGTGCTGGCAGTAATACCATCCAATCCAGCGGCCAAGAGACCTTCGAGAGCTATGGCATTGACGGTAAACCACGCGGCCGCAGCACTGTCAATAGCGCGTACAAGCTCAGCCCAGCCGCCAGCTCCTTCACCAACCCCGCCGGCACTACTGTGCCAACGTACCCCAGAGAAGCTCTCACTACAGATATGCCACGCGTCGTTGTGGATGGGCAGGGTAGAGAGTTCCTGCGTATTGCCAGCCAAAACACGCAAGACTTTGCCCTGAGCCAGGCCACCTACGGCCGCACCAGCGGTGGCACACTCACCCTGGCTGACGGCGGTAATATCGTCTCCGCCAGCTTGGATGGCTCACTCCTCCTCACCAGTAATCTCCACTCCGCCGGCATCCAAGCCAGCGGCAGTAAAGGCCTCAAGATCGTCAAAGTCGCCGATGGTACAGCCCTCCTCACCATCAAAGGGACCGATATGCGCAGCCTCACTATTCGTAGCAATCTCATCGCTAGCACCGGCAAGGACGGCACGCTTGTGGTGTATGTGCCAGGCAAGTAGCACTGCGCCTTAGGTCTTGGCACACAGCGCACCCATTTCCTCTGTATAGTCGCAGCTTTATAGCAAAATAACCCGCCACTGCGAGCGGGTTATTCAGAGTAGTAGAGCAGGGTTTTACCGGCTGGCTGCGTGGTTAAGCACATAGGCACTGAGGCAGGCCAGACCAATGCTGAGCATAACGATAGCAGTGTGCGGGTCGATGCTGTGCGAGATACTCAGTACCACTACGATAACGCTGAGCACCAGGCAGGCTGCAATGAGCAGGATGTCGAGCATTTGCTTGGGCGTCTTTTTGCGGGTTGTCGATACTGTGACCTTTGTTTTTGTGGTAGTTGTTGCTGGCGCGGCTGCTTTGGCCGCTGCTTTGGCTGATTTTTTTGCCATATGGCCTCCTTTGTTTTCTGGCACTATTGTAGCACATTGTGGAGAAAAATGGGCGAATAAATTACTACTAGGCTCATAAGAAGCGGCTGACAGCGAGCGTGGCTATCTCGTCCAGCACTCCATTGCTATCACCCAAGCAATCCGCTATAATACACACAAAGCATAAGGGGGATAACCAATGGGGGTGCAACAAATCAGCCGGTTTTGGCACCGGCGCTTGTGCGAGGCAAGTATGCTCTATGCCGTCATCATCGTGGCGCTGTGGGCATGGCGGCACTTTGGCGGGGTGGATCAATACAACCTCGTGCTTGACATACCGCTCATTGCCGTCATATTGGCTGGTATAACAGGGGTTGTGGCAGCGGTGCTTCACGTCTGGCCACCGCAGCAGCGGCTTGGGCAGGCGAGTCTGGTGGTGTATCTCTGCGCCATTGCTACGACAGGCGCGCTCATTATTGGCACTGGTGGACTGAGCTCACCCTTCATTGCAGCCTGGCTCTTAGTAGCGGTTTTTGCAATGTTTTTTGGCTGGGTAGGGCTAGCGCTCGTCTTGCTACTAGTCAATGCCTACCTCAGCTGGGGAGTGCTAGCGGGGCATATTACAAGCACGATGATCCCCAGTGCCATGCTGACGGCGAGCTGCCCATTTTGGTAGGGTGCTTGCTCTGGGGGCCGGATGATCGCGCTGCCGAGGCCCGCACCACCTCGTACCGCGAGCTTGCCGCCACACTAAGCCAGGTAGCAGGCAAGTCGGATATCGTGCTCAATGCAATTGGTGATGGTGTGATGGCGCTCGATGCAGACGGGATGATAGAGCTCATCAATCCAGCAGCCCAACGTCTTGTGGGCTGGGGTGACGAAGATGCTCTGGGCCTCAGCTACCAATCCGTCCTCAAGCTTATCGACGCCAAGAATGACCCCATCACCAATGATACCGACCCTATCGCCGCTGTCCTGGCGGACAACCAGCCCCTCACCACCGACCGCCTACGCCTCGTGACGAGCTCTGGCAAGACGCCGATCATCTCGCTCGTTATTTCGCCTGTGAGCAGCGAGCCGGGCAGTGGGGTTATCGTTGTCTTTCGTGATGTGACAAAGGAAAAGGCCGAGGAACGCCAAAAAGCCGAATTCATTAGCACCGCCAGCCACGAGATGCGTACCCCTGTAGCGTCAATTGAGGGCTACCTTGGCCTCACCCTGAACCCCGCCACCGCCACTATCGACCAGCGTGCCCGCGACTTCATTACCAAAGCCCACCGTTCGGCTGAGCACCTCGGCCGGCTCTTCCAAGACCTGCTGGACGTGAGCAAAGCCGACGATGGCCGCTTACAGAGCAATCCTGAAGCGATCGACCTCATCCCCTTTACTAGCGACATCGTGGAGGGGCTGCGCCACAAGGCCGAGGACAAAAAGCTCCAACTTATCTTCAAGCCACGCCCTGGCACACCTGGCGGTGAGCACAGCGCTACCTTTACGAGCCGGACGCTTAGCCCTGCCTTTTATGTCTCTGTCGACCCAGACCAACTGCGTGAGGTGCTTGATAATCTGGTGGAGAATGCCATCAAGTACACCCCCAGCGGGCGTGTAACGGTGGATGTGACTGGTGGTAGTGGGCGCGTGACGATCGCCATTGCCGATACTGGCATTGGCATACCAGTAGAAGATCAGTCGCACCTCTTCCAAAAGTTCTACCGGGTGGATAATTCGGACACGCGCGAGATTGGCGGTACTGGCCTGGGGCTCTACCTCAGTCGCCGCCTCACAGAGGTGATGGGTGGCCGCTTGTGGGTGGAGAGTGCGTACCGGCAGGGAAGTACCTTCTTCCTTGAGCTCCCACGCCTGAGCGAGCACGATGCTCAAACCGCCCTCGCTGCCAAAGCCAAGGCAGCAGCACAAGCCGCCAAGGCAGCTCCGCCTCGCCCAGTGCCAACTTTTGCCACGGCCGCACTCCAGAGCCAAGGATTTTTGCCACAGCCAAGCCCAGCTACTCGCGCCCAGCGCTCAGCCCAAAAGAGCAGCCATACAGCTGCGCCACCCGCAGCAAAAAACGTCCAATCTACCACTGTTACCGTTGCCCATGCTGTTTCTTCCACTCCCTCAAGCGCCACACCACCATCTGCGCCAAGCACGTCGCCCACGGCGCATATCATTGCCACCAGTCAGCCTCGGCGTAGCCCCACTCGTGTCCGCGATGTCCTCACTGCACCGCGCTCTGCTGCGCCACCACGGGCAGTGCGGTAGCTCCTATCTCGCTGACAATAAGCTACAGAGGCCGATATATCCACGATACCGACCTCTGTTGATACTACAACGTGCGCCAGTGCCTCTCCTGCGGCAAAAAGCGAGAAGAGGAGTGAGCCCTACCAAATACTGATGATAAAACTCTTGTCCATCACACATTTATGGCTGAGCCTTCTTGCGTGAAGATCTGTGCGCTTGCTCATTGAGCAGACATAGCGTAATAGAGCTAAGGGCCAGCGCTTCCGTACCACGCGCCACGTAATGCATTCTCGTCTCTTCCGCCCGGCGGTCTTCGAGCGCAATGATGTTTGAGAGCCCATCGGCAGTAGCAATGTCCTCATCCGTCGTCAGCACGTGCTCCGCAACTGGATTAAGCAGGTTACCCACCGGCTCTATACTGCCACTATCGCGATAAACACTAATGCCTGTTGCGACTGTGAGAGTCGCACCAATGGTGGCCAGCATCCCCAATGCTCGCGCAACTTTCTCACGCCGCGAGGATCGCTCGGGCGATTGTAATTTTTCTGCAAAACGCGTGACCCAGCTTGGCTTCTCACTTTTGTGTCGCGCCCAGCGTGTCGCATTTTTTGTGTTGTTGTCATATTCATATTCCTCTGTTAGGGAGTAGTATGATACCACAGGATTGATTTATAGTCAATAGCTGCCCCAGTAGTGCTGCCAGGCAAACATACACTAGCCAGTGTGTATAGAATATCTGCTTACGTTGCGAGCTTTCAGACGTCCTCTTGTGCAGTGGGGTCGCTGCAAAAAGCAGGGGATGTTTTGCAATTTCCGGTATACGTGCGCCCCTTTCAAATTGCTACCAGCGCTCTGTCAATCTCTTCGCGCAAAGCCAACCGTGCGCCAGACCCATCAGCAGAGCAGCACTTTATATTAATTCCTCTCAAAAAAACCACAAGCACTATGGTATTTTTGCCGACAATTGCGTACAATAGAGGGTGATATGACAAAGGTTAAGATTCTGCTTGTCGAAGACGACAAAAGCCTGCGCGAAATATACGGAGTACGCCTGTTGGCCGAGGGGTATGACATCGTGTCGGCCGGCGATGGGGAAGAAGCACTCGCCATGGCTATCAAAGAACGTCCGCAGCTCATCATCAGCGATGTGATGATGCCCAAGATTAGCGGCTTCGACATGCTCGATATCTTGCGCAGCACCACCGAGACGCGCGGCATCAAGGTGATTATCATGACGGCACTCTCGAGCCAAGACCAACGCATGCGCGGCGAGGCACTGGGAGCAGACCGCTACCTCGTCAAATCGCAGGTCGGTATTGAAGATGTGGTGCGCGCCGTACACGACGTCCTTGGCGATACAGGGGTAAGCCACCGGCCGGCAGCACATACCACTCCTGAGCCTCAGCCAAGCGCACCAGCTATGCCCGTGCCACCAGCCATCCAACCTCAGCCTACCACACTGCCACAACCCACAGCGCCATTCTCTACACCACGGCCGGCTAGCCTGGGTGAGCGAGTGATCCACCCGCTACAGTCTTCTATGCCGAGGCCAGATTATGCCAGCCTGATAGATGACGAGCTCGATGCCGCCAATGGTACTTCACAGCCCACAGCGCCGCAGCCGCCAGCCGAGCCCACTACGCCACAGCCATTCACCTTGCCGCCAGCCGAAGAAGCACCAGAGGCCGAGATTGTCACGCATCACGATGAGCACCCAGCCCCTGCTAATAGCGCACCAAGCCCAGCAGAAGCTCCACATCTACACACACCGCCAGCCAGCGATGCTCCCGCTACGCAGCCACTCATTAACGATATTATTGCGCCGCATAGCACAGCGCCATCAGGTATTCCAGATGTGCAGCACCACATTGTGGCGAACCAGCCTGCTCACTACACCCACACTCCAGCCGACGACGAAGCCGAGTTAGCTGAAGCTCTCCGCACAAGCACGCAGCAAACCGATGATGAGATAGACACCGATGCAGCCGCCTACCAGCCAAGCCAAAACCAGCTCGTATCAGACGCCGTGGCCAACCTTAATGAGCAGATGGACACCATTCCGGCTCCGACCCCGGTCGAACCACCAGTACCAACCACCACAACATACGACACACCAGCGCCAAGCCATCCAGCACCAGCAGCCTCAGCGCAGCCACCAGCTACTCACCACGAGGATCACGGGGATTCACCAGGTCATCCTACTGCTGATAGCGCAGCTATTACGCCACACAGCCCACAGGCCATTACTGCAGACCCGTCTGATGCACTAGCCGCGGCGTTGCTTCAGGGCAGTGCAGCCGCTCATCCATCGGTCTCGCCAGTCGATCATCCGCTTTACGATGCCATCCGCCCAGCTCCCACGGCTGCAGCGCATCCTGCTCCAACACAGGCCACCACTGTAGCACCAGCTCGGCCACCAGCTACTCACCATGCCGCGCCAATGCCTCAGCCAGCGGCCATGCCTGCGCGCCCAGCACCAGCCATCCAGCATAGCCACGACAACCTCAGTTTCGAAGAGACTGAGCGGGCAGCACCATCGGCCGGGTCGCACTAAAAAGCGTATCCATATCGCTTCACACGTGCTATACTAGGTAATCATTATGCATGGAGCCCGTTATGCCCGATCGATCACTATTCAACTACCCATTCCATGAACAACCTACCGATGACCCCGTCACTGGCCCTGCTGCGCAGTGCGGCGACCCGCTACAGGCCGATATCGCCAGCATCCATCGCTTGAGTGCCCACTGGTTGTGCCAGAGGTCAAGCATAGCCTGCTCTTCACGCGCATTCGTGCTATTGGCAAGGCCGCTTTCCGTATTGTCTCGGCGGTTACTCGGCTGTGGTCGCGTCACACTCATCAGCATTAGCCAAGAGGGTTGTTGGCACAGAGCCGAGCCTTCGGCCAGCACGTCCTCAGTGATATAATAGAAGCATGTCGACTACCCGCCTCAACAAACATATTGCGCTTGTGCTGGGCCTGTCGCGCCGCCAAGCAGACGACCTGATCGCCGCTGGAGATGTCGTGGTTGACGGCGAGGTGGCTGTGCTCGGTGCCCGCCTCCAGCCAGGCAGCCAGGTAATGGTCAAGGGCGCACCACTGCCCAAGCAGGTTGCTTACCACACCATCATGCTCAATAAGCCAGTCGGCTACGTTTGCTCGCGCAAACAACAGGGGTCGCAGCTCACTATTTATAGCCTTTTACCAACAGAGTTGCACGCTCTTAAGCCCGTTGGCCGGCTCGATGCCGATAGCTCGGGCCTGCTCTTGCTCAGCAACAACGGCGACTTTGCTTACCGCATGACCCATCCGCAGTTTGCTAAGGTCAAAGAATACCGCGTCCGGCTCGACCACCCACTCGAACCCCTCCACCAGCAGATGATCAGCGACTACGGCATCCAGCTGGCCGATGGCACGAGCAGGCTCATCCTCACCCGTCTCCGGCCCAATAGCCGCACCGAGTGGCACATTAGCATGAGTGAGGGCCGCAACCGCCAGATCCGCCGCACCTTCGCCGCCCTGGGCTACACCGTCACGCGTCTGCACCGCACACACTTTGGCAGCTATAGCCTGGGCAAGCTACCACGAGGCAAGTGGGAAGACGTCGCTGTGCAATAGAGCAGCACCTTCTTGCACTCTCAGCAAAAAATGGTATACAATAACAGCATTATGTGCATGCCTATTCTTAAAGACCCAACCCCACGGTACAGGCTCCGCTATGTAACGGATGACACCATCACCTGGCTGCTTAGTCCACTCCACGAGCGCACGCTCTGTTTCGACCCCAAGGATGACCACTTCTGGAGCGAAACACCCACTCCGCCGCGCATGATACCTTTTGGTGATCACGCCCGCTATGGTCTCGATCTTTATGCCTTAGCTATCGAGATTGTCATTATCGCTGCCTGTGTTGGCGCGTGGTGGCTAGTCTGGCGGCCATGGCACAAGAAAAAAGACAAAGATGCTCAAGACGCCCCAGAGAAAAAGCGCCCTCTCCCGCTGTGGCTCTATGTTGTGAGCTTAGCTATTCTCATCATTGGCATTGCATTCTTGCTCACCGTTATTATCTTTACCGTGCGTCGCTATATTATTCTCAATAGCTAACTTCTACTCATCGTGGCCCCATCCGCCAGAGGACGCCAGCCGCGCCAAGCGCCTGGATGATAGTGGAGTTTTTGTCAAAGGGTTGCTCTGGGTGGTTGATGCGTGCCCGGATCGTCTCGATCTGCTGCACAGCCAATAAGTCACGGTGCGGTGGCACATCATACTGGCGCAGGAACCGTGCTTGTAACGTGTACGCCTTGAGTTCAGAAGAGAACAGTGTATATGGCGGCTCACCCCAGGGTGTACAAGGAGCGGTGATGGCGTCATCGGCGTGACTTAACTCGTGGAGAAGTACACCGGCTGTGATGATGCGCGCCCTCTCGCTATCATCATGGAGAGGCAGCCTGGTCTGGTTCATCACAATATTTGGCCGAGCGTGCATGGGAGTGCGTCCAACCCGCCCCATATCAACAATGCAAGTAGCATACGTGCCACGTATTCTGACTGGTGCCGCCTGGGCCGACATGTGTGGTGCGGCAAGAATTCGGCTTGGCGCATAGTACCATTTGGCCGCGCCAAGCCGCCACGGGGCATCATGCGCTACGCCAGCCTGCTGCCGCTGCAGCGGCATAGGGTCGGTCATATCCGTCCAAACGTCACGCGTCTCTGGCACAATTGCGAGAGGAATGATGTCACGCCGATGCCAACCATCAAGCGATTGCACCTGGTGATCACGCTGGAAGAGGCGCGGCTCTGCACCATCATGGTCATCGAGTTCTCGCTGCATGGCACCTGTGCGGACATCGGCAACCGTCAGCATCGCCGCTCGCTGCTGAAGCGCTGCTGTCGAGACGCCCAGCGCACCCAGGCTGTCAATCAGCTGCGGCTGACCTAAGCTCTCATCCAAATATTCTATCGACTGGTGCAATAGCGTGGTATAGGCTGGCTGTAGTATCTCATTGGCCATTACACACTTCCTTATATTTCAGCCTTTATCAATGAGAGTGAGCCCGTTGCCGCACTCGTTCTTTTATTGTACAAGAGGGGAGAGGGTGCTGCAAATCTGCTCACGCGCTTTCATGATATAATGAGAGTATTATGGCTACCAAACTTCCTACCGTTGCAATCATCGGGCGTGCCAATGCTGGCAAGAGCTCGCTGTTTAATCGTATGATGCGTTCGCAGCAGGCTATCGTGGCACGCGAAGCCGGTACGACGCGCGATCGGGTGGTGGGCAAGGCAGCCTACCATGGCATGAGTTCTGGCTCGTCGATACAGCCGGCCTCAAGCCAGCAGAAGACGAGTTTGAGGCAAGTATTCAAGAGCAAATCACTGATGCATCCGATGCGGCCGACGTCATCCTCGTGGTCGTGGATAGCACCGAATACCCCAGCGACGAAGACCGGCGCGTCGCCAAAACCGCCCTCAAGAGCCGCAAGCCTGTCATTCTCATTGCAAACAAAACCGACCTGCGGGGCAGTCTGCCTACTAGTGAATTCCTCCGCCTTGGCATCAAGAGTATCATTCGCACCAGTGCCGAGCACAACAGTGGTATTAGTGATGCACTGGATGAGATCTGCCAGCACATCCCAGAGAAGCGCCAAGCCGAGCCGAGCGATGTACTCAAGATTGCGTTGATTGGCCGGCCCAATGTCGGCAAATCCAGCCTCTTCAACACACTAGCGGGCAAGCAGCAAGCCATCGTGGCTGGAGTAGCGGGTACCACACGCGATGTCAATCGCATCCGCCTGCGCTACCAGGGGCAAGCCATCGAGCTGCTCGACACCGCTGGCATTCGCCGCCAAGGCAAGCAAGAGGTGGGCATCGAGAAGTTTAGCGTCTTGCGCACTTTGGCTGCCATCGAGGAGGCCGATATTTGCTTCCTCCTGATGGATGTAAATGAGCTCAACACCGCCCTCGACCAGCGGCTTGCAGGTATCATTGCCGAGGCAGGCAAGGGCATGGCCATCGTCGTGAGCAAATGGGACGCCGTGGAAGGCAAAGATGCCTACACGCGCGATGCACTCGCCCCGCAGATCTCCGCCCAGTTCGATTTCACACCGTGGGCACCACTCATCTTCACCAGTGCTGTTACCGGCCAGAATGTGACGAAGTTATTCGACCTTGCTCTTGGCATCGCTGCTCATCGCCAGCAAAAGACCACCACGCGCACCCTCAACGACCTCCTGCAGCGCTCTGTGCAGAAGCACCCACCAGCTGGCCTCAAGAACACCCACCCCAAGCTACGCTACATCGTCCAGACAGACACAAACCCACCATGGTTCGTTATCTACGGCAGTAACCTCAAGTTCGTCCACTGGAGCTACAAGCGCTACCTCGAGCGGCGCATCCGCGACACCTACGACTACACTGGCACCCCCATCAAGCTCTCCTTCCGCGACGAGAAGCAGCTCAAAGCCAACCGCGAGCGCGTCAAGCGCGGCCTCGAGCCTGTGACCAAAGCATATAAGCAAGCCAAAGACGCCGAAAGATCCACCAAGCGATAATTATAGCCCCACAAGCGTGTGCTACGAGACATTCATAATGTGCTACATATAGAAAGAAGTTGACGGCGTGATCAATTATTGATATATATATATTAGCTTTTGTTGACAAACCTATCGTGTTTGACCAAAAGTGTTTTTTGACAAGCGGGAGAATAGCCAGCAAGGTGAGATTCTCTGGCGCTAGTTCCTAGGCCAATAGTAGTTAGTGCCCGATAACCTCATCTTGCTGGCCGCCATCCGGGCGTCTGAGCAGTGTTTTCTCGAGAGGGGACACAGGCGCTCCGCCTGGATGAGGAGAAAGGAAGTGCCATGGGCACTTATTACAACCCTGGCATCGATGTCATCAACGGGCGTGTCGGGCGTAAGCTCAACACGTTCATGCACGACGCTGGTATAAAGTGTTCTCCGCCCAGGAGAACACTTTATACGCCTGTATCGAGTTTGCAACACACACTGTAGCAGTGTGTGTTGACGGATTCGACGAGTTCAGACAAATGTCTGAGCTCCTTTGTCCATACACATTACACGCTCTGAGCGAGTTCGAACATGCTCGCTCAGTATAGGTTCCGAACTGACAAGCCGCCAGAATTATCAGCGGCTACGCTGCTGCGCATATTCTCCTGCTTGTCAGTTCGCTCTATAGACCCGCTATACTGATGGGTCAGCGAATAAATTCTATCTCGAAATTATCCATAAAGCACTCCGTCAGCAGCCAGCACCAAAAAAGTGGTAGCCCTACCACTAAGTGTCCCAAACTACAGGCGTAATACGACACAGGGAAAATAAGAGGTTTTCGCATTTTCGCACCCAAGCTAGCAATTGATATCGATCACCTTACCCAAACATCATCAGCTGCGCCACCAACCCATCGCGGGTGATGCTGCTGGCGTGGGTGCCAATGCAAACCAGCTTGGGTGCTTCGCTAGGTTGGCCAGTGGTGATCTGAATCTGCTCGGGCGTAGCTTCGATATGCCGGCGCGTACCATGCTCATCAATAAAGCACCCCTTGAGCCGGCGCAGCTCATACGTCGCAAAGAGCTGCAGCCACAGCGCCTCAAAGGCTGCCTCGGTAGCAGTGAGCTGCGACATATCGATGACGCTGTAGGTCGGGTTATCTGGCACGGCAAGCTCGCCATCATAGGTGTCGAAGAAGGTGAGTAGACTCGACGGCGTTGTGATCTTACTAAGGTCAAAGCACCCATGCGGCGCAGACAGCACCCGCGTATAGGGCAGGGCGCGGCGCTTGGTATCATAGGTAGTGCGATCATCGCCATGCAGGAGATCTTCTTTGGTAATAAGGACTGTATCGGCAGCTTGCAGCTCCACCTCGTGGGCTGGCTCAATACCATGCAAGATTTCGTGTGCGGTGATGACGTAATAGCTCTGCAGCAGCTCATATTTGGCAAAGATCCGCGCATTGATGAGCTTCTCCACCAAGTTCATCGTCCGCGCGACCCCTGTTGCCTCGATGAAACCGGGGCAGGGGACGACTGGCAAAAATCCAGCAGCATGCGCGTCAAGGCATGCTTAGACGAGCAACACACGCAGTCGCCCGCCAGCGTCGTTACAAGCTCCGCCAGGCCTTCCAGCCGGTAGCCATCGACGTTCTCGTTGGCATATTCATTCTCAATCACGCGCGAGCCAGCAAACTCCGGCTGGCGCAAAAGATACTCCAGCACGCTCGTCTTGCCCACCCCGAGTGAGCCATTGATGAGGTAGAGCGGCACCAGGCCAGGCTGGGTGCGCTGCTCATCAAAGGCGGCATTAAGGCTAAATTCAAGATCATTATCGCGCTGGGCCATGGGTTTAGTATAGCATGGCAGAGTATATCCGCTCACTCTAACAGAGGATATTATGGTCTTATTCTAAGGAGTAAGGCTGCTGAGTATGGTGCTATAGCTGAACCGAAAATGTTCCGGCCAGATTATACTACAGCGATTATCCGCCTACTGTGTGGCTGGCCTCCATATATTTTCTTGTTCAGCTATAGCACCACCAATGCAGCCACAACAAAACCTTATCCATGCTATACTAATACGTATGAAATTACTTCTCGCTCTCGGCAACCCTGGCCCGCGCTATACCACCACCCGGCACAACGCTGGCTTCATCATCCTCGACGCTTATGCAGCAGAGCAGGGAGTGCAGTTTGCCCCAAAGAGCCGATTTAATGCTGAGCTGGCCGAGTTTTCGCACGGCGGCGAGAAAGTCATCCTCGCCAAGCCGACCACATTTTATAACGAGACAGGGGTCGCAGCCCGAGCAGTTATGGATTTTTATAAATTACCACTCGACGATGTGCTTGTTATTCACGATGATGTGGCCCTCGATTTTGGCAAAATTCGCGTCAGGCGAGGCGGCGAGAGCGCAGGCAACAATGGGCTTAAGTCGCTCCACCAGCATATTGGGCAGAACTTTTGGCATATTCGCCTTGGCACGGACAATAAAATGCGGCAGCAAGTCGGCGATGTTGACTTCGTCTTGAGTAATTTTACCTCAGATGAGCAAGCCATTTTGCAGCAGTGGGCAGCCGAGCAGTCAGCCTCTCTCATTGCGCAATTCCTTGCGGGAGACATAGCAGCGACGAGTGTGACGTACCAGCCGTCGGTATAGTACATTATTTCGAGCGTATTTTATCTCTCGACGACATGTATCAGTGGTGAGTTTGTGGCTTTTGTTTAGAGCAATATCTAATGCTTCACAATCTTCTTCACTCCACGCTTGAGGCGTTGCTCGGCGTGGTGGACGGTGTTTGCGGTTGCAGTCTGAAGGTTAATGGCACGAGCCTCGAGGATGCTACTGCCGACTGCCAAGCTAATAAAGACAAGGCCCAACCCACCGGTCGCCCACTCAGGCAGCTCCACGTGGAAGAGCTTAGCGATCATCATCACACCCAGCGCCATAATAGCCCAGTGCGCACCATTCTCAAGATACTTATATTTACCCAGTGCACCAGTCCGTAGTAGATAGACCGTGAGTGAGCGCACCCAGATGGCACCCGCCCCGAGGCCTGCCACAATCAAGACAATACTACTGGTGATAGCAAATGCACCAATCACCCCATCAAAACTAAAGCTCGCGTCCAACACCTCCAGGTACATCAGGCTAGCAAAGGCCGCCCAGCCTGTTTTTGCCTTGAGAGACTGCGCCGTGTCGTCATGAAAGAACGAACCAAAGAGTTCCAGTCCAATATGCAGCAAGATTCCTAGGATAGATGAGATCAGCACCACCGACTCATACTGCCGCTCCACCGTGAAGTACAGCACCGCTGCCACCGCCAGCATCACACATATTTTGAGGTTCTCGAAGCGCCCCGCTTTGGCTAGCCATGGCTCGACGTGCCGCATCCAGTGCACCCGCTTGTTGTAGTCCATAAAGTAACTTAGGCCAATCATGATCAAAAACGCCCCACCAAAGGCATCGATCATTGGCGACGCAGCGTGGAGGATGTGCCCATACTCCGCTGGCTTATGCAGCGCGAGATCGACCACTGTTGAGAAATCGTGCCCACTTGCCACCATCACAATGACGATCGGCAGCACAAAACGCACCACAAACACTGCAATAAAGATCCCCACCGTCAGGAAAATCTTTTGCCATAGCGGGCTCAGGCTCGCCAAGACGCGGCTATTAATGACGGCATTATCGAAGCTAAAGGTCACCTCTAGTAGTACCAGGATGGTAAACAGCCACAAACCGCTCACCCCCAAATGGCCAAAAATCGCCCCACCCAGCAGCACCGTCAGCAGCGCCGAAAACCAAAAAATACGAAAAGGGTGATGAGAATGCCAGAGATATTTCATAGTGATTTAGTATAGCACAGAATAAGGTAGAGCTTCACCTTCTATGGCCTTCTAAGCTAATCTTCGTGAAAGACCGCACCAAGGTACATTATTACTCTCGTTGCCGACCACTCGTCTTCTGCTTGTAGGCTCGTAGATGCCTCTTGTGTCTCTGTGAGACTCCCAAGATAGGCAATGCGTGGCTCATACGCACGTACCGTCTCTGGGTCATCTACAATGCCATACGCACTTAGCTCGGCAGCAGTGGCTGGCTGGGCTACTGCTTGCACCATCCCAACGACCTTCATCTCGCCAGATGGAGTACACACAACGACCACTCCGCCCGACATACCAGGCAAAACGGCATCATCTAGCTCGTTAACATCATTTGCACCCTTAGCCGACCGCTCAAGGCCCGAGATCATGGCCATCTTGCCATCAGCCCCACGTTGCCCAGCAGGGAGGAGCACATCGACCTGCGGCGTGGCAATCGGTTGCCCCCATTCCACTGGAGCATTAGCAGGGAAGCCCACTGCAAAGAATGGCTGGCCAGCGCGTACCGCTGCCGTTATTTCTTCATCTGTTGCAGAGTGGAGGGGTGAGCTACCCGGCAGCTCATCATGCGGCCTCAATGCTGCTACATCAGGCATGCCAGAGCTCCACTGGCCTTCGGGCGGTGCTTCGCCATTATGGCAGCCTTTTTGTATCTCATGGGTCTGGCCATCAGTTGTTTGGAAGGTGATGTCTGCTTGGCGGATAGGATATTTATTAGATACCACGTGTGCGGCCGTCATTACTATAGGCGTATCATCTGGCATTGCTATGATGTAGCCACTGCCAGTGATATTCGCACCGCCTGCCTCCGCCATATTATGAGCGTGAGCGTTTATCTTGACGATGGAGTGCTGCACTGCTTGCAAAGCCTCGCGCTTTTGCTGCTCTAGCGCTTCATGGTCGCCCAACGCCTCGGCAATGCTCACTGGTGGGCGCTGAGCCACCACCTCGGGCTGCGTTAGGTCAAGCGACGAAGGCTGGCCAACTGCTGTACATGGCGGCAGTGGTTTATTAGGCCGCTGCGCCTCCTGCCGAGCATGCCCAACATAGGCCAGTCCAGCCATTGGCATACAGCCAATTATAGCGCCTACCGCTGCACTAAGTGCCTTTTTGCCAAAATTCGCATTCTTCGCATTCTTCTCTTGCTGGAGCCGTCGTCGCTCCATCCGCGTCTCTGGTTGAGAATGCGGGTCAAAATTATGTTCTCGAACTGCCATTTCTGTCATGGTTTGGCCATTATAGCGCTTTGCGGGGCTAAATACAAATTTATAATAGTAGTTGACAGAGGAGAAACAGAGGACGCATTACCCCTGCATGTAGTATAGATATTTGTCATACAATGCAAAATGTACTACTATAATGCCACGCCCATACTGGGAAGAGCTAGAAAACCAGGCTCATAGCATCCCCAAGTACTATGTTGATCCAAACACTACTCCAGACGACAAGCAGCCAGCACGTAGCAACACAGCTCAGCTCTAGTGCTCACTAGCGTATAACGGCGTTTTCTTGCATATCTCTCACTTGAATAAATAATCAGTTCACTGCGCAATAACAGAGAAAAACATGGTGAAAAGTATTGTTCAACCATAGATTTTGTGTGCGTTAAGCTATATAGTAATATCTGATGGAAGCGCGTGTCAATTGCACGAACTCTTGGCATGTGGCTCTTATTTATCTGCGTCTTACCTCCCACATACCGTACCAGAGGGTATAGCAACACGAAGGAAGAGCTACTTATTAAATCTTCTACAGTACAGTCTTTACACTAATAATTCTTTGCTCTATAGACAAACAAAAAACACCGGAACTCTGAGATCTCAGCCACTACCAGAGATAATAGCTATCTTTGTTTTGGTAGCGCGTGTCACAAACCGCCAGAGCAACTCATAGCGTCTTCGCACACCAAAGTAAATCAGCTTAAAATAACTAATGTGTGACTAGCTCATCACTAACTCACCCCAACAAAAAAGCGCTCATAGTAAGGGTGGGCATCACTATGAGCGCTTGGTTTGCCCTTCGTCCCACCCAATCAGGGTATACGTGATCTACTCACACATACGAGATCCGCTGGACAAAGGGGTTAGTAAGCACACAACCCTGTCTAACGGTGCTGCAGTGGAGGGTAGATAACTACAGCACAGATTGTGTGCAACCTAACACGTTACCTTCGTGAAAACACTGGGGTAACTATGTTAAAATAGGGGGTATAAGGTACTTGAACGAGCTTGCGCTCAATCAATCACTTATGATACTAGCACCCGCTTGACAAAATGTCAACACTTTTCAGCACAAATTATGCAACAGATCAATCACACCACACCACAAGCCCACCAATACCTCAATCCACTCTGCCACATTGCCAAGCCACCACAGCAGATTCACTACCTCGGTACACTACCCGAGGAACGCCGCCCGAGCGTGGCGATCGTTGGGTCGCGCCGCCCCACGCGCTATGGCCGGGAAGTGACGGAGCAATTCGCCCGCGAGCTAACCCGCCAAGGGGTAATTATCATCAGTGGGCTCGCTCTGGGCATCGATAGTATTGCGCATCAGGCCTGTGTGGCGGTAGGAGGCACGACGATTGCTGTGCTGGGCAATGGCCTGCCACGGATCTATCCGGCCAATCATACTGCGCTTGCGGGCGATATCGTTGCTAAGGGTGGGGCAGTGGTGTCGGAGCACCTGGCGGGGGATGGCTACCGCTTTGGCAGCTGGAGCTTCCTCGAGCGCAACCGCCTCGTGGCTGGCCTAGCCGACGTCGTCGTCATCACCGAGGCGGCCGAGCGCAGCGGCACACTCAACACTGCCGCCCATGCACTCGAGCAAGGCAAGGACGTCTTTGCGGTGCCAGGCAATATCACCAGCCCACTCTCGCAGGGCTGCAACAACCTCCTCAAGCAGGGCGCTTTGCCCGCCACCAGCCCAGCTGATATCCTCGCTGTCATGACCATCACACCACCCCAGCGCCAGCAGAGTGAGAATGCCACCCTACCACTGGGTAGCACACCGCTCGAGGCCGCCATCATCAAGCTGCTGCGCCAAGGCCTGCGCGACGGCGAAGAAATGCAGCGCCGCCTAGGCACACCCATCAGCGAGTTTACCATTGCGCTAACGATGCTGGAGATTAATGGCGTTATCCGCTCACTCGGTGCCAACCAGTGGACATTGGCTTAATATTATGGTACAGTACCATATACTATGGCGACAGCAGAGCAAACCCCAAGACAACGCAAATATCACATGAGAGATATTCCTACTGTGCCAAATGCCATCTCGGCTACTGGGCTTGGGTTAGTAGCTGCCGGTGCTCAGAAATTTGACACCGCCACAAAGGAGAACGACAAAGCTGGCCAGATCATTGGCGCACTCATGATACTTGGTGGTCGTACATGTGACTTAGCAGATGGCCTAGCAGCGCGACGTCTTGGCCAAGAAAGTGACTTTGGTGCAGGGTTTGATGCTTTTTGCGACAAATTCGGTATGGTAGTGATTGGTGTAATAGCAGGCAAAACCCATGTTGTGCCCAAATCAGTTTTAGTAACAATTGCTGCTAAGAATGCCGTCAATGCTGGCGCGACCGTCTATCATGGCCTCACAAATGATGAAGCCTTCCGTACGCCAAAATCAGGCAAGTTCAGTATGGCAGCAGATAATATAGCAATTGCTGCCTATTTTCTCAAGTCGCTCGCCCCTGAAGGAAGTAAGCTTGAGCGTTATGCTGGTGTAGCAGCACTAGGGTCGTTTGCTGCAGGTGCTGTCCTTGGTGTTGCCGCTGCGAAGGATTATCTCACTGGCCACTATGCCAAAGCCAAAGACTACAGTAAATCTACCAACAAGTCCACCTCAGCAGCAAACACCTCACCACGGCAACCTCGCACCCGTATGCGTCGCACACGCCGCGTGCGTGGGTAATGCGATTGATGATTCGTGCAGCATTCTTTATCGACAGCCAGACTTTTATATATCTCCCACGCCAGCAGCAATACCCCTGCCTATAGACTGGGGAGGGGGAGAGGGTATTCTTAATGTATCTAATTTGCATTCCACTCTACTTTGCGGTATCATAGGCGCTTGATTAGATAGGTTAATAGCAAGCATATAACTATAACAAGCGAGTAGATAATCAATGAGCAAACACACACAACTAGTCATCGTCGAGAGCCCAGCTAAGGCCAAGACAATCGAGCGCTACCTGGGTGAGGAATATCAGGTGCTCTCGAGCGTGGGGCACATTCGCGCCATCCCCAAGAAGACCAAGGATGGACAACCACCAATTGATATCAAAAACGACTTCAAGACTGTCTACGAGATCGATCCAGACAAGAAGAAGGTCATTACCGAGCTCAAGAAGGCTGTGAAGGCGGTTGGAGCAGATAATGTGTGGCTCGCAACTGATGAAGACCGGGAAGGGGAGGCGATTGCCTGGCACCTGTGCGAAGTCCTTGGCCTAGACCCACAGCGCACCAAGCGTATCACGTTCCATGAGATTACCAAGCCCGCCATCGAGGCAGCCATTAAACAACCTCGCACCGTAGATATGCAGCTCGTGGAGGCTCAGCAGGCACGGCAGATCCTCGACCGCATCGTGGGCTTTGAGCTAAGCCCTGTGGTGTGGCGCAAGGTGCCGGGTGGCAAATCAGCTGGCCGCGTGCAAAGCCCAGCGGTCCGCCTGCTTGTGGAGCGTGAGCGTGAGATTCGCGACTTTGCGAGTAGTGCACAGTTCCGCGTAACAGCGCATTTTGTCGTAGATGGCGAGGAGCTCAAGGCTGAGCTCAAGCAGCGCTTCGACAGCGAGCAAGCCGCCCACGACTTCTTGACGGGGCTGAGTGGTGCTCGTTTCACCGTCAGCAGCATTACCAAGACACCTAGCACGCGCAACCCCGCTGCACCATTTACCACCAGTACTCTCCAGCAGGAGGCCAATAGCAAGCTCGGCATGGGCAGCCGCGCTACCATGGCGAGTGCTCAGAAACTCTACCAAGAGGGGCTCATTACCTATATGCGTACCGATAGCGTCAATCTCAGCCGTCAGGCCATTGCCGCAAGCCGTACATACATTACTCAGCACTTTGGTGCCGACTATTCACACAGTCGCACCTTCACCACGAAGTCAGCTGGTGCCCAAGAGGCTCACGAAGCCATCCGCCCGACCGATATCGCCCGCGAATCCGTCGCTGGCAGTAGCTACGACCAAAAACTCTACGACCTCATCCGCCGGCGCACCCTAGCCAGCCAAATGGCCGCTGCGAAGCTAGAGAACACCACCATTACCATTAGCATCGACAGCACGCAGCTCGAGACCGAGAAAACACTCGTCTTTGAGGCAAAGGGTCAGACAGTGCTGTTTGATGGCTTTTTGCGCGTCTATGGCGGTAAGGATTCGACCATCCTGCCATCAGTCAGCCAACACACCACCCTTGAGCTCGCACAGGCCGAGGCACGGCAGGTCTTTGCCCGCCCACCAGCGCGCTATACCGAGGGGACACTCGTCAAGAAGCTTGAAGAGCTTGGTATTGGTCGGCCCAGTACGTACGCCACCATCATGAACACCATCCAGACTCGTGGCTATGCCGAGCGAGGCGAGAGCGAGGGTGAACCACGCGATGTCATCGTCCTAGAGCGTACGGGCGAGATCCCGAGTGATAATACCCCTGTCGTCACTCGTCGCATCGTCCAAGAAAAAACTGGTGCCACCCGTGGCAAGCTACTGCCCACCCCAGCGGGTGAGCTAATTGCTGGCTTTCTCACCGATCATTTCGACCCCATCATTGACTATGGCTTCACCGCCCGCGTCGAGACCGACTTCGATGACATCGCTGCCAGCAAGCTCGCGCGCAATGCCATGCTGCGCCAATTTTACGAGCCCTTCCACGAGCTCATCGAAAAATCTGGCGACATCGACCGCAGCACCGTCGGTGCGCACCGCGAGGTTGGTACCCACCCCAAGACTGGCAAGCCGATCTTCGCCCGCTTTGGACGTTTTGGGCCAATGCTCCAGCTGGGCAGCAGCGAGGATAAGACAACTAAGCCACAGTTTGCGCCGCTCCCCAAGGGTGAGCGCATCGAGACCGTCACGCTCGAGCAAGCTCTCAAGGCCTTCGAACTACCACGCACTGTTGGCATCACCGAGGATGGTCAGACCATCAAAGCAAACATCGGGCGCTTTGGGCCGTACATTCAGGTAGGCAAGCTCTACGTCAGCCTGAAAGAGCACGACCGCGCGAAATTACCGAGGCCGAGGCTCGCGTGCTCTACGCCGCCAAGCTCAAGGCCGAGGCAGAGAAGCACATCGCCGATTTTGGCACTATCAAGATCCTCAAGGGGCGCTGGGGGCCATATGTAACTGACGGCAAGACGAACGCACGTGTGCCCAAGGATACTGATCCAACAACTCTGGATGAGGCGCAAGCCCGCGAAATCTTGGCCGCCGCACCACCCAAACGAAGCCGGCGCAAGACCGCAACCCGCACCACCATCACACGCAAGAAGCGCACCGCCTAGCCCGGCGACCTCTCATATACCAGCGGCTCCTCTGTACTAGCCGCTGGTTTTTCTATGCCAGCCCGCATTGCTGCGAGCCCGTCAACTGCCCTGTCATGCTCGCCACATCACTTGCAAATGAAAAGCCTCAAAAAATTGTTTACCATAAGCGTAAAGTGTGTGCTATAATAGTTCTATGATGAAACGATTGACTTATATCACCTATTATTCTATAATCAAATGTAAGAAGTGCGAGTGGGCATTCACAAGCAACTGAGAAGGAAATGGAGAACCGAATCATGAACCAAACAACCAAACAACCAACCGAAGTTTTTGCCGCGTCGATCGCTACCATCCTTGATGCAGTCGGCGAAGAACACGACCGCGAGCGCGAGATCATCGTGCGTCGCTTTGGCCTCAAAGAGCGCCGCGAAACGCTCGAGCAAATCGGCGAGCTGCTCGGTATTACGCGCGAGCGTGTCCGCCAGCTCGAGAAAGCCATCGTGGTGCGCCTCAAGCTTGCCGCCGAAGCAGGCGAACTAGAGGGCCTGCACGACGCCGAGCGTCTCATCATCCGCGACCTCTCCGAGAATGGCCGCGTTGGACGCGTCTCAGATATCACACAGCGCCTGTTAGATGTCGAGACACCCACGGTGCAGCAGCGCGCCCACATTGCCTTCATCGGCGAAGTCTCAGCCCGCCTCACCCCCATCAACGAGACCGACAAATACCACCAAGGCCTGGCCATTGCCGAATACGGCGACGAGAAGGCGGTGCGAAGCCGCGTGGATGAGATCGTTGCCGCCATCAAACAGCATGGTGCGCCTATCAGCCTCGAAGCGCTGCATGACCAACTCACCTACGAGAACCCCAACCAAGTGCGCGGCCTCGCCAGCCTCTCTACCCAGCTGGCCCACCTCAAAGACATGTGGGGTCTGAGCAAGTGGCCAACCGTTAATCCCAAGAATATCCGCGACAAGATCTACGTCGTCCTATTAGACGAAGGCAAACCGCTGCACTTTAGCGAGATTGCTCAGCGCATCAAGGAGAGCACCTTCAAGCGCCGTAACGTCACCAAGCAAGCCATACACAACGAGCTCATCAAAGACAAGCGCTTCATCCTCATCGGCCGCGGTATTTATGCGCTCGACATCTGGGGCTATAGCCAGGGCACTGTAGCTGATATCATTGCCGGTATCTTGCGCGACGAGGGTGGCCCACTACACCGCGACGAGATCGTCAAGCGCGTCCTCAAGAGCCGCCAGGTCAAGGAGACCACTATCCTCCTCAACCTCCAAAGCAAACCACTCTTCAAGCGCGTCGCCAAAGCCACCTACGCCCTCGAACCACCCAAGGAGCAAGCAGAGGCGGTCGCAGCAGCGTAGCTCTAGACAAGCAATACACTAATAAGAGAGACGAAGCAATGAGAGCTTCGTCTCTTATTTTTTTGGGTGCTCTGCCTACTCACATAGGTCTGATTTATCAAAATTATTGCACTTTTTTGCTATTTTGCATACAATGAATAAACAAATCTAAAGAGAGCTATACCATTATGCCAGAATCTCCACGCAACCATCATCTTCATGGGCCAGAGCGCCCCACTTCTAGCGAAACTACCCCCCCCCGAAAGATATTGGGGCGTTAGCTTGTAGGGCGGCAGATTCTTACTGTCGCGAGGAATCATCGACATCCTTATTGCTAACGACAGATAACTCTACTCCAAGTATTCGTGAGTATAAAGAAACAGCTCATCAGCATACAGATTCAGAACATACTAACACTACTGCAAATGAGACGGTTGCTGCCCACGCAAACCACTACGCAGACCTGCCAAAAATACCGAGTGATTTATTTGCCTCAGAGCCAATGCCACAACTACGCTCTTCTTACTTCATCGAGGGAGAAGTGCGTGCTTGCGTCAAAATCCCCAGCGACATATATAATGATATCAATTGTTTAAATTCTCATGGCCTCACTGATGCAGATACGTTGGGCGTACAAATCGAAGCCTGCGATAAATTAATCCATTACCTTGACCGATATCGAGATATGGTAACCTTCTCCAATATCCGCTTTATATCAGATGAATTGAAGGAGAAATTCGAACGTCATGAATTAAGACTCGAAGATTGGAAGCGAGCACGTCGGGCTATTACAGGGCTACAGGTAGAAGTATCTCGTGAGATTGATAGGCTTAAAGATCTTCGCCATAAAGCAATTTGGGGGAATAGCTATTCGTATCGAGTTGATTCTTCCACGGCTTAAATCTCCCAATCCTCTCACGAAAAATAATACAAAGCAAGACTTCCTGCATACACTGCGCTCAAAAAGAAGACAGGGAAGTACTGTAGCTTATAGTATATTTAGACCAAGTATCGGCAGGGAAGCGGCCTCCCCTCCCGCTCCGAACACCACATATACTCAGCTATAACAGAGGTAATTTGCTGCGTGGACAAATATCGTGTACACATGATGACTGCGGATATTTGCGTGTGATTTTGCGCTCATGGGCTTGTTTATTGGCCATTTTGCGTGCAAGAAACTCTGTCCACAGCCACAATCTGCTCATATACGCCTCTTGCGTCCATTCCTTTGCAGAAGCATCTCAAGTACACAGCAAAAGGCAACATCCAGCAACCAAAAGGGCAGGGCAAGGCAGGGGAGTCTGCCGCCCTTTTGCCAAAAATTCCCGGCAACCGCCCTACCCCTGTTTTTTGCTTCATTCTGCCAGTCTCTACCACTGATAAGATCATATTTGGTAACTGTGTTCTCGTGATATGCCTCACCTGATTTACCTCCGACTTCTTCTATGCTTACATTCGTCAGGATAGCCAGATAGTCTCATATTTGTCCTTGCAGATATACCACTGCCTATAACAGCCAAACAGCAGCACTCAGCCTAGATTTGACTAACTATAAGCTATCCAAATATGCTGAGACATTCACGAGCCCACAGTACCGATTAGTATATCACACAATAAAGCAAGCGATCATGCACAGCAAAGTAGCGGCTAACAGCAAAGCATAAGCATAAACATCAGCGTTAATAGACAAGGGAATAATAAGCTGCAATGTGCTGCAATCCACGCGTACACAATAATTCACACCCGCGCAGCAGTGGGGTAGATGCAAAAGATGTACACTAGATCATCTTTAGGGGTGTAATATAACTTCGCACAATAATCCTTTTACGATGCATATGTTGATTTGACCTCAGATATGGCCTGAATTGAGCTGGGTTTGGCGGTTATGGGCTTTATGAGCATACGGCGTATGTCAAAAGCGCATGTCTTCGATTGTTGATCGATCTTACTTCTCGTTCAGCAGATTCACTTAAGATATCTGAACCATCCAATGGAGAGAGTAAGGATAGAGCCGCGGGCACTTATATGTCCTGCAAAAGTAAAAGCAGACGCTTGTTCTATTGGAGGGAACACTCTGCGCGTATATTCATACACGTTCATACGTACGCAAAGCTACGTATGTTTGTTCGCGTGTGGGTGTGTTTGCGCGCAGTGTTCGTGACTGTGTGTACAACTGAAATACCCAAGCACAATACACGCTCCGGCCTCGTGCTTACCTGGTATCATGCTGGTGTCGGTACGAACCTTTCAGTCTATTAGCTATAGTTGCTTTGTTTGACATTTTGTTTGCTTGGTATTTTTGCTATGTTTTCTACCCTGCTTGGGTTGGCCAAGATTAAAAACTATACGATATCATGATTTGACTTTTTAGCAAAAAACATATCACCTACCCTTTTTGCATTTTTTGGTTTTTATAGTATAGATATAGTATTTGCATTTTTTATTATTTGTTATATAAAATGTTGTAAATTTGTTCTTATTTTACAGAGTAAGCTCCCCTGCCCTTTGCTGGATGTGCTGCAGTTAGCTACGAAACCGAGGCTTCATAACCCCAGTAACTTCTCACATTATTCTCTTATGCCGCCCCATTCTCAGAAAGATTTATAGCTTGATACCTCTCGTGAATGTCAGGACGCCAGACTCTTACGTCAAAACTAACCTCTGGGTGTTACTCATGACAATCGATTTTCGTTCCATCAATGATGGATGGAGGAGCTACGGAGAAAGAAGAGGATATCTCAATATCCACACTACAGACCAGTTTCCTTGTTGGTCCTGCACTTTACAAGCGCTAATACCTTTGTTATTAACAGTTCCCTTTTACCGATACGCCGCTCGGCCACTGACGCGGACATCGAGATATTTGGGAGTGATGTGGTGCTGCGCCAGATAGCGAATAGCCCGGGCGGCGTCCTCGCTCTGCAGGCCAGCCGAGCGATCGACCGAGAATTTAACAGGATACTCCACCCCTGTAAACCAGACATAGATTTGACGAGTCGTGCCAGCAGGCAGCGTAATCTTTTGGACGGTAAGCTGATGGCGACGGACGGCACCAACGACTTTACCAATAAAGCCAAGGAATTGGTTGCTCGCGACGACTTGGTTATTACGCGTACCAATACCACTGTCGTCCACCACTTCGATGCTTGGCCGCGACCCATAGGCACGGCGGAAGGCGTGACCCTCAGTATCAACAAAGAGTTGCTGGCGATTAACCGTCCAGACCACCGCCGCTTGGCGCATAGCAAGAGTGATGGTGCTACGCCCCAGGCCAGCTTGCTGCGTGGCTGGGAGTACTGCAGCAACCTCGGGGCAATCATGCGTCTGGAGATAGGCCGCCAGCCGACTAGTATTGAGCGCAAAGCGAAAACGCTCCAGCGGATGGGCAGTGAGATAGTCGTTGATCTTGGCTTGGTAGAGCTGATGGTTGCTAGTGAGATTGCCTGCAACAACTGGTGTCGCAATGACGTTATCAAGCGCAAACCACACTGCAGCTAGCAGCCCCACTACCACTCCAAGCGACAATGCCACATGGCGACGCGTCCGGCGCAAATCATGCGCATGCATACGCGGCGACCGCAGCTGCGCCTTAGACTCGCCCGCACTCGGGACACGACTCACCAAGCTACCGGTCAGTGTCCGGTTACGCCGATAGGTGTAGGCGGTGCGCTGGGGCTGCTCTTCCCTCTTGTTCTTGGCAGCTCGACGGCGCGCTGGTGGTGTTTGTTTTGTGCGAAAGCCCATGATGCTACAGGCCATTATACCGTAGATGGTTGGTTGTTGGCAAAGGCTACTAGCTTTTAAAACAGTCAACCGAATTAACTGGCCACTGAACTCTCAAGTGGTGAAGAACCCCGTCATTTTGACGGGGGTGAGATGTGCGTTCTGGTCTTACCTATCTTACTTCTGGCGCTGAGCAGTTTTGCACCACCATTTTGCGCTACATCGCGGGCGGCGTGGGGGGCGTGCATAGGTGTGGAGGCGCTGAGCGAGCTGCTGACGCTGCGCAGGGTCGCGCATGAGGGTAAGAATGGCTTGGCTAAGGGCGTCGCTCTGCTCTAAGGCGTCATCTTGCAAGACTAGCGCAGCCTTGGCTTCAGCATAGATGGTGGCATTTTTGCGCTGGTCGCCCAGGTGATGGGCCGGCACCAAGATAGCTGCCTGCGCGAGGCCAGCGAGTTCTTGTGTGAAGGTGGCACTAGCGCGTGATACTACGACATCGGCTGCGCCGAGCAATTGCGCCATATGCTCGAAAACGAAGGGTACGCAGTGAAAATCGGGGTGCTGCGGCGCTTTGTCCCGGGCGGCATCGTAATTGCCCTTGCCCGCCACCAGATAAACCTGCATGCCAGCAGCCAGCAGCTCATCGGCAGCGCGCAGCACCGCGTGATTAATAATAGCCGAGCCAAGACCACCACCGGTAGCAACGACTAATGGCTTGTGTGGATCGAGCGAGAAGGTCTGCCGCGCCTGCTGCCGCTGCGCTGGGGTGAGCGGGCGAAAATCAGCGCCAATCGGCACGCCCACATAGCGGCTACGCGATGCTGGATAGTGATAATGCTTGAGTGGCCAGCCCGTGGCAATCGCTGCTGCCCAGCGTGCCATCACACGGTTGGTCAGGCCAGGGCGAGCATCGGAGTCGTGAATCACTACTGGTACGCGCAGGCAGCGCGCCGCAATGCCAACCGGCAAGCACACAAACCCCCCCTTGGCAAAGATCACATCTGGCCGCCAGTGCAGCACCAGCCAGAGGCTCTGACATATGCCAGCCAGGATCTTAAAGATATCACATACATTCGCCAGGACAATACTCGGCATAAGCAACTGGCGCACCACGCTGAGGTGCTGGTAGCGCCGGAACTTGCCCGCAGCGATTGTCCGCACCTGCACTGGCACTGCAGCGTGCTGCATGAGCCCGCGCGATTGGCTAGCAAAGGCCTTATCGCAGACGAAGGTCACCTGCACATCGGGCTGGAGGGCTGCGATTTCATTAATGACGGCGACGACCGGCGTAACGTGCCCGCCCGATCCACCGCCGACTGCCAGTAGCTTCATGAGAGGTCTCCTTTTCGTTGATTGGTTGGTAAGCTGCCTGGCGTGATAATTGGAAAGCCAGACCAAGCGCACCAGCAATAAATACCATACTGGTGCCACCAAAGCTCAGCAATGGCAGCGTAATACCCGTCAGTGGGAAGACTCCAATCATCGACGCTACATTTAGCATAACATGTGCGCCCAGCCAGCCAAAGACTCCAGCTACCACCAGGCGCATTGTCATATCGGGCAAGCGCTCGGCAATCCTCAGCAGGCGCAGTAGCAGCGCTGCAAACAACGCTAGTACGACCACCGCCCCCACAAAGCCAAACGTTTCACCAATGATAGCAAAGACTGAGTCATTAATCGCCTCAGGGAGATAGCCCGTCGCTTGGATACTGTTGCCAATACCCAGGCCAAATAGCCCACCTGTGCCCAGTGCAATCTTGGCATTCTTGATGTGGTAGCCATCATCATTGTTACTAGTGGCGTGATCATCCCCCTGGAAGAAGGTCGCCACCCGCTCCATGCGGTGCGGCGCGATGACGATGAGTAGCAACACCAGCGCCACACAGCCCGCCGCTAGGTAAGCCAGCCAGCGCCAGCTCATGCCACTCATCACTACCATACATGCCACCATAGCAGTGAGGGCCAGGCCTGTGCCCATATCCTTTTGCAGGAATATCACGAAAAA
>CAKMNX010000021.1 GCA_927910745.1 uncultured Candidatus Saccharibacteria bacterium | reverse complement strand
GATGATACTTCGGCAGATGCTACGCAGCAGGCAGACTCATCAGATAATGCAGCGTCAGCTAAGCAGTCATCCGCGCCAGCACCTCAGGATGATGCTGATAGTACCGATGAAACAGTGCAGACCGATGACGATACTGCAACCGCTGACGCCATTTCTGATACCGATACAAATAGCGCGTCGACTCGCCGCCGCGGCGTGACAATTATGCCATTATCTCAGCAGGCGGACGGAGCGAAGCTAGCAGGGGAGCTGGATGAGCCAGCTGAGTCCGAGCCGGTTATTGACCGTGCCCGGGCATTATCAGAATCGGTCGTTGCGTCGGAGCGCGAACCAGCTTCGATGCCTGCTATGCCAGAGCAACCTGATGCGGCACATAATGATATAGAGTCAGCCCAAACACCCTCTGTAGATATGGTAGCGCCAGTGCAGACAATGGCAGAAGATACGCCAGCACAGAGTCAGCCTGCAGCAATTGTAACAGTCGATCCTAACGATATTATTACCCCTGCTAGCGATGATGACGATGAGAGCGACGACGCATATACTGATCGAGCGCAGTTCTTTGGCCGGTCGGCAGCGCGGCCGTTCTTTGCGCCGCCTCGTGCAGTGACGCCAGTGGACGATGTATCGTCCACAACAGGTTCAGACGTGTCAGCTCCTCTAGCGGAGACAGATAACACTGCGCCATCAGCCCAGAGTGATGGAGTAGTGAGTGACGAAACACCTGCTGTGGCTACAGAGGAAGAAGCGCCAGCAACGATCGACCAAGTTGAGTCAGAGACGCCAACGATGCCGTATCAATTTGCGGGCGAAGATGCTGGGGGTGATGACGATGACGAAGCGCTTGTCCGCCACCTCAATGAGGTGAACCGCACGCAAGATGATGAGACTGAGCCAGTGCAAGCATCCGTCGTTGATGATCTTGATGATACATTTGCCCCGCAACCACTCATCATCCCACCGCCCAAAGAGGAGGAGAGTAATACAGCGCTACCTCCTGCCAAGACAGTGGTAGAGCCAATGGATGATACACATACTGCTGATGATATACCAGCAGCTACACTGCAGGATGAGCCTAATGATATAACCAACACGAGCAGTAATGATGACGCTGGCGACGACCACTTGCTTTATGCACCAGAAACATCGACAAACACAGATGTGTCAGCAGTGTTGAGCAGCAGCGATACTTCTGATACTGAGATGGTACAGCCACTGAACCAGTCGCTCGACGAGCCAGCCTGGCCCGAATTGCAATATGATGATCCGGATGGTACGCCAGATGTGCAAACCCCTGATGGAGACCATACTGCACCTGCGTGGCCAGAGGTAGCAATAGAAAATACGAGTGCTATGGATGATAGCCAGCCGGCAGCCCAAGCAGCTGACGTGAGTGTGCCAAGCGAGTATGAATCGTTTGATGGTGAGAGTAGCTCCTGGGTTGAGCCCACCACTGTGCCAGCTCAATCGCAGGCAGGCGATATCGCTCTTGCAGAATTGTTGACGGCTGAGCACACTATGCCTGATGTGGCAGCGGACAATGACAGCCCATCGCCGCAGCCAGAGGAGGTGCTTGCTGATGCTGAGGACACTATGCCAGAAGCTCGCGTCGATCGCCCATTGCCACTCCTTAGTACGTATAATGAGCACCGGGCAGCTCCTGAGCCACACGTTGATGCTCTACCGTTGTCTGATTCGCAAGAGGAAGCGAATGCCATTGATGTAACTGATGCCGCTCAGCATACGAATGATATTGCACAGGGCACGACAGATATGCAATTGCCGGACACTCCTGATGACCAAGCAGAGCAGCCATATGCACCCGCTACACCACTGTTTGCCCCAGCCGATGATGTTGTAGCCAAGGCGCAGCAGATTATTGCTGCTCGCCCTGAGGTATCCACGAATGATGCACCAACACCTCCGCAAGAAGAGGAGGGTACGCCAAAGAATGCGCCCGATGTCGTGCCAATTACGCTTTCTCAGTCAGCCGACCAACAGACTAAGCCATCGGTTGCCGATGCGCCAGCTGTGCATGCTGCAGACGAGACAGTATCAGCCGAGCCAAATGATGATCAAGCAGCCGCTCCAGCTATACAGCGTCCGCGTGGTCGCTTTATGGATATTGTGGGTGGGGCAGCCCCGGTTGCTGCAGCTGCCCAAACGGCTCGCCCGCGAGTGCGCCGCCAAGGTGCGGTGGTTGAGCCGCTAACAAGTAGCGCACCAGTGGTGGGTATGGATATTCGCCCTGTACCTGGCCATGAGCCAGCGCAGCATCACATAGGAGCAACCCCGGATACTCCAACAGGTGATAACGCTAAAGTGTCGGATGCAGCAACGCCTGACGGAGCGCCATCTGCAGATGCGCTCGACCTCCAGCCTGGCGATGAAAAGCCGCTTGGCTACACACCATTCTTACCTGATGCCGAGACCAAGGTCGATAAGCGCCCACTGGGTGGTGCTGATACGCTAGTGGGTGATGTGCCAACTTTGGCCGATACTACTCCGATGGGGATGTATCATGATGAGCCTGGCGCATTCGGCATAGCTCCGGCTGATAATAACGAGCCATCTGCACCGCCGCATCTTTTTGCGCCGCATGATGAGCATGCATCGGCCGAGCAATTCATCGATGTGCTGACAGACACGAGCGAGAATGCGCCATCACTTTATCCAACCGATCACTACTCGCTACCCGAGCAAGACACGCCAGAGATTGCCACACCGGATGATGAGCCCATGTACCAGCTAGAGGATCACTACGGTGCTGACCGGTCGCTCTACCCGGATGAACCAGCCGACTCTCATGAGGCATCGGCTGATGGAGCAGGGCCGCAGTTTGCAGAAGATGAGATCGACCTGAGCTTGCCTGTGCCAGGCCCTGGTGAGCCGGATATTGACTATTACGGCGAAGCAGAGCGAGTTGAGGCTGAGCCAATGACAGTGGAGACTGAGTGGGATGATGAGCCAACCGCAAGTGACCAAGCACACGTCAATACCATCGAAGAAGCGGCTGCCACCACCCAAAATGGCGACACTGCGCTCGCTCTTCACCAAGCACTCCAAGAGGAAAACGAAGGCAATGTCGTTGCACCAATCTACAGTGCTGAGGAATTTACCCGCGCACCAAAGAAGTCGCGCCGCCGCCCCGAGCAAGCTGCTGGCTGGATTTGGCTGCTGTGGATCGTCATGCTGTTAGCGCTTGGTGCTGGCCTTGGCGCGGTCTATTACACACTCTTTACCTAGCATCAGTGCAGCGGCATCCGGTATAATAGGCTACTATGGATATACTCGATGGATTAAATGACGCTCAGCGGTCGGCAGTGGTGGCATCTGATGGTCCAGTCTTAATTCTCGCAGGAGCGGGCAGCGGCAAAACAAAAACGCTCACGCACCGCATTGCCTACCTCCTAACCGAGCAGGGCATCTGGCCGAATGAGGTCTTGGCTGTTACCTTCACCAACAAAGCAGCCCGCGAGATGCGCCAGCGCCTCTGGCAGATTGCTGGGCATACCCAGGTAAGCTCGCCTCACGCGCCACAAACCGATCAACCACCTCGCTCCTTCATGCCGTGGATGGGGACATTCCATGGTATTTGTGTGCGGATCTTGCGGCGTGATGGTGCGGCCATCAGCATTCCACCAAATTTCGTGATTTATGACGAAGATGACCGTCAAGGGCTCATCAAACAAGCGATGAAGCAGCTTTCCATTGGTACGGACAGGCTTAAACCGCGTGCTGCCAGTGCAGCCATTAGCAAAGCCAAGAATCAGCTCCTCTCGCCCAGCGACTACGCGGCTAGTGCGCGGTTTCCCTTCCAGCAGGCAGTGGCAGAGATCTACCAGCTGTATGAGCAGCTGCTGGCTGATGCAGGTGCGCTCGATTTTGACGACCTCCTGCTCGAGACGGTACGCCTCCTGCGCGATCACCCAGCAGTGCGCCTGCGCTACCAAGCGCAGTTTAAACATATTCTCGTTGACGAATATCAGGACACGAATGCTGCGCAGTATCAGATCATCAAGCTGCTGGTAAACCCACGCCGCAATATCTGCGTGGTAGGAGATGACTGGCAGTCGATCTATAGCTGGCGTGGCGCAGATTTTACGAATATTCTCAACTTCGAGCGCGATTTCCCGGGGGCGCTGGTGGTGAAGCTCGAGCAAAATTATCGCTCGACGGGCGCCATTCTCGAAGCCGCTGGCAATGTAATCAATAAAAATCAGCAGCGGACGGATAAAACCCTCTGGACGGCAGCAGGCCCAGGTGCACCAGTGCACGTACAAGCTGCCTATGATGAAGCAGAGGAGGCATATACCATTGCCAGCCAAATTGCTGCGCAGGTAGCGACGGGTGAGCGCGACTATAGCGACTTTGCTGTCCTGTACCGCACCAATGCACAGAGCTATGCCTTTGAGCGAGCGTTCAACCAGCACCGCGTGTTGTACCAGTTGGTTGGTGGAGTGCGATTTTATGATCGTAAGGAGATTAAGGATATCTTGGCCTATCTGCGCCTTATCTACCAGCCAAATGACCGCGTGAGTTTTAGCCGGATCGCTAATGTACCAACGCGGGGGATTGGAGCAACGAGCCTGGAGAAATTCCTCATCTGGCAGGGCACTAGTGGGCTCGATATCATTAGTGCGCTGGTTAATGCCAGCCAGGCAGCGACACTGACGAAGCGGGCGCAGACTACCCTGACGCAGCTGGGTCAGTTGTTACGCGGCTTCCAAGCGCAGGTCGAGGCTGCGGCTGATCCAAGTCAACTGATTGATGATGTGATTACCAAGACGGGCTACCGCGACTATGTTCTTGATGGCTCGCCTCAGGCTGATGATCGCGAGGCTAACCTCAGTGCGTTATTGTCTGACGCGCGGGCCTTTGCCAGCATGCCAGACTTTCTTGAGGAGGTTGCGCTTATGTCTTCGGCCGATCAAGCGACGGGTGCACACAGCGTGACGCTTATGACGCTCCACGCTGCCAAGGGGCTAGAGTTTCCGGTGGTGTATATGGTGGGGCTTGAGGATGGCCTGTTTCCCAGTGCCAGGGCACTCGAGGAGGGGCCAGCCGCACTCGAAGAGGAGCGTCGTCTCTGTTATGTCGGGATGACACGCGCTCGGCAGGAACTCTATATGAGCTATGCGCAGAGCCGCTTGCAATTTGGTAGCCGCAGCTACAACAGCCCATCACGCTTTCTTGACGATATGGGCATGAGCCTGTCGATGGTGCATACCGAACCAGCTACACCAGTGTACGACGACGCGTTGGATGAGGTCATGCCGTATGAGGTTGGCGATATGGTACGGTCGCTCCAGTTTGGCGATGGTGAGGTGATCGACAGCGATGGCATGGCAGTGAGTGTGCGCTTCGCAAATGGCTCTACCAAGAAGCTCAATGTGCAATATGCTCGCCTTGAGAAAATTACTCCCTAGAACTACCCGCCATCGGCCAAAAAAATGCTATACTAAAAAAATGAAAAACACACTTGTAAAGCAGCTGCGCCGCCTCTTGCCCGCAGCGATGATCCACACTCTCGAAGAAGCATATCGGCGGAGCCGCATTGCCCTGGTGGCGGCCCGCTATGGCAACCCGGCCAAGCATCTGCGCGTTATTGCCGTGACAGGCACGAATGGTAAAACGACCACCGTTAACTATATCAATGAAATCCTTAAAGCCAGTGGCCGCCGCACAGCAATGTTCTCTACGGCACTGATCGAGGTGGCAGGTCAGCGCCAGCTCAACGACCTCAATGCGACAGTCGGCTCTACCGCGCGGATGCAGCAGTTCTTTGCTGAGGCTAAGCGAGCCAATGTGGACTTCGTCGTGTTAGAAATTACCAGTCACGCACTTGATCAGCATAAGCTTGATGGTGTGCCAATTGAAGTTGCAGTCATGACTAACCTCACCCAAGACCACCTCGACTACCACAAGACAATGGAACGCTATGCCGCCGCCAAGGGCAAACTCTTTGCCCGGAAGCCGCGCTTTATTGTGCTTAACCGTGATGACGAATGGTTTCCATTCTTTGACAAATACACGGCGCGTGAGCAGAAGATTACCTATGGCCAAGACGCAGCTGCCACAGCCCGCATCACGCAGACAGCGACCCGTAAAGAGGGTGGCAGCGCAACGGTGCTTCTCGATGGCGCGACAAAGCTACCACTGACAACCCATCTCCCAGGAGTGTTTAATATTTACAACATGACGGCTGCAGCGGCTGCTTGCCAATTGCTGGGCGTCGCGCCAGCGGACATTGCTCGGGGCGTGGCTAACCTCACTGGCGTGCCAGGGCGCTTCGAGCGTGTACCGGTGGATACGCCATACGATGTGGTAGTCGATTATGCCCACACCCCTGATGCACTCGAGAAGCTACTGACCTCAGCGCGGGCTATTACTAAGCAGCGTATTATCCTGGTCTTTGGTGCGACGGGCGATCGCGACAAGGCGAAGCGGCCCATCATGGGTGAGATTGCTGCTCGCCTGGCTGATCAGATTATCGTTACCGACGAAGAGAGCTACAACGAAGAGCCAGCTGGTATCCGCCAGGCAATCCTGCGCGGTATTCACCAGGCGGGCGGGGCAGGTCACACTAGCGAGATTGCCGACCGGCGTGAGGCCATTGCCCAGGCGCTAGCTATTGCTCAGGCGGGCGATACCATTCTTATCACTGGCATGGGCCACGAACAATTCCGTATCATTAATGGTCAGCGTCAACCATGGAATGACGCGGCAGTGGTGCGAAGTTTGGTTGCTGAGCATAAGTAGTAGCGGCATTCTGACCCCTGATATAGTGAGGTTTCGAGGAGAGTTCTTCCGGGCTATCCACTAGCTTTTTTACCCACATTTTGCTATACTACATCGTAGCGTATATTGCTACGCAGATTATGATACAGTCTATTCCATTTTTGAAATTTCTCTCGCCACGCAATCTTGCTATCGCTGGTATGGTTGCACTGGTTGGTATTGGTCTATGGCGGATTCCGTCTGTCCATGCGGCGTCGCGCCAGCCAGGTAGTGGCGAGCATATCATCACACTGCACGAAGGCACGGCCAAGCGCGGGTTTTACACCAAGGCGACTACCTTGCGTGATGCGTTGCGTGAGGCAAATGTGCGGCTTGACGACAAAGATCGCACCGAGCCTGAGCTTGATACACCACTAGAGAGCGCCTCGTACGAAGTAAACATCTATCGAGCGCGGCCAGTGGTGATTCGCGATGGTGGGGCAGATACGAAGCTTATTACCGCTTATCGCACAGGCAAGCAGATTGCAGAGCAGGCAGGTATTCCACTGCACGATGAAGACCAAGCGGTGCTGGCTCGCTCGCGCGATATTATTGCTGATGGGGCGGCAGAGGTGATGACAATCCGCCGCGCAACGCCCTTTACGCTCGTATTTTATGGCAAAACCATCCAGGCATACACGATGGAGAAGACGGTCGGTGCAATGCTTAAGGCTAAGAAAATCACTCTAGGCGCTGATGATACGCTATCGGTGCCAGCTAGCGCGCCACTAACGGCTGGTATGACGGTAGAGCTCTGGCGTAATGGCAAGCAGACGGTCACAGTAGAGGAAGAAGTCGACTTCAAGACGGAGGAGATTAAGGATGCCGACCGCGAGCGTGGCAAAAAAGAAGTCAAGACCGAGGGCAAAAAAGGCAAGAAGGCCGTGACATACGAGATTATTATGAAGAATGGCCGCGAAGAGTCGCGCAAGCAGCTCAGCAGTGTGGTAACGCAAGAGCCAGTCAACCGGGTCGAGATCGTTGGGACGAAGAAGAAGTCAGTCGATACTACCTTTAGTGGTGACTTTGCAGGGGCACTAGCAAAACTACGTAGCTGCGAAGGGGGTTACACCTCCAATACTGGCAACGGTTATTACGGTGCGTATCAATTTGACATCAAGACCTGGGGTGGCTTTGGTGGCTATGCCAATGCAGCGGAAGCACCACCAGAGGTCCAAGACCAAAAAGCCTGGGAAACGTACCAGCGTCGTGGCTGGCAACCCTGGCCAACATGTAAGAATAAGATGGGGCTGCAAGACATCTACCGCTAGCAGCCTAGCTAAGAGAGCGAGATGATTACGAAGAGCCTCCATCATCTGTGGCAGCATCGTCAACCGATGATTGCCTGCTTGCTGGGGCTGAGTTCCATAAGCGGCCTTGTCGTGGCAAGCTATGCCTCGGCTCAGAGCCCAGCAGCGGTACCAGCTCGACTTGTTACTGTAGTGGAGAATGGTCGAGAGCGTGCTGTGTACTCGACTGCTTCGTCTGTGCGTGAGCTCATCGCTACCTCAGGTATGAAGATCGATGCCTCGCATGATTCCGTCTCGCCCCACCTTGATGCGTCGCTTGCGCAGGCAGCACCAACAGTGATAATCCAGCGTGCTCGGTTAGTTACTGTGATAGATGGTAAGAAACGTTCTCGTGTGCTCACCGCAGCACGGGTGCCGCAGGATATTGCTAAGGCGGCTGGCATGGTACTCTACCGCGAGGATAGAGTCAGTTTTCAGACACCTGGCAACATCGCACTGGACGGGCCAAGTGAGATAATGACTATTCACCGCGCACCAACACATACAGTGACAGCGGAGGAGCCGATTGCATTTGCGACTGAGACAATCAAAGACAAGCAGCAGTTCATCGGTAGCAAAACAATTAAGCGAGTTGGCCAGCCAGGCATTCGCCGTTTGACCTATACAGTCGAGATGAAGGATGGTGCTGAGGTGCAACGCCGCCTAACAGCGCAAACAGTGGTAAAGCAGCCGACTGCGCAAGTAGAAGTAGTTGGGACCAAGCCTAAGAATCCATTGACGAAGAGCAAGGGTGCACATCACTTTACTGACAGCAAAGGGGTGAGCCACCGCGAGACATACTATGATTTGCCGATGAACATTGCCATGCATAACTGTGGTGGCGGCACCTACACCATTCGCGGTGATGGGGCTAAGGTCGATAAAGACGGCTACATCCTCGTGGCGGCGAATTATAGCAACTACCCACGCTGCTCAGTGGTTGAAACAAGCATGGGTCCAGGCAAAGTGTACGATACCGGAAGCTTTGCCACCAAGCATCCGCACGGCTTCGACCTCGCGACGGATTGGACGAAGGCAGATGGCAAGTAGATACTGCGCAGAACCTTAATATACTTATTGCGCTGCAGCGATGCTCTCAGTATATAGTTGTTCAAACGTCTTCTTTTTACCCTGACCTCGTCCACCAAATCGTTTGCCACTCCGTCGACGTAAGTTTTTGCCATAGTGTCACAGTATATTGGTTTGTACAATATTATTTCACTTTAGCTACTATTTTTTATATTTTTTCATCCCAACTATAGTACAAATCGATTTGTACT
>CAKMNX010000020.1 GCA_927910745.1 uncultured Candidatus Saccharibacteria bacterium | reverse complement strand
TGTAAAAGATTGCGCCATCGTGCCGGCCCAGCACCACCCCTGTTTGCTTGTCGATAATATCGCCGGGCGAGTGGATACATACTGATTTAGGAAGTCTCGCATGCCGACATTACCAACAAAGCACACTCCCATCGATTCCTGCTTGCGCGCTGTCCAGAGGCCACGCTCAGTAGCCATGTGCCGCACCTGCTGCTTCGTATAGCCACCAAGTGGGAAGAGTGTGTGTTGGAGTGCATCACTTGTCACGCGGTAGAGGAAGTAGGTCTGATCTTTCGCTGCGTCGGTCGCGCGGTAGAGGCGATCAGGCTGGAATGAAACTTCTTGACTAGTCGCCGCGTTATCATCCTCTGTACATACACCACCAGTCTGTGCATAATGGCCAGTAGCAATGAGATCAGCCCCACGCTCGCGCGCTGTATCGAGAAAGAGCCGAAACTTAATCTCTTGATTGCACATAATATCGGGGTTAGGCGTGCGCCCAGCTTGGTATTCGGCTAGCATGTAGTCTACTACCTTGTGCTTGTAGTCGTGCTCAAAATCAAAAACGATAAAGTCGATACCCAGCTGCACTGCGACCCGCTTGGCATCGGCCAAGTCTTCCGCCCAGGGGCACTGCATACCAGGTAGGTCTTGGCTCCAGTTTTTCATATACACGCCGGTCACGTCGTAGCCCTGCTCAACCAGCAGTGCTGCGGTGAGGCTACTATCCACCCCACCACTCATCCCGACAAAGACACGCTGTGTCATGATTGCACCGCCTTAAACCAGCCAATCTTCACCAACTCTTCGATCGTCAGCTGCCAGCCACTTGGCGTGAGCCACCAGGTGTCTGACCATTGTTTGTCGGTAGCGACAGGGTGGCTGCGCATAGCGATATGCGGCACATACTGACCAAACTCCAGCGCAACGCGGCGCGAGTGGTAGGCGCTAGTGACGAGGATAATCGAGTCAAGATTCTTTTGGCGAAGGAGCTGGCCAGTTTTTTTGGCATTTTGGCGGGTGGTTTCGCTTAGTTCCTCGGTGAGGATGGCACGGTCGGGCACACCAGCCGCCACAGCTTGGCGGCGCATTGCCTCGGCATTGCTAGGGCCAGTTTTATCGGCAGCGGCACCCGAGAAGACGATAAAGCGCGCCCAGCCATTTTGGTAGAGGCGAATCGCTTCGGCGGTGCGGGCCTGGGTGTCGCCACCACTCACTGCCACAATGGCATCAGCAGCCTGGCACTGCTCAGCACTGCTCGGGGCTGCTTGGCACATGGCAAGGTTGTCGCGCGTCAGCCAGCGCCCACCAAGCCAAACCAGGAGCATCAGGGCGATAAATATCCCGGCAAGCCAGCGTAATAATTTCATTGTTGTGCTACCTCCTTCATCCGCTCTTGCTCGTGCTGCACCGCTGCAATAATGCACTGCGCCGCGCGCTGGCAATTCTCCTCGGTCGAGAGCCGCCCCAGGCTGATGCGTAGACTTCCGTCGGCTACCTCTGGCGGCAGGCCAATTGCGGTGAGGACATGGCTACGCAGCCCTTTATTGGCTGCACAGGCACTGCCAGTTGCCACGAGCACACCATCGCGCTCAAGCAAGAAAATAAGCCGCTCGGCATCCACCCCCGGGAACGAGATGTGTAGATGACCCGCCAAACGATGCTTCACATCACCCGAGACAACTGCCGTAGGGATGTGCTCGCACAAGATACGCTGCAGGCTATTACGCAGCCGCTCAAGGCGCTGCGCCTCGGATTTGCGGTGTGCTTGGGCAAGCTCCAGCGCCGCTGCAAAGCCGACCGCACCAGCCACATTCTCTGTCCCACTGCGCAGGCCACGCTCTTGCCCGCCACCAACGATGAGCGGATCAAGCCGCACCTGGCTAGCCAGCCACAAGAGGCCGACTTGCTTGGGGCCATATATTTTGCCAGCATTGAGCGTCAGTGCATCCACCCCCAGGCGCGCCACATTAATATCAAGCTGGCCTGCCCCCTGCGAGGCATCACTGTGGAGGTAGAGCGGCGTTGATTCACCCGCTTCGAGTCGTCGCTGGCGCTCACGGGCTACTACTGCGGCAATTGCCCGCAGTGGCTGGATCGTTCCCAGCTCATTGTTAGCCAAGGCAACACTCACCATCACAGTCTCTGGACGAATCGCCTGGGCCATCGCCTCGGGCGTTACTACGCCCTTTGGGTTAGCTTTCACCACTGTCACATCATGCTGGTGCGCTGCTGCCAGGACGGCGTGGTGCTCAATATTTGCCGTTACGACATGGCCGTATACGCCAGCAAACATGAGGTTAATCGACTCCGTTGCACCAGCCGTCATAATAATCTCATCTGGCTTGCCGCCCAGCGCCACCGCAAGACGGTGCTTTGCCTGGCGATAGGCCTGCCGCACCGCTACTGCCGGCGCATAAGGACTAGACGGGTTAAAAAACTGCTCTGCAAAGTAGGGCTGCATCGCTGCCAAAACACGGTCATCCATCGGCGTGGCCGCTGCGTGGTCGCAATATATCATCTCTGGTTTCACTCCAATTAGTATAGCACTCTAGTCCGGATCGGCGAAACGCTGGCCAGTATTGGGGTCAACGCGGTAAATCTCGCGTGCTACCCGCTCATAATAGAGGCGCGTTGCCATGACAAAATTACGTAGTTCATCACCGATCAGGTAGCTGTAGCGAGCACCCTCTTGTGCTTTGAGGATGCCTTGGTCGTTAATCTCGTAGCGGATAGTATTGGTCTGGATATGGCGCTTCTCGTCCGTCCATTCTTCGTGCCAGATCCAGGTTTTTTCGTCGAGGCAAAAGAATTCGCGGTGCCGCCCCTTCTCGACTGGGCCAAATAGCTCCGCCCCAATCTCGCTCTCAAGCGTGATAAGCTCGCGTTCGGTATAGCGCTTAAAGGGCCGCTTCTTCGACTTGCCAACACTGGTATCGCCCGCCAGCAGCGCATAGGCCTTACCAAGGAGTGAGCTTGGCTTTTTCACTAGGCAGCGCGCCTCCCAGAGTAATAACCGCTATGAGGAGATGGAGCTGTAGCCGTAGCTGTACTACGATGTGCTCGTCTTGCTGCGTACTGCGATAGATCTATCGGATCATCACTGTTGCCGTTCCCATTTGCTGGATAATCTTGCCTTCCTGAATATGGCGATGCTGGCTCACTAGGTGCATTGTCGTCACTACCTTCATCACTACCATTAATTGCAGCATTCCATTTGGATGGGTCAAAACCACCGTTCAGCGTTCCAGAGTTACCATGGCCTAGAACATCAGCCGCGTCTTCTGCCTCTTGTGTTAGATAGTCATCTGCTTCATTACTTCCTCTCGTCGCGAGAACATCCCTACGCATCATCAAGACTAGACGCGTCACTCGTGCAGTATAGAGTATATTCTCACGATAAATTGCTTCTGGGGATACTGTCTTGCCCTTATTTTTATCCCTTGTAGTACCGTTACATTCATCCAAAACATCAGCGAGCCCTGCTACTGCTGCTGCAATACGCTGTTCTCGTCTCATTGCCAAAAGATCATCATACGATATAACGCCGGAGCGGTTCTCTCCTGGTTGTGGTTCTTGCTCCTGCGTAAAATTGCCCTTCACGGGCTTTTTTTGTGTGTGATCTATTGGAAAGAAACTCTCACCGCTCATATATCAAATAACCTTTGTACATTTGCCGTTGTGGTGGTGGCGATGCGCGCGATGGGCAGGCCTTTCTTGGCTGCTTGGTCGCGGGCTACCTCCTCCACATAAGCCGGTAGGTTGATTCTACCACGGAAGGGTGCCGGAGTCAAGAAGGGAGCGTCGGTCTCAAGCAGTATTGCATCGAGCGGGAGATCGGTGTAGAGCTGCTGCTGAGCACTGTCTTTCGTGAAGGTGCTGATGCCATTAACGCCAATAAATAAACCGCGAGCACGGCTCTGCTCAAGCTGCGCCTGAGTATCGGTAAAGCTGTGCAGAACCCCGCGCACTGGCTGGGCATCGTAGATAGGCCAAAAGTCCTGCCATACTGCACCATGCGCTTGCTTTTCGTCGCGCACGTGGAAGCTAACGGGCAGCTGAAACTCCGCCGCGAGCTGCAGCTGCGCCTGAAGGCACTGCTGCTGCGCTGGGCGGGCGCTATTGTCATAAAAATAATCTAGGCCAATCTCCCCCACCCCCACAATGACAGGCCGGCCCTGCCGCAGTGGCTTCTCAGCGAGAAGCTCGCGGATAGCGGCAATGCCTGCCTCACCCGCTGCCTCAGCATCATGGGGATGAATACCCACCGCTGCATAGCAGTGGTCGTGCGCCAGGGCAAACTGCACTGCCTGGCGCGAGCTACGCACATCCGTCCCCACACAGATCATAGCAATGCCAGCCTGGACAGCCTGCTGATAGGCTGCCTCGCGCGCTGCATCGTCGTAGAACTCGCAATCGTGTAGGTGGCAATGCGAGTCGATGAGGCGCGGCATGGGTGACGTACTGCTGTGGGTAGGTGTCGTGTCATTTGCCATAGTTTACTCCTTTTGCTTACTGAGCTGCGTGAGCTCGTGGGTCGGGAGTGTGGATATAGCGCTTCGGGAACAGCGGTGGGACGTCGGCTGGCACGACGCCAGTACCAAAGATAGTGTGGATAGCCTGAGCGGTGGCAGGCATGAATGGCACGAGCTCATCGGCAATCTGCAGCAAAGTACTGGCCGCATAGGCTAAGACTTCACTCAGGTGCGACTCGGCGTCGTGGTCGGTGGCGCGGCGCTTGGCGATCTCCCATGGTTTGACCCGCTCAAGGTATTGGTTGAGGCTGCGGACGGAGCTCCATACTTCATCGAGTGCTTTATCAAACTCCAGTCGCTGCATCATGTCGCGGTAGATGGTCATATCATGCTCAGCTTGTGGCGCATCGCCAATCACTCCTGCTTGGTAGCGCGTCAGCATGGCTGCCACTCGCTGCACAAGGTTGCCGAGGTCGTTACCGAGCTCACCGTTGTATGCCTTCTCAAATTTCTCCCAGGTGAAATCTCCATCGTCTTGGGTAGGAATATGACGAGCAAAGAAGTAACGGAAGGCATCAGCCCCATAGCTCTGAATAATCTCCATTGGGTCGACCACATTGCCGACTGTTTTGCTCATCTTACTACCCCCAACGTGAACGAAGCCGTGAACGAGTAGTGTCTTAGGTAGTGGGAGATCGAGCCCCAGCAACATGGCTGGCCAGATCCCTGCGTGGAAGCGCAAAATATCCTTGCCAATGACTTGCACATCGGCTGGCCAATACGCCTGCCACTCGGCCCTGTCCGGATAGCCCAGTACTGTAATGTAGTTGGCTAAGGCATCGAGCCATACGTACATCACCTGGCTGTCGTCGCCCGGCACTGGCACACCCCAGCTCAGTGTCTTACGCGGGCGGCTAATCGAGACATCTTGAACGCCATTTTTGATAAGCTCGAGAAACTCATTTTTGCGGAACTCGGGCACGATTTTCATCCGGCCTTCAGTAATGGCTTGGCGAATCTGCTCGGTAAAGGCACTCGCTTTGAGGTAGTAGTTCTCCTCTGAGACGCGCTCATACGGCGTTTGATGATCAGGACATATACCATTCGTCTCGTGGACTTCCTTGTCGGTAAAGAATGCCTCATGCCCCACGCAGTACCAGCCCTCATAGGTGTGCTTGTAGATCAGCCCCGCCTGAGCAAGCCGCTGCCAGATGTACTGCACTGCTGCAACGTGGTGCGGGTCAGTCGTGCGGATAAAGTCAGTGTATTCTGCGCCAACTGCCTCCATCAAGACTTTGAAGTTGCCATACATGCTGTCCACATAGCCCTGTGGGTCGAGCCCATTCGCCTGAGCCTTGGCAGCGATTTTATTACCATGCTCATCCGTGCCAACTTGGAAGCGTACCTCGTGGCCATTTTGCTTCTGATAGCGCGCCCAGATATCGGCCAGGAGATAGTCGAGCGCATTGCCAATATGCGGCTTACCGTTGACATAAGGAATAGCAGTGGTGATGTAGGCGTGTTGTTTGGTCATAGGGGTATTATAGCATGGGGCGAGTTAGGGTGTCTTGGGCTGCTGCCGCTTGGCAATATCAATTGACACATCAAGCTGATCCGCACGCTGCACAAGGGTGATTGTATCGCCCATGTCAGTTCTCCAGGTGGTTGAGATACGTATATCCTTTGTGATGTGTTCAATCTCACCTACATTATCACCATCGACTGGCTCACCCCACGCTGCGCGCCCAGCCTGCGCATAGCAACGATAAAGGCCGAGACAATCCATGACGGGTAATTGACTTGCAAAACATATCGTCACCTGAGTGACAATGCCCTTATAACTAGACACTTGCATCGACAGTTCCCCATCATGATACCACCGTACCGCCTTCATATGGGGCATTATGCTCATTATCCGCCAGCCCTGCTGTCGCATCGCGTCATCAAACTGCTCCATGGATAGCGGCCACACCTGACTCAAAATACGATTGACTTGAGCAGCATATTGCTCTGGGGTGGGATATACCTGCATCTTGGCATCGAACTGCTTTTTCATGAGCCAGTATGTGCGAAAATCAGGCGCACCTTGTGCGTTATGCTGCTGCACTCCAAGACGAGCAAGATCAAAATTGATCATATACGGCTGACCGCTATCGAGCTGAGCGGTAACAAGTTGACGACTTGCAGACTCAAGCTGTGGCAGTTGCCACGTCCAATTAAGCATGTCGACTGGCGACGTAATGCCGCTTATATCGCGTAAACGTACGACGCAACCATGGGCTGCTGCACGTAGTGCTTGGTCAGAAGCGGCTCTTGGCACGTGGCACTCCCAGTCATACTTACCTTTTCTGAATCCAAGTGCGCATAATTGTTGTTGCTCATCATTTGTTAGTTGAGCAAAACCAGTTCGTCTTGTACATCCATCAAATGAGATGACTACATGCGCGTCATCGACCACCCCTAGGCCTTTCAATCGTATGGCAGTCCGTTGTTTCCAGCTTTCCATTGCATCATCTACCATTGTGGCATACTGCCGCGGCTGCGTGCAAAACGACTGCAGTGTCTGATATAACGCATCCTCAAACGCCTCCCATGTTGGGTAAACAAAGTCAGCAGTTAATGATGTGTCGCTTGCAAGCGTTGTATCTAACGCTGGATTATACCACTCATACCACACAACCTCAAACGTTGCATATAAGATAGACTCCGAGAACAGCTGCCTTTTATGATCTGCTTCGGTGGCTGGCCTGATGCCAAGCGTCAGACGCTTATACGATGGCATATCCTGAGATGGCATAATCCAGTGCGCGACATGACGATCTTGTTGTAGCTGTGCCGTGCCCCAGATGCGATTGCCCGCCTCAACATACGTCTGCCACAATACACGAACATCATCAGTGTTCATACCATCTGGCAACTGGAAGGTAAACGAAAGGGTATATTCCTGAGAGTTATACTCATTTGGCCAATCGATCGCGGCAAGCACACCAACCTGGCTTGACTCGGTAATCCGATCATTGCGCCAACCAAATACGTTGCTCACCGCCTCAAAGTTGAGCTGAACTGACGACTTAGTCAATTCATCAAACCAGTTCATAACGTTGATAAAACTACGCGAGGTCATGTAGTCATGGTCGTGCGCTTGTGCAACTTGTTGTATATTAAGTGTTATAGAGACACTCTGCTGCTGTTCTGTTTTACTATGCCACAGCGTGCAAGACTCACGAATAACCTGCTTGTCCTTCACGTAATGACGGCACCACGTGATCATATTTTGCCGGGGTGTACTGTACGATGAGTCTACTCCACCCCAGACAGTCGCGCCATACTCAGTGCAGTAAGCATAGAATGCCTGCGCCTCAGCAGGTGATAGCCCATCAACGGAAAAGTTCATCACATTCCGCTTGTCTTCACAAGTAATGCTTCGACGGTGCTGCGCTGGAGATACAAGGTGAATAACGTTATTGACACATCCTGGCTGCGTATCTATCTCCCAACCAAGCTCCTGTCGAATAGCATCTAATACCTCATGCTTTGTCATGGGCCACGATAGCGACCCGATACCATAAAACCACCCTAACACATCGCTCTCGAGACGGGATGAGAGGCCATAATCCCTGGGTATTTGCGTGAGATCAAGTGTGGAGAACTTCTCGCTATACTGGCGATAGATCGCTTCATTATCAGGGTGCAAATTGACACTACGCACGCCAGCTTGTTGCAAGTCATCATTGCGCTGTAGAGCTGGCCAGGATCAATTGTATCTTTTCGCCACAGCCACCAGCTATCCCTCTCAATCTCTGGGGTGCGTACTGTCCATACTAGAAGGCGGCTTGGCTCGCTCACACCCTGGCTATCACGTAACCAAACTACACACCCATGGGCCGCCGCACGCAACTGCTCTTTACGAGCCGATTGTGGCAATCGACACTCCAAGCGAAACGCCTCATCATCCTCGACGAAGCCACACGCTTGTAGTTGATCCTTTTCTGCCTCGCAGAAGAAGTCAACCATGCTAATCACCATCTCTGTCGGGCATTCAGTTCCTCGGCCGGCAAACTTGATAATAGTATTCCCCCGCCGGAGCTCTGCTTCATCACTATCAAATAGCAATGTGTATTGGCGTGGCTGCACGTTGATCTGACAGAGCGTTTGGTAGAGCTCTTCTTCAAATACATCCCATATCTGATGAGTCGCGGTGGATTGTTGAGGTGCTACTGGAGGCGGTACAACACCATATGGGTCATTCATTCGATGACATTGCTGCTCGGTATCTACGGTGATGATTGTATACAAGATGTAACTCGAACGCAGTCCATGATCGTTATCGTCAAGGGTTGCTGGTCGCATGCCAAGGGTAATAGCTGCACCAGTTGGCAACCTCCACTGCCAGCATAGTGATGAATCAAACGACGATTGTTGGGGTGTCGCGACACCCCATACATTGGTCCCTGCTTGACGATATTTGACGAGCAGACCGAGTATCTCATTTTTGCGTGCGTCGCCAGGCAAACAGTACTCAAGAGTCAGATGACGTACAGGCCTTTTTCCTCCTGTATTATCCTCGTCCTCCGCTTTATCTTTTATGAGGACATCACTTTGCCAGTCACTATCAGCAGCATCTCTATACCACTCCCATCCCAGTGATGATCGCACAGCATCAAGCTCATATTCAAACAATGGCCATGGCAATGCCGCGAGCCAGCTCAGTGCTGTCACCCAGCCACGCCCTGTCATGTACGGTGGTGACTGCTGCGTGGAGAGATTCCTCTCAACATGCAACGATACCTTGATGTCCCACTGCTTTGCTTTTGTGTCTACTGGGCTAAAATCAATCGTGCATATTTGCTGTATGATATCGATATCTCTGACACAAGAAATCTCATCTTTAATAGGAAAAAATCGCCACTGATATGAAACTGTCTCACGCGGTGCATATTTGCCGTAATCAGTATATTCTTTTGGCTTACCCCATGCAGCATGGGCCGCTTGGAGGTATTCATCGTAGTATTTGCGCTGTAACCGTTTGTTCTTTACTTGAGCGACAGTACGCGTGATACTATAGCGGCTTTCGTCGTCACTACATTGAACGATGACTGTATGCCCAGTAGCATCTTCAAAAACAAGCGAATGTTCTTCATTTCTCTCATCATCCAGCTTTGCCTTCCATCCATACGAGGAGACCAGTGCCGCTATCTCAGACCAAGCTGATGACCATGGCATAGCTCTGATCGCATCAATCCACTCAATAAGCGCTGTGGGACTCTCCAATGACGCTACTGGAGGCTTTTTCCGTATTTGCGATGATTGTTTTTTCTTCATATATCATCCTTGTACTACTGTCTATATCTTATGAGGTGCCTTATACTATATCACTTTTGGTTCTATCACACGAGTATCATGAATACACCCTACGGCCGAGTAGCAACAGTAATCAGCACATAGAGCTTATCCGTGCTCTGCATCAGGGTGATAGTATCGTCCTGGTCGGTCATCCAGACGGTTGAGATAGCAAGACCTTCTGCGGCATGCTCGGCTTCGTCCACCTCGTCGCCTGGCTCACCCCAGGCTTCCTGCCCAGCCTGCCTATATTGGCGATAGAGGTCAAGACAAGCTGCCGTGGGTGAACCATTAGCAAACCATGCCACTACCATAGATACAGTGCTGCCCTCGCCAGACACCATAACCCGCAGCGGCCCATCATAATACCACCAGGTATTCTCCTCTTGCTTCATGAGCTGCCAACCCTGGCTCTGCATTGTGGTATCAAGCTGCTGCAAAGACAAAGGCCATGGCTGGTGCAGGATGCGATCAATCCAGGCGGTGAATTGCTCTGGAGAGAAGTATGTCTCCTCATGTAGCTCACTCTCCAGGCGCGGCAATGGATCAGGGCCAGGATAGGGACGAATCGTGCGCGGGCGGCGGCACCATCGGACGGTGCACCAGTTTGCTCGCTGGCAAGGACAAACATGATTGTCTTGTCTTCCTCGTTGAGGTTGATGCTAACGTACTCCCGCGAAGCTGGTGTTTGTGGAGCAAAACCCTTCCACACCGTACCAGTGAGATGGCCCGTGTGTCGTACATCGGTCGGCCAGCCCCAGGCCGCCGTGCCGGCTGCGCAGTATTCGTCGTAGAGTGTGCGGCACGCGTCTGCTGGTAATTGGTGAATTACATCGATGACTGGGCTGCTCGCCACCGACGTTACAACGTCATTTTCTATTGTAGCAAGCAGTGGCATGTAACCATCATAATGCATACACTGCTCGTGCCCCGTCTGTGGCTCTTGCTCACGTGGCTTGACGAGCTGCCAACCCAGCTCTTGGATGAGACTATCATACACCTCATACGTCATTGGCCAGGGGAGCTTGCGGAGTGCATTAATGAGTGAGACAAGACGTGCGCCATCAATCGGCGTAGGCTTGTCAGATGACTGAGCTGATGATTGGTCTGCCTGCATAGTACCTCGTATTTTTACTTATGGTATATCTCTTTGGAAGATAAGAGTACTCGTATCGTACCACGTTTTGGTGTAACGTGCCACCATTCAGTCATGTTATTGACAAAGCTGCAATCTATTTTATATAACGCACTACTCTACTATGGAATACCACCCATCATCCTACTCTCCCGAGCACTACTCGCTCGCCGACCAGTGGAAAATCAAGAACCAGGCACGTGAAAAAGGGATCTTTACCCCGGCGCCGGCGGGGTATCTGCTCCGCACGACTGTTGCCAAGCGGCTCCATGCAACGCGGCTCACCATCAACAAAGCTATAAAAGCCCTTAATATAACACCTAGACAATACCGTGCACGGCTTGAGAACGGCCAGCCATCTCACAAGCGAGGCTACCACCTCTCGCCCGAGCAAGCCGAGCAAGTGGCAGCTTACCTGGGGCGATCGCTTGGTGCGACGGTTCGCTAAGCACTCAGGCTTGATATGTACTCCTACTACCTATGCTATAGTATGGTAATGCGTATGGAAAAACCCCAGCAATCAGCACAATTATCCGAGACATTTGATAATCATACTGCTCAAGTAGAAAAGCTCAACGACTTGCACAAACTTCTACGCTTTTTGCTTGAGAATGATCTCGGCCTTTCTACTCACGACCCAGCGCAGGCCTATATGTCACAACATATTCAAGAAACATCTGCATCGCAGCAACTCCTTCGCTTTATTGCAACCATCCAACCACACGACACCCAGCCTGCTCGCACCGTTATCACCTATCCAGATGTTGCTTTTGTTTTTGATACTCCAGCTGTAGAACAAGCCATGCAGACTCAAGGCAATAGCTATCAACCATTGCACGAGTATAGAAAACACGATCTTGCTGAGCTCGCGCAAGATGAGACCTGTGGTGTTGCTCTATCGACCGATCATCATTTTGCCTGGTATATGTATGATGCACTCACGAGCCCACTTGCTGATGTGCATCAGCGTATCGCTGCCGACCAGACGAACAACAACTGGCTCCATGGCGTCTATCATCATAGCCCAGAGCCACTTATATCTGTTGGCCGGGCTTCTCGCCACCTTGGTATAACACCGCATATGGTAGAGAAAGCTTTAAGAGATCATCGGGTTATCAAGAAGATCGGCGAGATCATTGTCGCTCCACGCGGCAAATCGATGCGCCCATTCATCACACCCAAACAACTTCTGAGCCTCCAAAAGCATTTTCGTCCCCACAACGCTGATACCCATACACTCCTCCCTCCACAGGAAGAAGAAATGACCTGCCCGCAACTCGCCAGAGCACTTGGTGTACACGACATGACAGTGCGACGAGCTATTGCCGCCCTTAATCAAGAAAAATCCGAAGGCGAGGACAGTCTGACCGGCATAATGCGCAAAGAGCAAGGTCGACGCCCAACCGTATATTATTCATCTGAGCAGCAGGCACGTATCCTCACTAAACTCCGAGAGAAAGGCTATTCTGTGCCAGCAAAGCTGCGTGATAAGCTGGGCGAAGACCTCACGCAGAAAGATTAAAGATGCTACAATAGCAGCTAGTATGGCTGTACAACTCCGCGCGACACAAATGCAACCCAGAAGAACCAACAGCCGTCTCTCATACATCAACACTGCTGGATTTATACACAACATTAAAGCAGCTAAGAAACCGGCCAGGATATCACTAGCCCGTTGCTCCTTCTATTCGCTTATTGCTGCAGTTTTTGCTTATAGTAAAAGGCGTTTGCCTCGATCTCTTCCACTGTGTCTGGGAATTGCTGCCCAAGTTGGGTGCGACTAAGTTTTAGTACAGCATCTTGTGGGCTGAGCTCAGATGCAGCCAGGGCTTGGCGCACATATTCGCGAATACGCCAATACTGCTGACCATCCTTGATAAGCTGCTCCCTTGGTGCACTGAGCGCACCAACCATCATGCCTGTGGCAGTGTGGCTTGCTTTTTTGAATATAGCGATGCCGACGGCGACAATCAGCAGCCACAGCCCAATAAGCAATACGATGGCGCTTTGCTTGGGGTTGCATATTGCCACCAGCACAAGCGCAGCAGTTATACCGACAGCGATCTTGTGCCGCCGCACGAAGCTACTCTTCTCCCCTGGCTGCTGCGCGGCCTTCGCATTGGAATCGAGCTCAGTAGGAAAGGGATATGATATCTCACTCAGCGCACTACGTGCAATAATGTGCGAAATATCGTCGCGAATAATTGGGTCAAAATGCTCTATGCGATAGTCATCCTGCAGCTTCTTGGTCGATCCATCAATAATATCAACTGCCATAGCAACACCGGTCTGGGCTGCCATATCTCCCAGCGTTACACCAGCCCCAATGCCAAACGAATTTTTGAACCATCCCATAATCACGCTCCTTCTCTTGCATCCACCCACAGTTGATTGATGGACAAACCTTTTCTTATCACAGAATAGCTGATGTAATTACATATTGCAAGGTATACGGGAGTAGCCGACGCAGTCATACCACGGAGGAGCTTGACGTTCGTCTATCTGCAGATTGCCGTTACTTTTCTCGCATCATCGCCAGCACCGCAAACCGCCCACCAGTGTCACCCGCTGCGTGCGAGAAGTAGTCGGGGTTTGTTACTGTATCGACAGGCGAGATGTGGATATTGCGCGGCACAATGCCCGCGCGCTGGCACGCAGCAGCATTAAATCCCGGCAAGTCAAGATGGATACCATCAGCTTCGTGCGAGCAAAAGGGCTGCCAAGTTGAGTCAGCCATTTGGTCGAAATACTGCATCACATAGCTCGGCCGCTGCGCGCTCGGACTCATCCAGACAATGACATCCTCTGCCCGAGAGCCTTCGTGGACGAGGCGATCTATCGTCCGCACGAGTAGTGGCGAGAGTGTCGAATGCCGCCCCAGGTGCAATAGCGCGAGCACCCGTTGCACTGGGTCATATAGCACCGTCGCCACGCAGTCAGCCACTGGCAGCAGCAACCCCACTCCAGGCGAGCGCGTCACGAGGCCGTCGGCTACCACCTCCGCAGTGTGGCGAGTCGTCGCGCCGCTATCGACCTCGCAGAGCTGGTCATAGCTGCGACTTACACCATAGACAACCCGCTGATACACCACGTCTGCATACGCAGCCCCACTCGCCTGGCAGAAGGCCTGTCGGTGTGCTACCACCGCGGTGGTGTATCTCACCTAGCGTGCGGTCGAGCATTGTGCCATCACTGCTCGATGACACGCTAACGAGGAGTTCTGATGGAAAGCAAGTAGGCTGATCAGCCGGATCATCGCGCGCGCCACTCTTGCATAATAGCGAGCCACTGGGCAATCGACACATCCTCTGCCCGCCAGTCTGGTGATATACCAGCGTGTTGCAGCATCGTCTCGACTTCTGTCTTGTCTAGTGCAAGGCCCGCTGCAAGTGCACTGCGCAGCTTCTTGCGCTTCGCTACAAAGCCCGCTCGTACCACGCGGAAGAAATCCTTTTCGTCTGCTGACGACACGAGAGGCTGGGCGCGCGTCTCGAGCACCACTACCTGCGAATCTACCTTGGGCGGCGGCACAAAGAATTGGCGTGGTACCACTGGGCCTTGCTTCGCCTCAGCATAAAGCTGAGCGCTCACTCCTAATAGGCTCATTGCACCAGGCTCAGCGGCAATTCGCTCAGCTACCTCCTTCTGCACCAGCAGTACTGTGCGGCGCGGCTTATTCTCCGCTGTCAGCAGCTTTTGGACAATCTTGCTCGTAATGTAATACGGCACATTTGCTACCACAACATAGTCAGTAGGAAGCTGGCTAAGGTCAAACTGCAGAATATCCTCATGTACGACTGTTAATTGCTTGCCAGGGAATTGCCCTGGTAGTTTGCGCGCTAGATCAGCATCGTACTCTACCGCGGTTACCCTGCCTGCCCGAGCAAGGAGCCGGCTTGTCAATGTGCCAAGCCCAGGACCAATTTCCAATACTGTATCGTCAGGGGTTAGCGCCGCTGCATCGGCAATCGCTGCTAGCATATCCGGGTCTTTGAGCCAATGCTGCCCTAGAGATTTTTTATTTTGTAATGCCATAGCTGTATTATACCAGGGTCAGCAATAGTATGCTCTGCATAACTGATTGATAGCTTCTATAACCACAATCTCTTTTTGTCATAATTCTTATATTCTATCTTCTCCTTCTTTATCTATTTATATCTTTATATCTCTTTATTTCTATCTCTATTTACTTTATCTTTATCTCTACTCTCTATATCCATACTATTCTCTATCTTTATATATCCATACATCCATATACCCATATCGATTTCTCTCCTATTATATATAAATATATAGAAGAAGAGAAAAGAGAACCGCTGCAACAGAGAAAAAACAGGTAACTATAGTACAAATCGATTGTACTATATGCTGGGAGGGGAGGGAGGGAAAGAAAACA
>CAKMNX010000019.1 GCA_927910745.1 uncultured Candidatus Saccharibacteria bacterium | reverse complement strand
TGAGAGGTCGGCGTCGTTCTCATCGATCATTGCTCGCCAGATCGCAATACGGCGCTGTAGTGAAAGGATTGCTTTGTCGTTTGCAGCGAGTTCTTCGCGGCCGAGTTGTAGTTGTTGGTTGAGGTTGTTCATATCGATCATCTACGAGACTCCTTGCTTACTAATTACAGACCACATACTACCATCCTGTGGCGGTTTTGTACAATTGCATGTATAGGATCAATGCAGAAGTTAACACTTCGATCGCATCTCCATCCATTCTGCGGTATAATTATAGCAAATGAGCAGAGCACTATATCGGACGTATCGGAGTCGGTCGCTGGATGAGATTGTGGGGCAGTCGCATATCACGCGGATTTTGCAGCGGGCAATTGCGAGTGGGCATATTGCCCATGCCTATCTCTTGACGGGACCACGTGGGGTCGGTAAGACATCGATCGCCCGCATCTTGGCGCATGAGATCAACGGCCTACCATATACCGACGAGTCGACCCATCTTGATATTATCGAGATCGACGCAGCGAGCAATAACTCTGTGGAGGATATTCGTGATTTGCGCGACAAGGTGCAAATTGCACCAACCAGCAGTCCAAAAAAGATCTACATTATCGATGAAGTTCATATGCTCAGCAAGTCGGCCTTTAATGCCTTGCTTAAGACGCTAGAAGAGCCACCCGAGCATGTCGTCTTCATTCTTGCGACGACCGATGCCGACAAGCTTCCGGCGACGATCCTCAGCCGGGTGCAACGCTTCAATTTTCGAGCAATTAGTCCACGTGATGCAGCCAAGCATTTGGCGTTTATTGCTGAGCAGGAGAAGATTGCCATTACACCCGATGCATTGGAGCTGATTGCTGAGCAAGGGAAGGGAAGCTTCCGCGACAGCATTAGCTTGCTTGACCAACTGCGCTCACTAAGTAATGAGACAATCGACCGCGCGATGGTCGCAGAAGTGCTGGGCCTTGCGCAGGATGAGCTAGTAGAGGGGCTACTGGCTGCTTATGCTACGGCAGATATTGGTCGCGCTGCCCAACTAATTGATGAAGCTGAGGCAGCTGGCACGCCGGCTGAACTTCTTGCCGAGCAGCTGCTTGGCATTGCTCGCCAGCGTGTTGTAGAGGACGCAGCACTGTTGCCATTACTCGATAAACTACTGGCTGTACTACGAGCTGGTTGGCCACGCATTGCACTGCTTACTGCTCTTGCAAGCAGAGCTACGTCACCAGCCACAGCACCTCATTGTCAGCCATCGCCCGCTACCGTCAGCGAGCCGGTTGCGTCATATACCCACTCACCAGCTACACCATCACCACAAGCATCTCCTACAACTCCTCCTTCAGACCCTCCTCGTCAGGAGACAGATGGTGCGGCAACAGCATCGGCTGGTCAGTCTGGTGCTCCAAGTGCTTCCGCTGCCGATCATACACCAGCCAAGCAACCAAGCGTTTCTACAGCAAACGATGAAACGCCCGCAGCAAGCCCAGACCCAGTCGACTTCCCATGGGAGCAATTTCTTGATGCAGTAGGGGCAGTCGGGGCGCGCACGTACCTCGCCAAGGCAGGTCACGCGTTTGACGGCCAGACGCTAACGATCTATGCTGGCAAAAAATTCGCCAAAATGCAGATCGATCGCGCCCTCCCCACACTCAGCGCAGCGCTAAATTGCCTCGGCATTACTGCAGAGATCGCCGTACTCGCGAGCAGTAAACCACCCAAAGATCGCCAAAAAGCCGCCATTCTTGCTATGATGGGGGGAGGAGAAGAAATTACCATCAATGGCTGACCAATCACCTCAACCAAAAGGCAAAGTACCACCACAAAGTCTCGATGCTGAGATGAGTTTGCTTGGTGCGGTACTTATCGACGAAGAAGTCTTGGCTGATGCCAGCGAGCATGTCGGCGCAGAAGACTTTTATGATAAGCGTCACGCGATGATCTTTGGAGCAATGATGCGCCTCTACGAGCGGCACAAGCCAGTCGACCTCCTTACCTTGACCGACGAACTGCAAAAGAAAGACCAGCTTGCCGAGGTAGGTGGCTCGGCCTACCTAACCGAGCTAACCAACTACGTCCCTACCGCAGCCCACGCCAGCAGCTATGCCGAGATCGTTGCCCAAAAGGCGGTGCGGCGGCGCCTCATCAAAGCCAGTGCCGACATCAGCCAGCTTGGCTTCGACGAAAACACCACCACCCAAGAGCTGCTCGAAAAAGCCGAGGCAGAGCTCTTTAGTGTGTCTGACCAGTCACTCAAGCAAGACCTCGTTAGCCTGGAGAGTATTCTCACCGATAGCTTCGACCGTATTGAAGAGCTCCACCGCAACAAAGGACAGCTGCGTGGCATTCGCACAGGCTACCGCGACCTCGACACCATGACGGCTGGCCTGCAGCGCTCCGACCTTATTATCATTGCGGCTCGCCCCGCCATGGGTAAGACAACACTAGTGACAAACCTCGCCTACAATGTCGCAACGATCGAGAAAAAGCCTGTTCTCTTCTTTTCACTCGAGATGAGCAAGGAGCAGCTGACCGACCGCATGCTCGCTGATGCCAGTGGCGTGGATAGCTGGAATATCCGCACCGGTAACCTTAGTGATGATGACTGGGCTAAGCTCTCCGAGGCAATGGGTGAGATGGCCGAAGCGCCAATCTTCATCGATGACACGCCAGGCCTAAGCGTCCTCGAGATGCGCACCAAGGCACGGCGCGCCATGCACGACCAGCAGCTTGGGCTGGTGATCGTCGACTACTTGCAGCTGATGCAAGCCAACGGCAACCACAATGGCAACCGCGTCCAAGAGGTGAGTGAGATATCGCGCGGACTCAAGCTGATTGCCCGCGAGCTCAATGTACCAGTCATCGCCCTAAGCCAGCTGAGCCGCTCGGTGGAGTCGCGCACGCCGCCGGTGCCACAATTAGCCGACCTGCGTGAGTCAGGTTCAATTGAGCAAGACGCTGATATTGTCTCCTTTATCTACCGGCCTGGCTACTACGAGCCAGACAATCCTGAGTTCCAAAATATCACCGATCTCATCATCGCCAAGCACCGCAACGGCCCAGTGGGCAAAATCCAACTCTACTTCCACCCCGAGCGGCTGCGCTTTATGAGCCTCGACAGGCGGCACGATTGATGTTATGCTATAACCATTATACGTAGGAGAGTCGTCGCAATGGCAGCCCACACAATATCATCACGCGTACAATCCACCGAAGAGTCATCCTCTCCCTTATCATCCTGCCCACCACTGGTCCGCTATGTGATGATTTGTGGAGCACTTGGCCTCCTTGGTACTGCTGGGTGGCTCATCTATCTTGGCTGGATGTTCGCAGTTTTTCTCTTTACACCATATTTTTTGCTACATATTAGCTTGATAACTCTTTTCTGGTGGCTTAGTGTTATGCTTATTGTCGAAGGAATTGCAATTATTCGTATATACGCCGGCCGTGGTAACCAGCGCTATCGCGAAGAGGGATTTTGGCTCGCCTTGGCACTGTTCTTTCCATTACTGATAGCGGGTGAGGCCGTCTATAATGCTTTGTCTGCACAGCAAATTCATGTGTTTTCGTCGAGCCCACAGTTGTGTTTCTTCGGCATTATAGTAACTACTCTGAGTGCTGTGTGTATGTGGTATTCGATGGGATACTCAGCACTAATACACAGCAAAGCTGCGCGAAAAAGACTTTTAGGTTTTTAGACGTACCACATTAGCGATTATTGCACATACATAGCGAGGAGAATACTATGACAACTCAAACACAAACCACCCCAGTGCAAACGATCCATCTCAAGCATCCTCCACTGGGGCAGCGCAGAATCATCGAGCGCCTACGCTTTATGAGTCTCGACAGGCGGCATGATTAATGCTATGCTATAGGTATTACACATAGGAGGACCACAGCAATGGCAGCTCGCACGACATCACCACGCACACAACTCACTAAAGAATCATCTTCACCCTTACCGTCCTGCCCACCACTGGTTCGCTGTGCGATGGTTGGTGGAGCACTCAGTCTCCTTGGCACTGCTGGGTGGCTCATCTATCTTGGCTGGGCAGTAGCAGTCTCTGCCATTGGGCCGTTTGCATTCTTGATTTGGATAGAATATGTCGTTGTAGGCTTATTTTGGATACTCGGGATTGCCCTCATTATTGAGGCAATTGCGCTAATCCATACTTACACCCGTCGCTCGGGGCAGCGCTACCACGAGGAAGGGTTTGGGCTCGGTGTTACACTGCTCTATCCACTGCTCGCGGGTGTCGAGATAGGATACAATACACTCATACATAATCAATCACAGCAGGACATCATGGCATTCGCCAATCCTCTAGCGGTACTGATGGGTATTATCATGGTCACACTCGGCGCAATATACCTGTGGTATCAGTTGGGACAATCGGCATCGATGAGACAAGCGAATAATGACAAGGCTATATCGCTCACATAACGCCTCTGTTTGTGGTCTCGCTATGATACTACTATCTACATTACGTTTAGTCCTCGAGAGGCAGAGGAAATGTATCCTTTGTGCAACCTTGCTATAATACAATCACAAGCAGCCTAGCGCAATAAAGGAGGCATCTATGGCCACATCCCACACAACAACCGTTACAACTCAGACAATCCAAACCAAACAGCAGCGCAGAATCATTGAGCGCCTCGCTATAATTCTTGTCTGCTGCGGGATTACCCTTATTGGCGTTTTTCTCACTCTTGTTGAAGCAATGGGTATTTACATCACGTCAACTGGCTTTGAGAGGACAGAGCCACATGTGTATATCACCATGTTCATTATGTTTGTTTATGCAATCAACCTTGTCGTGCAAGCTGTCTATGTCATTATTCGCACGTTGCGTTCAGCGATTGCGCCGTACCGTCAGCAAGCAGCAGCGTTTGTGGCCATCCTTGGTTATTTTGTCGCATTAGCGGCCGTATATCTCTATCACCACTATTTTGTTAAAGATGGATTCGGCCCACACACTTTCCTCCAGACGACGGCTGGTGCTGCTCTTGGCCTCACTATCTCTGGTCTTGGCTCGCTCTATCTGTGGTATGTGCTGCTGCGAACGCGCAAAGGGCAGGCGGTTCGCTCTTGAGCACCCCCGCAAACTCGGGTATAATAGGGCAATATGGCAAAGCAAGTTGTCGACTATCATTTGTACCGCTGGCGGTATGGCCTCGGCTATGGCTTTGTAGTGGTAGCAATTATTGCGGCAGTTGTGCTGGCTGGGCTGTTTATCCCTGGTGAGTTGCGACAAGGTGAGCTCGATAGCGCGCTGCAAAGCAGCCAATTATCCTTCCAGAATCTTACTCCCGCTATGGTTATCAATGCGCCATATCATGGCTTGCAAAAATTAAGCTTTGCAGTGCTCGGCGTGACACCACTGTCGGTGAAGCTACCATCTATGGCGATTGCTTTGATGACAGCGCTTGGGTTACTCCTTCTATTTCGCTCCTGGTTTTCCCGGAACATTGCGCTTATTACAACGATCCTCGTGACGATGACGGCGCAGTTTCTTTTCTTGGCGCAAGATGGCACGCCAGCTATACTTTTTAGCTGCCTCACTGTGTGGCTGCTCTATGCTGCAACGCGCGCCATTCGGACGAAGAAGTTTCTCTCCACTCTCTGGAAAGTGACGGCCTGTGTGCTGGCGGCACTCCTGCTGTATGCGCCACTTGGTATCTATGTCGTTGTTGCGCTTGGGATTCTGGGGGTGTCTCATCCGCACGCTCGCTATACAATTCTGCGCGTGCAGCGCAGCCGTCTTGCTCTGGCAGCCGTCATTGGCCTCGTGGCGATGCTGCCCCTTATCTACGCAAGCATCACTAACCATGATGTACTCAAGCAGCTCTTTGGCTTGCCGCTCGAATCGATCAATGTGGGGGCAAACCTTCGCCACCTTGGCACGACGCTCTTTGGGCTCTTTACGTCAAACAAATCATACCTTGTGCAGCCATTGTACTCGGTCGGTATGATTCTAATTATGCTGATTGGTCTTGCCTCGCTCCTGAGCCACTACTACACAGCTCGCAGCTATGCAGCGCTCCTGGTGGGATTGCCGTTACTGGGCGTAGTGATTATCAATCCACAGCTGGTAACCTCACTCTTTCCGGTGGTGGCGATCATCATTGCATTTGGCGTGGCGTGGCTGATTAACCACTGGTACCAGATGTTTCCACGCAATCCATATGCCCGGGTGGCTGGGTTACTGCCTATGGCGCTCTTAATTGGTGGGCTTACCCTTACTGGTATCGGACGCTATGCCGAGACGTATCGCTACAATCCAGATGTTCTTGCTCACTACTCGAGCGACGTCAAGCTTCTCAACGACCAACTCCAGGGTGACAATGTGCGTGTCGATCGCCCTATGACACTTGCCGTGACTGAGACGGAGCGACCAATGTATGAAATGATTGCCCGCTATAACGACCGATTGCGCGTTGTTACTACTGTGCCCGAGCAGCAAACTGTCTTTACTGCAACGCGTGCTTACCGCCAGCAACATCGCGATCTAACGCGCCCAGCACATATTATTACCAATGCACGTGCACACGACAGCAACCGGTTTTATCAGTACGAGCCACTATAGGTGTCGTGGGGTATTTGCCAGTAGACCGCTCACCCTGGTTTAGAAAGTTTATTATTATTTCATCTGCATTGCTTGATACAGCTGCACCCACTGCTTGGGCTGGAGCTCTGACGGCTTACGTTCAGAGTTGATGCCAAGCTGGGCTCGCGGCAGGGCGGCGAAGCGCCGCGGCTGGGCGTAGTGTTGCGTGACAAACCGGCCGTACGCTGCCTGCTGACTGCGTGGCAGCCAGGGCTCGGTGCGCGGCAAGAGCTCGAGCAGTACTGTATCGACCGCTGGTGGCGGCGTGAAGTCCGTCCGGCGCAAGCAGTAACGGATCCGCACCTGCCACCACGGTGCCAGCTGAGCACCCAGCGCCGCTGTGAAGTGGCGGTCGCTCGGCACGAGCTTGTACGCAAATTGGCGCTGAACGATGAGATAAATCGCCTGTGGTGGGGTGGAAGCAGTGGTGAGCATCCGCACAATATCGGCACTGAGTGCAAAGGGGATATTGGCAAATACTTTATATGGCCCAGCAGGAAGCGTAAGCTGGCAGATATCGGCCGCGATGATGCGGACATGTGGCATGGCTGCAGTATGCCTGCGCAGAGCATCGAGCGCACGTGGCTCATTCTCGACCGCTACCACCTGGCTGCAGCGCCGCGCCAAGGCGCTCGTAATGACACCGCTACCCGCCCCAAGGTCATAAACCGTATCGCGCCGGCGGATGGTACTATGGCCCAGTAATACAGACGCCACGCGGGGGCTGCGCAAAAAATGTTGGCCGTGGCTGGCAACGCGTCGTTTCATACTGGTAGTGTAGCAGACAAGCCCATGGGTCGTAAATGAGCACAATCTCGTCCCGACCTATTCCGTCAGCAAGCACAAGCGTGTATACTAGAAGCAATGGATACGAATGGTGGGATGACGATGCGCTACCGGCAAGCGGCCTATTATACTGTGCTAGCACAGCGTGCACTCTGGCGCACGCCGCCAGCTGGACAGCCATTGCAGACAAGCGATATAAAGCAGCTTTACTCGGATGAGCTGCGGGCAGCGCTTGCGGCGGACTTCGCACTGAGCTTTAGCTTGGCTCAGATTGCGGAGTATGATCAGTCAAATGGCGCAGCGCCGCTGATTATTACCGATCGCGAGCGATGGGCGGCAGCACGCGCTTATGCGCTCGTCTATGATATGTTGCAACCTGGCTGCGATATTGCGCGCTCACAAGCGGGGATTGATGCGCTCTGCACGTTAACACACGACCCGCAAACCTCACTATCTAGCACAATACACCTCTGTGACGCTCGTCTTGGCGGTGCACTCGCCCAGGCAAGCGGCAGAGTACTTGGCCAGCCAGAGCAAACAATCTACTGTTTGATCGATAGCGCGGTGGCCCAAGACGATACTCCATGGCACCTAGCAAAACTCCTTAACCCAGCGACTGACGGCACGATTATCCCGATCGTCCAGCTACGGCCCAAGACGCTGCTCGCCACGCTTTCCACCTACGAGCTGCTTGCGCTTTTTATTGGTTATGGGTATGAGCCACAAATCGTTGACTGCACCACAGCCGACCCGCGCCAGCCAGATGCAGACTACACTGCTGCGCTCGCGTGGGCAGCTGAGCGCACTGCTGCTTTGCGCCAGCCAGCCCAGCCACGCCCACACAAAGCCCGCCGACCGCTGTTGATTGTGCGTACTCCAGAGCAGTTTGAGGCGTTACTAGATGAGCGTAAAGTACAAGAGGACTCGCTCGCTCCGGCCGAGCATGATAGTGGCGATGTTCCGCCGTCAAGCATTGCCCGGGCACAGACAGCGCTTGCTCACCGCAAAGCAGATGGCGCTGACTCGAGCTGGGCAGGCACGCAGGCGTGGCTTGCTCAGATACTTGCGTGGTGTGAGCCAGAGAATCTGTTTGATGCAGCAGGCAATCTCACCTTCGCCGAGACGAAGGCCTTGCCACACACGGCTGCAGCTCATGCTGATAATGACCCCTCCTCAGGTGCAGCTCAGCTCACCGCTACGCAGCCCGCCCTGTCGGCCACGCGACTACGCCGGCCGGCTATTGAGCCTTATGCGGTCGTTGCGACGCCACCTGGCACGCAGCGCAGCAATACGCTTTCTAGTGCTAGCTCGTATCTGGCCGATCTTGCCAAGGATGCGGCGCTAGATAGCTTCCGGCTTTTTATAAGTCCGTCGCTACAGAGCGGTACGCTCGCTCAGCGGTTTGCGTCAAGCCCGCGAGCCTGGCAGTGGGGTAATAAGCCCAGCGCAGCACCACACGCGCCAGATAGCCACACGATGAGCTACCCAGCGGCAGGTGCGCTACGCGGTATGCAACTTGGCTATCTCGAGCAGGGGAGGCAAAGCGTCTTCGTTGGAGCGTCCGTGCATGAGAACATGAGCGCGGCAAGTCGCTCGTATACCGCAGCTCTATCAAGCCAGCCAAGCGGCGCATCGCTACCGAGCCTCAACACCATCCTCTCGCATCAGAGTGCTGAGCAGGTAACCAATGCGCTTGATCAGCGAGACGCCCCCACAACGGTCTACTTCCCAGCCGATAGCAACTGCGCAGTGGTAGCCCTCGATATGATACTGTCGAGCACGCAGGTGATCAATGTGCTGCATGCCAGCGATACCACGCAGCCTACCTGGCTCACCACTAAGGCGGCTCGAGCTCAGATGCAGGCGGGGCTTGCTACGTGGAACTTCGCCAGCCACGCCAGCCCAGATATTGTGCTTGCCGCGTGTGGTGACGTCGCTACTACAGAGGTACTGGCCGCCATTCAGCTTATCAATCAGTCTTGCCCGGCTGCTCGGGTGCGCTGTGTCAATATCTCGAGCCTCACACCGCGTGGCTTTGGCACGCTTGCTCAGCCCGTTTCACGGCGAACGCTTGCCCGTACCCTCACAACGACCAAACCGGTGATTATTGCCTACCCGGGTGAGGAGCGCTCCCTCGCTGCAACGCTCTTTGCTTATGGGGTCGATGGTCGGCAGTTTGCTATCCATAGCTTCGGCCTGGCACGCGCGGTGACACGCTCATGACGAGCCTCATTCATCAGCAGGCTAGCCGCTATGATCTTGCTATTGCCGCCGCAACGTGTCTTAGCGCAACAGGCGTCATCTCTCCAGACGATGCCCAGCGCCTCACCGGGCACTGCCACGCAGCGATTGAGCAGTGCCTCGCCCACGTACGCGAGCACCACACCGACCACCCCATGGTCACCACCTGGCAGTGGCAGCAAGGGCAGTAGAGAAGCCCCGTGCACCACTCATCGATACCGCCATCACCTCGCGACACATGGTATACTAGACTATAATGAGAAAACCAACATTCGCAACAATCCAGCTCGAAAAGATCGTCGGTGGTGGGCAAGCCCTCGGCACGCTTGATGATGGCCGCAAAGCCTTCGTCTGGGGTGGGTTACCTGGCGAGACCGTCACTATTCGCATCACCAAGAAAAAATCACACTTCGTCGAAGGAGTGGTGACTGAGGTGCTGACTGCTTCGCCCGAGCGTATCACCCCGCGCGACCCCGAGAGCTACCTCAGCACCAGCCCATGGCAAATTATGCCACTGGCAAGCGAGCAGCATTATAAGGCAGCGCTGATCGAGGAGGCCTTTGAGCTGCACGATATTGTCTTGCCAGAGCCAATTGACGTTTTTTGTGATGATGTACCCTATGGCTACCGTAATAAAGTTGAGCTCAGTTGGTATAGCGACAGGGCAGAGGATGGCACCGAGACGCTCGACCTCGCGTTCTTTCGGCGGGGGAGCAAGGGTAAGATTGTCGTTGACGGGACAAGCTTAGCTCGGCCAGAGATCAACCAGCTCGCCCGGCAGGTGCGCGACCTGCTGCGCACCAAGCAAGTGACAGCGCGCCAGCTCAAGACCCTCCTCATCCGCTGCGACCAAGCCGGCCACTGCGTGTGGCAGCTCTACACCAAAGACCACCTAGGCGATGTTATCAGCCCAGACGAAGCCGAGGCCCTGCCAGCCCAGGGCGGCGAGATTATCTACTCCGACCCCCGTTCGCCAGCCAGTCGCATCACCGAGCGCTTGGCATGCTTTGGCGATCCTGTCTTGCAAGACACCATTCTTGGCGTGCCATTTCGCTATGCCACTGAGGGGTTCTTCCAGGTTAATCTGCCGGTCTATGAGCAAGCACTGCGCGACATGCAGCGGTTCGTCCCGGTGCAGGATGGCACGTCGCAGCCAACGCTCGACCTCTATGCCGGGGTAGGGACGATTGGCCTCACAATCGGCAGTGATAACGTCACACTAGTAGAGATCAACGCTGATGCGGTGCGTGAGATGCAGCGTAATATCCAGCAGCTAGGCCGCACGGGCCAGGCCAAGGCCGTTCTCGCACCCAGCGAGCAAGCGCTGGAGTATATTACTCGTGATGCGCTTATTATCCTCGATCCACCACGCGCTGGCCTTCATGCCGATGTTATTACCAAGCTCCTCACTGCTCAGCCGCAGCGCATCCTCTACCTCAGTTGCAACCCTGTCACCCAAGCACGCGACGTGGCACTTCTTGCTACGCACTATGGCATTGCCTACCACCGAGGCTACAACTTCTTCCCTCGCACGCCGCACAGTGAGCATTTGGTGGTGCTTGACCGGCTTACGTAGTGGCTTTATATCGCTCTTATAAAAAAGTGATTCTTCACGATTCAGACATTGAGAAAGGAAATGCAAAAATGGGCGCACTCATGATACAAGTACAGGTTATCTATACAGCTCTTATGGCTGGGATGATGCTTATGTATACTATTACTTTAGGACGCTATTTTGATTATATTTTAAAACACAAGATACCTGGCGCATCTCAAAATTGGGCACTGTTTCGTAATAATACTCGAGTGCAGATCTACCACACAGCTGTATTGGTTGGCCACGCAATGTTGTCGATAATTTCTCTCGCTACCAACTATACGAGAGGGCCGGCTCCACTCGTGGTTGCAGCGGCTGTTCCATTTCTCATGCTTACCACTCATATGGTAACTGGCTTTGCCAAGGCGGAATTTTTTGTCAATGGTGCGCAGCGATTGGATGATGAGAAGACAGTAAGAACATACCTTGCATGGAATATGCCACTCCATATCACATACACTCTCCTCTATGCTGTATCGGCCGCTCTTTTACTTACATTGTTATAGGTCTCAATCGCCAAGGGTCATGAGGAAATGAGAGAACGTTTATCTTATTGACACGCTCGCCATATATTGATATATATATTAGCTTTTGAGTTATCCTGCTCAGAAGCTTCCATGACAAGCAGAGAGGTTGTGAGCAAAATGGCTCAGCTGATCCCTGTAGCAGTCCTCCGTGAATACCAGATGGATGAGGAGAACTATCTGAGGAGCCAGATGGCCTACCGAGCTAAGAGAATCGCAAGCTTCAAAGAGCGGGACATCCCGCATATCGTCGAGCGATTCACCAGCGAAGTAGGAGATCGCGATGTGCGAGATTGTGTGCTATGTCTCTACATTCTTGAAGATTTAAGTATCATCAAGGATAGTGACAGCTGCACACAGGCTTTACGCCACGCGCTACAGCAAGTCGACTCACGTGTCACTGATGTCTATATTGGCTCCAACCGAGCATACGGGACATCCTATGACGCAGACTTTCGGACATGCAACGTTTTTGTTGCCTTCGGATCAGGAGAGGAGGAATCAGCGGGCTAGCTACCCGTGCGAACCTCTGACTCGCCTTTCTGCTTGTCATGTTCGCCCTGTAAGGGGTATTTGGTGTTTTTCTGTCGATAGTGAGCACACCTTTGAATTATCTTATTACGCAATTATTGCCTTACATCGCGGGCCAAGAACAGGAGCGACAGTGTTGGATTAGACGCCCGCATGCTAATAGGCTATAATAAGTTTTATGCGACACTCTACTCGAAGAAAGATTATTATCGTTGGGGTTCTCCTCATCACGTACAGTGCTGTTACGTACGGCCTTCCCTATCTGCTTTTGGATGCGCCGTTCGCACGGGTTAATGCAACTGAGACGCTCAAGGAGCGCTTTTCTCGCGAGTATACGCAATCGCTCGATGTCAAATATAGCAAAGGGTCGCCTCAGCTCAGCCGCGAAAGCCCAAGTGGCACAGTACTTGGCTACGTTACAGACACGAAGATACGCCAGAAGCTGCTCCAAGCTCAGCCTTTTGCCGATTGCTCTGGTGGCTGCTCGTCGTGGCAATCGTATAGTGAGTATGGCAAAACATCGCCACTGCTTAGTATCGAGCAAAATTCATCACCCGACTCGCGCAATATTCTTCGCGCAGCAACAGGAGAGGGAGGTCAGTGTGTTGCTCGCTACCGCCCAGAGTCGCACGGTGAGATATTCTGCTTGTCGCCTTCGACAGGGGCGTTTGCATATAGGTATGATGGTGCATCGTAGGGATGCGGCATTTTGATCTCCATCAATTCTAGCCTCACTCTCCATATTTAGGGGACTACGACAACTTGTTCAGTATCTCCAAACTTACGACCGTATATCCGTGTGGGGCCGCCGTGCTGCTGAAGCTCAGCAATGATAGAAGGTGAGGTAATAGTGTCTCTTGTCGTTTGAAGATATTCTTGCTCGCTCATGCCCTGTTGGATGTGATGTCTTCTCTGAACGACGCCATGCTCGTAGACTCTCTGCATAATTTCATCGAGATTGTCTGGAATGTAGCGATCTGGCATCTCTTCCTTCGCATTATCTGGAGAAGGATTTGCTTGACCGTCAGAAGAATTGGCATTCAAGGAGAATCACCGTCTTTGCATTGTGTCCTAATCAGCTATTGAGCTCTTTGTGGCATGCGTAAGTGATCCTATCGCTCAAGTTGTTGATTGTCTGTCGGTCTGCAACACCCATCACCTCTTGTAGCCATTCCCATCCTTTTATGTCAGGTGCATAGTCGCCCATCGTAAGCTCATCGATTGCCCCAGTGAGATCAAACCATTCTTTCGCGGTAAAGGTGATGGTGACTGGCTTGTCGTAGTCGTATTTTTTGCCTGAACTCGACGTTGGGTCAGTAGATGACATATAAACTCCTTTATTACATTAATGCTATATCAAACATATCTCGAGTTGTATTTTAAATCAAGTATCATTGCTAGAAACTGGTTGATTTAAGGCGTCGTTTTATCCCAACCCATTCCGTATCTCCAGCAAGGATATATAAGAATAGATACACTCATTATACAGGTGTAGTCTATCTATACGCCCCTTATGGCTGGGATGATGATTCTATGCTATTCTTTAGGGTATTCTTTATTTATCGCGAGGAGAAGTAGGAGCGTCTCGAAATTGTCTCAGTTTTTCGAACAGGTCATGATAATAATCAGCCGAGGGAAGACCATGCACATTTTCCATCTGTTTCCACTCTTCCTCAGTGGGAGAATAGGGGCCAAGTGTCAGCTCACTGATGAACAACATCAGCTTACTAACTTCTTCATTCGTTAGCACAAGCGTCACAGGCTCGTCTAACATTCTGCGTATAATCTTATCGTATCTATCCGTATTATTCGACATAATAGCCACTCCTTCCCGAGGGTTAGTTTATTGTGTTAATTCTAAAAATACTATAAGACCCCCGTTACTGCAAGTGTGTCAAACTAATTACTTTGCACTACTCAGCACGGGACGCCACCGCAAAGCGCCGGCTCACACGCCACGCCCACCACCATTGCAGTATGGTTACTGGAATAATAATGGCAATGCTGGGCCAGAGCAGGAGTAGGTTTGGTGGGGTGAAGTCGAAGAATTGGCGGAGCGGGATGATGCCAAAGCTCACTACTGTCACGAGTAACACTGCGAGCATGTAGAGCGTGCGGGCAAGGTGGGCCCGCTTATCGAGCTGGATGCCAAGCATGCGGCCAGCCAAAAATACCAGATACACGCCGTAGAAGGTTGCTACCAGCACTGTCATCGTTGCTACCTCGCCAAGGCGATCTGGGTAGAGTGTGCGGCCAAGCCAATACACACTAGCGACCGTTAGCCCTGTGAGCACTGCAATTGGTGCCACCGCCAGCAGGGTGTCGTGCCAGAAGCGCCGGGGGTCAATCCGGTGCCGCGGTGAGGGTGGGAAGAGCGTCCACATAATGGTCGGCATCGTCACGAGGAAGATATTCATAAAGGTAAGGTGGCGCGGCGCATATGGGTACATAATGCCGAGGGTGAGGGTAATGGCCAGTAGCACAACACCATAGATAATCTTATGGAAGAAGAGCACGCCGATAAGCTCAATGGCCTGCATGATGCGATTGCCTAGCTCCATTCCGAGGGGTAGAGACGTAAAGGAGTTGTTGAGCAGGATAATATCGGCAACGCGCCGGCTGGCCGGTGCACCAGCATACATCGCGACGCCGAGGTCGGCTCGCTTGAGCGCCAAGGCATCATTAACACCATCGCCCACCATGCCAGTGAATCGCCCTTGCTCTGAGAAGTGAGCGATGAGCCGCTCCTTTTGCTCGGGTAAGACGCGGGCAAAGATTGTGTGGGTATCGGCTGCCTGGGCAAAGGCTGCATCATCAAGCTGGGCAAGCTCCGCCCCGGTGATAGCTGCCTCAGGCTGATGGATCCCCGCTGCCTTCGCGATATAGCTGACCGTTCGTGGGTTATCTCCGCTAATGACGCGAATTGTTACTCCTTGGCCCTGCAAAAATCGCACGGTGTCGACCACGCCATGACGCAGACTATTACGCAGGACAATCGCCCCCAGCGGCTGGCCTGAGCCAGCGGCGAGCTGCTTGAGTGGCACGCTGCTGTCGGCAAAGCGGGCAAGCAGGAGAACACGCAGGCCGTCATTTGCCCAGGCGTCGATTTGCGCTTGCTGAGCTGGCGAGAGCGGGGCAAGCCGTGCCACAAACTCTGGTGCACCTAGCATCAGCGTCTGCACTGAGCCAGCAATCTCGGCCCGCACCCCCGCCATTTTCCGGCTCGATGAGAACGCCATCACCTCTTGGATGTGTGCAGAGGGAGCGTGATGTGCGGCAAGAATAGCCTGGCCGGTCGCATTGCCACCACTGGTTTCGTGCGCAACCAGGGCAGCGTAGTGGGCGAGTTGTTCATCACTGGTCGATGCGTCGAACGACGCAGCGTGCTCGAACATAACATCATCACTTGTTAAGGTGCCCGTCTTATCCACGCAGAGCACACCAAGCAGCGCCATTGCCTCAATGGCCGAGAGCTTCTGCGGCAAGACCTTGGCCTGAGCCAGGCGCAGTGAGCCAAAGGCAAGCAGGAGCGAGCTCGCCAGGAGCAGTCCTTCTGGCACGACTGTGATCGCCGCGGTAATAATCGTCTTGAGGATGCTGACCGCCTGCAGCCCCGCAACATGGTAGCGCGCGAAGATAAGCAGCGCCAGCACCACTGCACCATAGGTTAGGACGGTAATAGCCCGCTGGATGGCCCGCTGGAGCGGCGTGGGCTGCGGCGCATACTGCTTAAGTACGGTACTAATCGCACCAGCCTTGGTGGCGCTACCAACTGCTGTGACGCGAGCGTGAGCTGTACCCGCTACCACTGTTGTGGCTGCATAGATAGTATCGCCAGGTGCTTTGTCTACCGCGGCAGATTCACCCGTGAGCATGCTCTCATTTACTTCAAGGCCTTTTGCGTCGAGCACAACGCCGTCGGCGGGTAGCTCATCGCCAGTGTGTAGCGCAAGGGTGTCGCCAACCTGCAGTGCATCATAAAGCACCTCGGTGATAGTACCATGGCCTGGACAATGCGGGCACGCGGCGCGCTCATCAGCTCGAGCTTGCGCAGCGCGCGCTTAGCCCGAATCTCCTGCACGGCACCGATCAGCGAATTGACCATAATGACGAATGATATAAACCAGGCATCGCGATATTCCCGCACATAGACCAGCGCCATAGCAAGAAGCAAAATCGCCAGCACGATGGGCGAGGCAAAGTTGCGCCGGATGATAACCAGATAGTCCTTCATAGGTTAGTTCATTCCTCCTCGATGATACTGACACTTCGCGGCAACCCGCCAGCCACTGCGCGCGTCACTATCTGCTTGGTAGATATGGCCGTCCTTCACCTCATCAACGAGGATGAGGGCTGGGTTGTATGGCGCAAGGGTGCGATAGTACATAATGTCGCGATCGGTGATGCGTCCAAAGCCAGGGAATATTTCGCGAATTTTTGCCGGCCAAATTCATCAAAATACTCTGGCTGGCCCCGTGGCGGGAAGAATGTCTCAGCGCGCAGGCCAATTCGCACGGCGATCTTCTTAACATCGCCGAGAAGAAGGCGCGATGGCCCATAGACCAAGCAATAGAGCTGGCCGTCTGTCGCAAAAAACACCGATGCCTTGGCGGCAAGCCCCGCGGCAATATTGCGCGCCACCACGCGATCGATCACTAGCTGCACGCCAAAGCGCGCGGCGAGCGCCTTTTGCACATATGCGACATCCATGTGGTTACCAAAGTCCATGATGGATATTATACCGGAATCTTGGCCTGGCCGCTAGAGTCGAGGCGGTGAGTGTGCGATAATGGAGACATGTCTGAACACGAATTTTCGACTCGATACACGCACCTCAATAACCAGCAGCGCGCTGCTGTCGATACGATTGATGGGCCACTGCTCGTTGTGGCTGGCCCCGGTACCGGCAAGACAGAGCTACTCAGCATGCGCGCCGCGAACATCCTGCGCCAAACAGATGTACTGCCCGAGAATATTCTCTGCCTTACCTTTACCGACAGTGGGGCAGCCGCGATGCGGCAGCGTCTGCGCAGTATTATTGGGGCAGATGCTTACCGCGTCGCTATCCATACCTTCCACAGCTTTGGCAGTGAGGTGATAAATCACCACCGGGAGTATTTTTATCACGGTGCATCACGTAAACCTACCGATGAGCTTGGCAGCTACGAGATTCTGCGCGGTATCCTTGGCCAGCTCGATCATCATAACCCTCTCAGTAGCAAGCAAAATGGTGAGTTTACCTACCTGCAAGACATCAGCCGCAGTATTAGCCAGCTCAAGCAGGCTGGTCTGAGTAGCACAGAGCTTCGGCAGGTCATCGATGCGGATGAGGCACTTGTGGCGGCCGTCGAGCCACGCCTCAGAGAGGTCTTTGCGGCCGGGCGAATAAGCAAACCAATGGCCGGCAAGCTCGCCCCACTGGCGGGCGAAGCAGCTCAGCTACCACTGCCGCCATTGCCACCCACCATTCCACCACTGGCTGATAGCTTCTCGCTGAGCCTGGCTCGAGCAATCGACGAGACACTCGATAGCGGTAAGACCACACCGCTCACCGCCTGGCGTAACCACTGGTGCGAGAAGGACGCTACTGGGAGCTATGTCCTGAGAGATCGCAAGCGGCTGGGTAAGCTGCGCGCCCTGGCTGAGGTCTATGATGCATATCTCACCGAGCTGAGCGCAGCTGGTCTCTATGACTACGATGATATGATTCTCCAGCTCGCTCAGGCACTCGATGCCCAGCCTGAGCTGCGCGCCAATCTAGAGGAGCAGTACCAATACATCATGGTAGATGAATTCCAAGATACCAACCTCGCACAGCTGCGCATCCTCTTTTCGCTAACGAGTAGCCCCTTCCACGAGGGCCGCCCCAATATTATGGCAGTTGGTGATGATGACCAAGCAATCTACAGCTTTCAGGGGGCAGATGTGAGCAACATCCACCGCTTCCGCAGCCATTACCGCGATGTACAGCTGATCGTCTTGACGGATAACTACCGCTCTAGCAAGGCCATCCTCGCACCAGCCCGCGCCGTCATTACTCAGGGGGGCGACCGGCTAGAGGCGGTGCTTCCCGAGCTCGACAAGACACTCACGGCCCACCACCAGCCAACCCAGACTGCCGTCAACCTCGCCGAGCTGCCCACCAGCCTGGCCGAGCGCCAATGGCTAGCGCAGCAGATCCGCCAGCAGATCGACAGTGGCACGCCACCCGAGGAGATTGCCATCTTGGCTCGGCGCCACCGCGAGCTGGTGGCACTGGTGCCATACCTTCAGGCGGCAGGTATTGCTATCAACTACGAGCGGCGCGATAACATTCTCGACAACCCCGTCATCCAAGCACTGGAGCTACTCGCGCGGGTCATCGATGCCATAGCAGCAGGGGAGTTTCCCACTGCCGATAGCCTGCTGCCAGAGCTAATGGCGCACCCAGCCTTTGGCTTTGCTAGCCAGGATATTTGGCAGCTTAGTCTCCAGGCGTGGCGCAACCGCCAAACGTGGGGCGAGACAATGATGGCCAGCCCGACCTTCCAACCCCTGATGGTGTGGCTGATCCATATGGCGTGGCATGCGCAGCATCAGCCACTTGAGCTGGTGCTGGATGATCTGCTTGGTATCCCGCAGCCAGCCGATAGCCAAAAGACTCAGGCCGCCATAGCCAGTGTGATTACCGAGTACATGACGCAGCAGATGGCCCAATTCGACCAACCCATCAGCCTCTCTACCGAAGCAGCCCCTGCGGTGCCCACCATAAGCTACCGCTCACCACTGTACGACTATTACTTCTCGCACGAGAAGCTTGCCGAGCAGCCCGACGCATACCTCGCCTGCCTCGAGGCCTTGCGCACCCTGCGCAGCCGCACCCAGGAGCATCGTGGTGATGACGAGACACTCCGGCTTGCTGATATGCTCGACCTCCTCAGCCTGCACCGGCAGTTCAAGACGCCCATCACCACCATCCGCCAGCGCACCGAGGCACACACCGGCCGCATTAATCTCATGACGGCGCACAAGGCCAAGGGGCTGGAGTTTGGCCATGTCTACATCGTTGGCGCTGTTGATAGCACCTGGGGGCGGCGCGTGCGCTCACCTGTGTCGCTCATCACCTACCCAGATAACCTCGCCATTGCCCCCGCCGGCAATACGTACGACGAGCGCCTCCGCCTCTTTTTTGTCGCCATGACGCGGGCGCGCGACCACCTCACCATCAGCTACAGCACCCAAGATGATGCTGGCAAAGCAACGCTACCAGCCAGCTTCCTCGACGGCGTCGATCTCACTGCAACTACTGTCGACATACCCAACGACGCGCCAAGCCTCACCGCCCAGCTCACTGCCGATTGGCAGCGCCGCCTTGCGCCAGTTGGCACGCTCGAGCCCGATCTGCAGCAACTCCTCCAGCCCATGCTGGAGCAGTACAAGCTCTCTAGCACCCACCTCACCGCCTTCTTAGACGTGTCACGCGGTGGGCCAGCCGCCTTTCTTACTAATTACCTGCTGCGCTTCCCGCAAGCACCCAGCCCACATGCCATCTACGGCAATGCCATCCACCACGTGCTGCAGCGTGCACACACCCATCTCACTGCCACGGGCAAGGTGCGGCCGGCGAGGATATCTTGGGCGACTTCGAGCAAGAGCTTAATCGCCAGCCACTAAGGCCAGAGGACTTCGCATACTTTAGCCGCAAGGGGCTCGATTCACTGAGCACCTTCTTGCAGGCCAAGGCGCAGACCTTCCGCCCCGAGCAAAAGACCGAGCTAAGCTTTGCCGGCCAAGGAGTTGTGCTTGGCGATGCTCGCCTTACTGGCACACTCGACCTTGTCGATATTGACCACACCGCCAATACCATCGCCGTTACAGATTACAAGACAGGTAAGCCCGCCCGCAGTTGGCAGGGCCGCACCGATGCCGAGAAGATCAAGCTGCACAAATACCGCCAGCAGCTGATGTTCTACGAGCTCCTCGTGCGCCACTCGCGCGACTATGCCCGCTACGACTTTGCCGGGGCCACGCTGCAGTTCGTCGAGCCAGATAAGGACACGGGCGATATCCACCAGCTCAGCACCAGCTTTTCTCAGGCCGAGCTGGATGAGTTTGCCCAGCTCATTGCCGCCGTGTGGCGCTGCATTACTCAGCTCCAGCTGCCTGACACTAGCCACTACCCCGCAACATACAAAGGCATTCTCGCCTTTGAGGAGGATCTGCTGCGGCGTATAGAAGAGCAAGAATAGCTACTCGCGCGACCATTGCGTCGCAAGTGTTCGTGCGTTCGCTATACACCCGTGCTGCAACGCGCTGCAGGAGAGAATTATCTATTCTTATCTTTATCTGATTCTCATAGAGAGCGTACGACTATCTGATTACAATAAGTCCGCGTCGTTTATTCTCTGCTGCAAGTAGTATGCAAGCGAAACATAAGAACAAAACGAGAATCTCTGCAAGACATGCGCCTATTGATTGACAGGATCGCTGTATATTGGTATATATAGTAACAGCTCAGCTGAGTGGACCCCGTTTTTCTGCCCGATGCAGAAAAACTCGAGACGCTCAGCACGAGAGCGTCCTTGAAAAAGGGTTCACCGATGATTTCTGCCGAGGCTTCGGCGGAGGGGAGGTGAATACCTTATGTCCTGCAAGATCTGTGCCCGTGATGGCTACACCGGCACAAAAATTTGCCCCTCTTGCAGGGGCACTCAGAAGGAGAAGGGATCCGCCTTCTCCTTCAAGACTGCTTGTGCCACATGTAATGGCACAGGTTACGTCTGTTCCTGCGGCCGACCAAACGGTCGGTAGTAGGAACAGGATGACGGTCAGCCTCACGTGCGAGGCTGAGAAAGTAGGTATAAGCCACGGCAGAATAAGGTCGTGCACCTATCCGTTACTGGAGATGAATGGCTCCATTTCCCTTTGTGTGTTAACTCACATAAAGGTGCAGGTTCGATTCCTGCTATCTCCGCTACTGGCAAATGCTCCGCTTTTTTCGCGTAGAGCACTGCCATAGCAACCGCCGCAGGTTTGCCTTTGTCGGACAACAAAGAGGGGCAAGGCGGTATCGTTGCCACTTGGAGGCAACGATCGAGAAGTCTCATGCTGCGCGTTTATTACCGCGCACCGTGCGCTTGCCACGGAGACTTCTTTAAAATAAGAGACTCGCGAGATTCACTCGCGCCTTGGCTACCCGCCAGGACGAGCAGAACCGCTTGTAGTCTCCCTAGCTCCTGCATCCGCATTATGCGTTGAGGCAGGAGCTTCTTCCTTTTTTAGTGCATAACCGTGGTATAGCTGTAAAATTCAGGCGCCCACTACTTGACAACTCTCGCTAGGTAGATTACAATTATTTCTACCCTTGCAAATAATTCGCCGGATCTGCTCCGGCTTGAGTTTTTGTAAGGAGTAGTCGGTCAATGGAGACCGACCTGGGATGCCCCGCGTGGTTGAGGTGTACGAGAGGCTTGCTTGTCGATGGAGACAAGCATACGTGGGAACTCTCGTAGCAGGTTCGACTCCTGCCATCCCAGCTCTGTGAGCCCCCTCCAAGGAAATGCCTTGGAGAGTTGACCCCAGAAAGGGGGTGGTCTATAAGACCATATTTTGCTCACATCGCCCCGCATCCACTGCGACACCCATCTACGCATAAAATAAAGCGTGGGTGCGGGGCTTTCCCCTAATACATTGTGTTATAATAGCCTGATATGACATCGTTTTGGAATGATTTACCGCAGCCATTCTTTGTTTTGGCACCAATGGAGGCGGTGACGGATGTGGTGTTTCGCCACGTGGTGCGGCGGGCTGGTGCGCCCGATGTGTTCTTTACTGAATTTGCCAATGCGACGGGCTGGGTACACGCTGGCGACAGGGCAATTGCTGGCCGGCTCGTCAAGACGGACGACGAATACCCCCTAGTGGCGCAGATCTGGGGTGGCGAGCCAGGTGATATGGAGCAATTTGCCCAGCACTGCGCACGCCTGGGCTTTGCAGGGATTGACATCAACATGGGCTGCCCCGCCAAGAGTGCCATCAAGAGTGGGGGAGCGGCGCTGATTCGCAATCCAGACGTTGCCGTAGCTGCTATTGCCGCGGCCAAGACAGCTGGCCTGCCAGTCAGCGTCAAGACTCGCCTTGGCTACAGCACTGTGGATGAGTGGCGAGCGTGGCTCACGACGCTGCTCCAGCAAGATATCGTCAATCTGACTATCCACTTGCGCACCAAGAAGGAGATGAGTAAGGTGGCGGCGCACTATGAGCTGATCGATGACATCGTGGCACTGCGCGATGCGATTGCACCACAGACGCTGCTCACCATCAATGGCGATATTCGCGATCGGGCGCATGGCATGGCGCTGGTAGCGGCTCACCCGGGCGTCAATGGGGTGATGATTGGCCGCGGGGTGTTTGCCGATCCATTTTGCTTTGCACCGCGTGCCGACGATACAGTGCAGGGTGCTGGCTCTCTGGCGCAGCGCAACTTCGCCCTCCTTCGCTACCACCTCGACCTCTTCGATCACTGGCAGCCACAGCTCGGCCGGCCATACGAGACACTCAAACGCTTCTACAAGATCTACATCCGCGATTTCGACGGTGCTAAAGAGCTGCGCGACCAGCTGATGCACACCACCAGCACGGATGAAGCGCGGCACGTTATCTACCAGTGGCACGAAGCGATGTCTGTGTCTGAGTAGCTCGTTCTTGCTATGCTTGATCCTCGTATTGTCGTGAGAGCCACCTAGAGCGATGGTTTTCTAATGACATGGGCAGGGTAGTGATGCTTGAGATGTCCTTTTATCTATGAAACAAGAAACACCTATTGTGATAACTATTGCCACGAAAAGTAGAAGAGGTACTAACAATAGACCTCTTAACCCAAGGGGTGGTTTAATTTACTTATTATTTGATTTTGCTATCCTTTAGAAGCTATGTAATGTAAGCACCGTCACCGTCATGCGTGGGCCGCACAGCGCCATGATAGCAGCGAGGTTGTAATAGAGCATAGCAGTGGTAGCATACTGCTGGGCAGTTAGATCGCCCGGGTAGAGCGCCTCGGCTGAGGGCGCAAAGGCCCATGTGTCGATATTGAAGGCTTGGTACCGCTGATCGAACTCCTGCGCTAAGGCCTGGCGGTCGAGCGTTGTCTTAGTGCGTTGATTCATCACCACTGCTGCCTCATGGTGGTTGCCGCGCAATATATCGGTATGGGCACCAGTGGGCTCAGCACTCTTTGCTAGCTGCGCGTCGACCATTGCCACAAGATCGTTGCCACTAGCCATAACAAGCTTGGACTCATCTGCTGCATGGCGAATAATCTGCTGGTGCGTTTCGTCACTAATATCGCTACCAAGACCAAGCTCGGTGGCTAGGACACGCAACTGCTCACCATGCTGAGCAATGATGGTGAATATGGCGCCCACTTTGTCGGCCGCTGCGCAGCCAGCTTGTTCGCCATGAGCATGGTCATCCCGGTGGACGTGTACCGTCGCGGGTATCCGGCTAATTCGCCCCAGGACGCGCGCATTCGCTTCATTAATAGCATCGCTATTACCACGCACCAGTCGATCCGCCACCAAGTAGAGCAAGCCACCGCCTGCGCCATTTGGCACTGCCTCTGCCGTGCTGCCGGGCCGACCATCCATACACGCACCAATGATGTCCTGCGCTGCCGGCACATAGTATTCACCAATCTCCTGAATAAACTCTGCTCTGCGGGGCCACTCTGGTGTATCAAGCTTACCAAGGCCATATTCGTTGCCTAGCTGATAGGATACAACAGGCTGCTCATAGCAATCACCCATAGCTTTGCCATCACGCCGATAATCATACGTCCCACCTGATGATGGATGGGGATAAAATTCCGTCATTATATAATCTGCCTCTCTGCGCTTGTCTCCGTCATCAATGTATTTTATACGCGGTGCTTGTTGTGGCGTCGGCGCAGGCCAGCTACCTTGAGGCGCACGGCATGGCGGTCGACCAGCTGGTGCGCTTTTTCGAGCTCCACCTGAGTGCTAGCATTGTCGCGCTGCTTGAGAGCGCGCTCAAGGGCGGCTTTACTCTCAGCCTCAATGATATCGTCGCCATGCTCGGCTTCGTCCACCAAGATACGTACCTTTGTTTGGCTAATCTCGACCACCCCACCAGAGATGGCAAAGTACTCCAGATGGTCGTCACTGTCGTCCTTGGCGCGACGCACCGCCACAACGCCTGGCACTGCCAGGGTTACCAGTGGTTCGTGCCCCGGGAAGACCGCAATCTGCCCATCCGGCGTCGGCAGCATCACCTCATACACAGTCTCGTGTAGCTTGCTACCAGTCAGTGTCACAAGTTCTAAATCCATAGCCTTACTATAGCAGAGTAGCAGAGAAAAAGCGAGGTAGAAGGCAGGGTGATTTTTACTTCAAGCAAGAGAAAAGGGCGGGGAGCAGCAAGCCACATGGCGCTGCTCAACCCGCCCTTTGGTGGGTAAGGGACGACGACCTAAGGTGCTACAGCGCTAACCCCCAGGTGAGGAGGGAGATAAAAATCCCTCCAATAGCGGCTACGGCAATGAGCAGTAGCCCTGACACCTTTGGCAGGCGTTGGCCTGCCACGATAGCCCCTCCGAAGAGAAGCCACGTGATATACATCACGAGCCAGGGTAGCTCGTGATGTTCAAATGCTGTTCCACCGAAGTGGAACAGCAGGAGGTAACTCCCGAGCGGTACACCCGCCCAGGAGAATACACCAACCAGCCAGAACGGCGCAACCTTGCGCGCCTTTCTGGCTTCGTGACGCATGGAACGGCTGTCCCATGCGCTTTTCCTTCTTTGCATGGTCATCTCCTTTCCATGCAGTCTGGGAGCGCTGGTCGCCCCACCACCTTTAAGTGTGCCATATTTGATCGGGTAAGTCAAAGTGCGTCTATTTGAATCTGAGCGCTTTACTCTTTTCTTATACTGTTCACCGTAGATACACTGTAATAAGCATATTTCTATCTACCAATATATCTCGATACTATATCTATTCTCTATGTATATCTTTATAACTCATCTCTCTTTATCTCTATAATTTTCTTTCTCTACTATTTCTCTATCTATTTCTATACTTATCTCTATATCTCTATTTATCTATTTACTTATCTTTATATCTCTTTATCTTTCTCTCTATATCCATACTATCCTCTATCTTACCTATATCT
>CAKMNX010000018.1 GCA_927910745.1 uncultured Candidatus Saccharibacteria bacterium | reverse complement strand
CAATAAACTGATACGTCTGGTCATTTACTAACTCATCACCACTTTTGGCGGCATACACTTCAACCGGCTCAAGCAGTGGTGCATCGTATTCTTCGTAGCCGTAGCTCTTGGCGACGTGACGCCAGGTTTGAAAGATGTATTGCGCACGCGAAGATCTTCCGGATACCAATCCCGCGCCCCCCGATATGATTCCGATGAAAGTTTTGTCATAGTTACTGCTATTTTTGCATAAAACGGGCATGGAAAAAACAAGCCCCTTGGCCAGATTCACCGCTCCTATAGCGCCACGCGAGCGCTACATACTCCTTCGCTACCTTATGTTTGAAAAGGAGTAAAGAGAGTAGAATCTCTACTCCTGATCTGGGTGCAACCGATGTTGCTGCACCCAGGCATACATCGCAATGCCTGCCGCCACGCCGACATTGAGGCTACGCGTACTGCCAAACTGCTCAATTGCAACAATACTCGTAGCCCGCTCAAGCAGCTCGGGACGGATACCAGGCCCCTCTGCCCCAAACAAAAGCACGGCACTACGCGGCAGCGCGACCGAGTGAAGTGGCTGCGAACCGGCAACATTATCGACCGCAATAAGCGGCCGGCCAGCAATGGCCTGCAAGAAATCTTCAACCGTTTGGTGATAATGCACGTGCAGATACGTGTCTGTCATCATCGCACCACGCTTATTCCACTGCCGCCGACCAATAATGTGGACATGCCGCACCCCAAAGGCATTGGCACTGCGGACGATCGTCCCCATGTTGAAATCGCGCACAACATTATCAATCGCAATATGAAGTGCCGAGCCATGCTCATCAAGATCGGCAACGATCGCTTGGTGAGACAGCCCTTTATAGCGGTCTACCACATTGCGACGGTCGGTTGCCGCAGGGGCAGAGTGTTGGGTGCGCTTCATCGTGCTCATTAGTTATATTATGCTGCTCTTCCTATAGCATCAGTATTATTTTCTTCGACAGATTGCTGCGTCATCCCGCTGATCTCGCGAATGATGCGGATACTATCTTCGGTAAGCTCTCCATGCGCTGGCTGGCCTGTGCGTGATGATATAGCCAGGCCGTACAGTAAGCGTCCTGCAGTATCTGGCGTAAGATCTTCGCCTGATCGTGTAGCAATTAAACCTAGCGCACCAACCATCCGTCGGCGCACCTCAGCATACTGCTTATCTCCAGCTTCACCCGAGTTGGCGGTGCCGCACTCCTTTCGGATTTCTTCGATCTTTTGTTGTATCCACTCTAGTTTGTCGAAGTTTTGGGACGATGGATGGATAGAGGTCATGTCATACTCCTTGTATAAATGTAAAATAGCGGTAGACCCGCCACAGTTTATTTACCTGATTGTATCACAAAACTCTTTACGCAAGACCAAAATTCGTATACAATACACGGTAAGAGCCTGCGGTGCGTATATCTGCGGATGTGGCGGAATTGGTAGACGCGCTAGCTTCAGGTGCTAGTGCCCTGCGGGGCGTGGAGGTTCAAGTCCTCTCATCCGTACCAACAAGCTCTTACCCGAACCCACCCCAGTCGAAACAGGCTGAGATGCGGTTCCAGATGTTGAACAACGCTCACCCACCAGGGTGAGCGTTGTTCGTGTTGTGGGTTATTCTCGTGTGTATCAATAGATGACTAAGCATGCGTGCGCATAAAACGAAAGTAACTGCCTCGCTGAAAACACAGGAGAATACCAACAACACCAACAAGCAACAGCACTACACCGCTAATGTAATCTGAATATGCTTCAGGCCATGGCCGAACTATCGAGTATGGTATTAGTTTTCGAGTCACAAAGGGCTCGAGAATTGCCCCTATTGGCAGGATGAACCAAAATATACGCGATGGCTTCTTTGGCAAAGCTGCAATCCAGCCACACACTCCCAGTGGTGCACATAGCACAAGAGCAGCAATAAACCAAAATGAATTCGCCATAAATATCGTGGGGCCATACACCCCAATAAGACAGCCGATACCATAATGGAGTAGCAGTGTAAGCTCTGCAATAGCAGCGCCACTGATCGCCGCTTTTACCAAGCCTTGAGACTTCCACCCTGCCAAGAATGGCAACGCTGCCCAGACGACACCTGCATTAAATAACTTACTAAATATCTTGCGGATACAAGAGTACAGCTGCCACTGCCCTTCCATTTCTTGGGGAAAGTAGATATTGCTGACAAGCGATAGTATCGCTAACGCAAGGGATAGGAGAATGACAGTCAGGTATTTATGGCGAATTGTTTGCATGGTCTGATCATAGGGAATTATTGAGTTGCCGTCAATCTGCATTATCAACATGACGTCTAACAATACTGATGCCGTATTCCTCAAGGAGAGTTGTCAGTCTTTGAAACGCTGTATCTAACATAACGCCAATTTTTGCTTGGTTGTTTCCAGACGCCGTTAGTGTCACGCCAATCTTTCCACCTTCTTGACGAATCGGACGAGTTTTCACATACACGTTCACAAATTCACGGGTCAGCACAGCAGATGCTTCTGCAAGAACCGACTCATCATTTGTACTTGTCATGATCGTCATCGTTCTTAAAAATCCGCTACCGAGGCGGCGTTCCAAAATACCGGATGCATACCTACTGACTATCGCGCGAACCTCTGCAGGAACACCCGGAAGAGACAGAACAGACATCGTATCATCTATATCAATAACGACCGCTGGTGCAGCACCAACCGGATTATAGATTGGTACTGCCCCGGTGGGCAGCAAAGCCATCTTTTTGCGAGCATTCCTTGCTGATGCAGACACATCACGATCAACTATTCCTTGTGACTCTAGGTCACAATATCGTTTCTGGACATATTCAATTGCAGTTTGATTAATCTCGAGCGGCAACTCAAGGGCGCGAGCAACTGACTCGACAGTTCGGTCATCAATCGTTGGACCAAGACCTCCAATGGTAAAGATCAAGTCTGGCTCCGTACGTATGCAATATGCCAACGCGTCTTGTATTGCAGTTGGGTCATCGTGTACCGTAACTACCGTCGTAACCAGCGCACCACGACCAGCAATTTGTGCGCAAAGCCAGTGAGAATTAGTATCGAGTGTGCTTCCATTGAGCACCTCATCGCCTATTGTGATGATAGCTCCTCGCCTGCGAGGCATATGTACACCTCCTCTTTTCTATTATATTAAATGGCTAACTGCTGCGTCATGTTTTGAGTATCGCTAAATCGGAAATACTCTAATCATTCATTGAACTCTGATGGCATACACAGGTAACCCTGTCGCTCAAATTATTGATTATCTGTCGATCTGCAACACCCATCACCTCTTACATCCAGCACCACCCATCATTATCGGGAGTATAATCACCCATTGTTAATTCATCAATCAGGCTGCACATCATGCATTGCACCATCTTCATTCGAAGCTGTGGGAGGTACTTGAGCTTGTTCCTCCGCTTTTGCTGCTTGCTGCTCAGCAGCAATTTGTGCCCGCACCTGGCATTCAATCTCGTGCCGAAGCTGCTGTTCATTCTGCACCACCGACGTACTTGGTTGTGCAGGTTGGAGGTAGCGCTGCACCTTCTCTAGATGTACCAAAATAGGTGTTACTATTAAACCAAATACAGTGAGTATACCAAAAACTATCAAAAAACGTAGCGTACTTGACGTATCTCGCACATTAAACCATACCATACTCAAACATGCCATACTTAAAAGACTGGCGCAAGTAACCGTCATCATTTTCATTCCTATAATAAAAGAGTTCTTGTTGGCGTATGACAAGGTCTTTACGCTAAGTGTAATGAGCAGTGCAATAATTAATGCTGTGAGCGTAAGCTTCGTCGTAATCGAGATGAAGTCGCTGCATATTTGTGTCTGAACATGACCTTCGTAGTCATAGTTGCTATAGTCGCTATAATGTCTATTATATTGACTCCCCGTACTGACAGAGGGACGACAAAAACTAAGAAACCGATAGAGATTCCACTGGATAACAAACATACCAGTAAACCACTGAGCATTGAGGATGATCGACATAATGGATAGAATTTTTATAATTATTCGGTTATCCGTAAGTCGCGATATGTTGCTCATAGCAATTAATGATGCGATTGCGGCGCAAAACGTCGTGAATAGGATTCGCCAATCAATTTCTTGCGATAATACTGCAAGAATCCCGAGAAGTGCGCACAATGTTAGCAAGCCAATTGACAGATAGAGCAGAACACTTCGCAATTGCGCTACAGAGTAAGATTGTTTCATGGCACTATCATACACCATTTACTATCTATGTCAACTCACTTTAGTTATTTAATACACCACCCCAGCCGGCAACGTCGTTGGGACTGCTGGTGACGCATCCTCAATTGACGCGCATGGGTATGAGCAGTAATCAACCGACAGGAATCCAGCTGATCGGTAGTTGCCACTAGCCTTCGCTCCACCAAATGGTGCCGCAGTCGTTGCACCAGTCAGTGGCTGGTTCCAGTTGATGATGCCTGCCTTTGTTTGCTGGTAGAATGTTTCGTATTGTGCACGCTCGCGAGTGACGATGCCAGCAGCAAGCCCAAACTGCGTGGCATTCGCTTCAGTAATTGCCTCGGCAAATGTTTGTACTGTTGACACCTGGAGGAGCGGCCCAAAAATTTCTTCGTCCGGCAACGTCACGCCAGTAACGTCGATTAATCCAGGACTAACAAAGTTGTCGCCAAGCGTCGGGATTGGTTCAGCCGGAACGAGAACATGTGCGCCAGCTGAGACGGCAGCATGGTACTTATCAAAGAAGTGGCGAACTGCTCCATAATCGACCAACGGACCCATGAAGGGCGTTGGATTGGTATCAAACTGATTGCCAACGACAATACTCTCAACCGCTTGACGAAGTGCAGGAATAAATTCGTCTGCAATCGCTCTATTGACGATAAGCCGCCGTGCCGATGAGCAGCGTTGGCCGCTAGAGATGTAGCCAGACTGTACCGCAATATACACTGCGAGGCGTACATCGTCATAGTCCCAAATGACAAGCGGGCTGTTGCCACCCATTTCGAGGGCACAGATCTTATCTGGCGCACCGGCAAGCTGCTTTTCGATCGACACGCCAGCCGCTCGACTACCGATGAAAAGGGCGCCGTTTACCTGAGGATGCGCTATGAGCTTTTGCGCTACGTCGCCATCGCCATGAATAACCTGAAGCACCCCATCTGGCAGTCCAGCCTGTTGCCAGAGGTGTGCATAGTACTCACCAGCATATGGCACCTTCTCACTTGGCTTAAAAATGACGGCGTTGCCAGCGAGCAAGGCAGGCATGACATGGCTATTTGGCATGCTCATTGGGAAGTTGTACGGCCCCAGTACTGCCATGACACCGTGTGGCCTATAGCGAGTCACCGACAAGCGACCATTGACTTGCTTTGTGACAGCCCTTGCTCGTTGGTCATAGGCATCGAAGACTGCTTGCACTTTATTACCAAGTGACTTGACTTCAGTGCGCGCTTCCCAGAGTGGTTTGCCATTATCCTGCGAAATAATGCGTGCAGCATCTTCGCTATGTGTCGTTACTTGATCGGCAAAGGCACGGATAATGTCTTTGCGTGCATCAAGCGGCGTTGCCTCCCATGTTTGCTGTGCGCGTGTTGCGACAGAAACAGCCTGCACAATTGCAGCGTCATCCGCAAGACTTCCAGTCCAGATTGGTTCGTTCGTGGCAGGGTTACGGGATATTATGCATTGATCGACACTCACATTCATTAGCCTCTTTCTTTCTCCATTTTATTGAGGTATGGCAGAGAAATCAATTGCGACAAATAGCAAGTGTACTTCCTCTACAAAGTTTTATCGCCAATCCACCGTATATTCATTGCGTAGCATTGCAGTAATGGTGCGAGCCTGCAGAGTGGTTTTTGTACCAGGATTAAGAATGCCGTGAGGGTCGAAGAGCTGCTTGATTTGCTGATAGAGAGCTGTAAGGTCTGGGTTTTGCGTAGCACGGACGAAGCGCGTTTTGAGCCGGCCCTCACCACCGCTCATCACCAAATGGCCGTCATATAGCGCAAGCAGCTTGGTGAGCTCGTCGTAGAGCTTAAAAATCTTTTGCTTATCACTCACTTTGCGGAGCGAGAGGCGCGGATAGACGCCGTAGAGATTCAAACTAGGATGGCCAGCGAGAGGTAGCGGCAACTGCAACGCCCGAGCAAGCGGCATGAGCGCCCGAGCAAACTCTTCGAAGCGCTGCGGCGGCACATAAAACCCCTCAAACAAGCGCGGTGCCCCAACATGCGCGGCATCAGGCCAGCGGTACTGGTCGAGCGCAGCAAACCCTGCCGCTACATCCTCTTCGTCATCGTCTTCAGTAATAGTAACAAGTGTTTCGCCAGTGGATTGCAGCTGCTCAAGCTTGGCCTGTTTGCGAGCACGTGTCCGGGTGTTAAAGTCATCGAGTGTCACGAGCAAAACTGCCTGCGGCGTAAACTGCTGGGCAGCTGCCTCATAAAAAGCATACTTCTTGCCATCGCGGCGGAGCTGCTCAAAAATCGCTGCGTCGAGATAGCTAAGCTGTGCTGGTTGGAGTGCGTCAATATCATCAATCGCCGCCTGAGCATCGCTACTATTCCGAAATACCAGAGCCCCCATCGTCTGTCGAAAGCTAAAAAACTCCGTCTTAAGAATTAGCTCATCAATAATACCGAGCGTCCCCTCGCTTCCAATTAACAACGGTCCGAGATCGAATGTCCCGTCCGGTTGCTTGACCCGTGCAATACCACTATAACCAGACGTGTCATTGGGGTTAATCTGCTCGATCAAGCGCTGCATTATCAGTAATAATCGCATCGATACCACGATAAATATCCCCTTCAAACCCAGGCAAACCCTTGCGCCGGCCGAGCTCGCGCCGCGAGAGGCGCTCTGTCTGCATAACGTCGCCGTTGGCAAGCACAACCTCGATCTGATCAATCGCTTCGGCTGGATCGGTCGCTCGGCTGAGGAGCGTCCCGCGTGCACCAGCCGCAACAACTCCGCCAACTGTGCCTCGCTGGCCGGCCAGCGGCCCAACACCAGCACCATGCATGCTCAGTGCTGCCGCTACACTGCGTGCTGGTACACCTGGCTGGACGCGAACCCGCTGCGATTTGCCATCATATTCAAAGATCGTGTCGAGGGCTGTTGTATCGAGCAGTATCCCCTGGCCAACGGCACCACCCAGCGCACCACAGCCAGTGCCGCGTGTGACGACTGGTATAGTGTGGCCCTTCTCAGCCATTTGCCAGGCAAAACGGGTGATCTTGCGAATATCACTCACAACGCGCGGCGCTACCACGAGCTCTGGCGTTGCGGCTAGAATACCGGCATCTGCACTGACTGACGCACGCCAATCGGCCCGAGTTGAAACAGACCCGGCAATATGACTGCGTAAATAATTTGCAATTTTACTCACATTTCCCCCGTTAGCTTACTGCTTATACTATAGCACAGGGCAGCGCATTTGCACCAGGTGCGGTACAATAAAAATGTGAACCTATCGACACCGCTCTCCCAGATCAAAGGCGTTGGGCCAAAAACGGCTGAGCAGCTTGCCCAAGCTGGGCTCTTGACCGTCAATGATCTCATCATGTTTTTGCCACGCAAGCACGATGATTTTACTGCAGCGAGCTCAATCGCAACGCTAACACCAGGCAATGTGACGATCACGGCGCGCTGCGAATCAATCAGCACGCGCACGGTGCGGCGTGGTCTCCGCATTACCACAGCAGTACTGGCAGATAGCTCGGGCAAGCTCAACGCCGTGTGGTTTAACCAGCCGTATCGAGTGCAGCAGCTTGCAAGTGGGGATGAATGTTACTTTCGGGGACAATTTGAGTATAAGAATGGCCGCTACCAACTCACCAACCCAAGTGCCGAGCGTGTCAAAGAGCTTGCCCATCATGACACCAACCTGCTGCCCATCTACCACGCAGTGCACGGCCTCAAAAGCCAACTGGTGCGCAAATTACTCGCTGAGCTACGACCACTGATAACAATGCTGCCCGAGACACTCCCCTCGCACATTGTTGCACAGGAAGGCTTAATGAGCCGGAGCGAGGCGCTGCTTGCGATGCATTTCCCTACCACATCAGAGGATGTCGCAAGAGCACGCCAGCGCTTTGCCTTTGAGGAACTCTTTAGCTTGCTGCTTGCTAGTCAGCTCAATCGCCAGGCGCATGCTCAGCTCCAAGGCTATGTCATACCGTTTGAGCAAGCTATCGTGAAGTCATTTGTGAGTGCTCTACCCTTTGCTCTCACGGATGATCAACGCCGAGCAGCCTGGGATATCCTGCAAGACTTTCAGCGTAGTACACCAATGAATCGCCTCCTCCAAGGTGACGTGGGTAGTGGCAAAACAGTGGTCGCTGGCCTGGCCGCTCGTCAGGCTGCTAGTGCTGGCTACCAAACCGCCTTGATGGCACCGACAGAGATTCTTGCCCGTCAGCACGCCGCCACGCTCGATGCACTACTTGCGCCCTTCGGCGTCAAAGTTGGGCTGCTGACTGGCAGCGTGACCGGTGCTACGCGTAGCGAGCTTGTGCAGCGAATTGCACGCGGCGAGGCAGATGTCGTAGTGGGGACACACGCACTCATCCAAGACTCGGTGAATTTTGCACGGCTTGGCTTTGTGGTAATCGACGAGCAACACCGTTTTGGCGTGACGCAGCGCCAGAAGCTACTTGATAAATCCGGCCATATGCCACACCTACTTGCTATGACAGCGACACCGATCCCCCGTAGCCTTGCTCTAACAGTCTATGGCGAGCTTGATATTAGCATTATTAGCCAGCGCCCGGCGGGCCGGCAGCCAATCATCACCAAAATTATTTCTCCCGCCTCGCGTCCAGCCCTGTATCAACGCGTCACGAAGGAGCTCGAGGCCGGCAGCCAAGCCTATGTCGTCTGCAGCCTCATCGATGACAACCCAGACAATGACGCGCGCAGTGTTGAGACAACTGTACGCCACCTCAAGAGTAGCACCTTAGGCCGATGGCGAATTGGCTTGCTTCACGGCAAGATGAAGCCTGCCGACAAAGAACGAGTGATGCAAGAATTTCGCCAGCATGTATATGATATTCTCGTGAGTACCACAGTAGTAGAAGTTGGTGTTGATGTGCCAAATGCGACAGTGATGATGATCGAGGATGCCGAGCGATTTGGTCTTGCCCAGCTCCACCAGCTGCGTGGCCGAGTGGGACGTGGCGCATGCCAGAGCTACTGTTATCTTTTGCTTAATAACCACAGCAGGCCGAGCCAGCGTCTGCGCGAGGTGGAGGCTTCTAGCGACGGCTTTCACTTAGCAGAAGTCGACATGCAGCTCCGCGGCCCAGGCGAAATTTACGGCAAAGCCCAGCACGGCGCACTCAATCTGCGCATTGCGAGCCTAGCTGACAGCAAGGCAATCGCCCGCGCCCAAAAAGCAGCGCAAGCCTTTATCGCCAGTGGTGATTCGCTTGATCACTACCCAGAGCTCCAAGCAGCTGTGCAGCGCAACCAACGGCTCACGACGCTCAATTAAGCTGAGGTAATCTTAACTATTTTAATTCTATCTTTTTCATTCTCTTCGTTCTTGCCCATTTAGTCCTGCAGGGCTCGAAAATCTCAACAAAACACATCCATAGTAATGATTCAGCCACGCCAAAATCTGCTATACTATATGAGATATGTACAGTGGAACAACCTTTCGAGACCAGTCAGGGCACTTGGTTGGTGTTCATCAGCGAATCGACCAGCTCGCACGGCGCGACCTTGGCCAGATGTGCAGCCACCATGTCGCCATTCTCCACTTTCCGAGCTCGCGCGACATTCTCCATTTCGAGGGCAATAATGGCCCCGACGGTATCAAACGCAAAAGCCCTAGCGTCGATGAACCCTGGCACTATATCGACCCTACCAAGCCAGACGACCGCGACCTCGTCGTTATGATTCTCGATCATCATTACAATCTTGTCCAAGCACTACGCCAAAACAACACGGTGCGTGCCGCCTTTGAGGCAGCGTGGATGTCGCACGCTATCGTCGATGGTCTCACGCCAGCTCATCACTATCCACTGAGTGATAAAATCGAGGAACTCTGGGGTCGCCCCAAAGAGGAGCGCCTTACCGTCTTAGATAAGAATTTCATCCATGGGACGACGGGGCTCGATACCATCAACAAAAACTGGGAATACTGGGGGGCAAAGGGTGTCTTTGCGACGCATATTCTCTTCGAGCTTGGCGTGGCCGCCTCGATGCGCACTGCCCGTTTTGCCGACACTTGCCCATCGCCCGAGTGGGTAGCTGAGGCAGAGCAACTCGGTCTGGAGGCAGTCTTTTTGCGAGCAGTGCAGCGGGTGTATGCACTTGATATGTATCACACTTTTTGGCGTAATGGCTGGACGACGGGCTTAGCCTTACAGACGCGCAATGAGCTCATCCCAGAGATTATTCGCACTGTTACCTTCGCGTGGTACAGTGCACTATGTGAGGCTTATCCATTATGAAAGTCCGAGTAATTGCAGGACGCTATGGCGGGCGTTGGCTCGATGCACCAGATAATCGTCGTACTCACCCAATGGGCGAGCGAGTGCGCAATGCGCTGTTTAATTCGCTTGGCGATGCAGTGCAGGATGCCCGCGTCCTCGATGTCTTTGCGGGCACTGGTGCCGTTGGTCTAGAGGCGTTGAGCCGTGGAGCTCGCCAGGCAGTGTTTGTCGAGCGTGACCGCCTCGCCTTCATCATCCTCTGTAAGAATATCGCAGCGCTCGGTGCTGATCCATCCGCTACTGCAGTCAAAGCTGGCGTCGGCCCATGGCTTAGCACTTACAATGGCGAAGCGTTCGATATCATCTTTGCCGACCCGCCCTACCACGATCTCCAGCTTACAACAGTTAGCCGACTTTTTACCCTTCTCAAACCAGGCGGATTTATGGTATTATCACATACAGGAATAGGTGAGGGGCCAAAATTAGCAAACGACATTGTTGTGGTGGACAATCGTAGTTATGGAAACGCACACCTCACCTTTTTCCGCCGAGCTGATGGACGCAGCTAAGGTTGCAGATACACCAGCTCATTTGGTATAATAACCTTGCTATGCGGATGTGGTGGAATTGGTAGACACGCATGCCTTAGGAGCATGTGCCCTCGTGGCGTGAAGGTTCAAGTCCTTTCATCCGCACCAGCCAGCTCTTATCCAAACCCTCTCCAGTCGAAACAGGCTGGGATGCGGTTTCAGATGTTGAACAACGCTCACCCGCCAGGGTGGGCGTTGTTCGTGTTGTGGAGCTCGTGGGCTCATCGCCGGCGGTGGGCGGTGTGGTCGAGGTGCCAGGCTGAGCCGCGTGCTGCAGATGGTGCGCATGGGCGGCGGTGTGCAGGCTGGGGCTGGTTAGCTGGTTGAAGGGAGGGGTGAGCAGGGCGCTGAGCCGAGTGCCGGAGCCGGTGTCAGTGAGGTCGACCGAGTGCGGTGTGACCCCTCCCCTACTGGCATCGCCAGTTCCTTCTTCTCGAGCGCTGTCCTCACCGCCCGTCTCCTCACCTGCTGCATCCTTACCTACTGGCCCGCCAGCATTGGCAGCATCGCTCGTGCCATCGCCTGCGCCTGGCAGGACGACCCGGCCGTCTTCATCCACTAGTGGGTTCACCAGCACCCGCTGGAAGAAGACTTGGTTGAGCAGCTTCTTCAGGTGGTTTGGGGCAGCTTGGTAGAGGCGGTAGCAGTCTTCGAGGAGGTCAAGGGCTTGGGTGAGGTGCTGGTGGACTTCAGCAGCGTCGGCTTGGTAGGCGGCCAGTTGGCGCTCGATCTGGTCTAGCTCGGTGGAGAGCTCAGCTTGTTCCTCCTTGAGAAGGTCAAGGGGGATGGCTCCTTCGTAGTGGGCGTGGAGGAGACGGCGTCGTCTGTCCTCGATGTTGGTGCGCCGGGTGGTGAGGGAACGCACTGCTTTGGCCTTGTCTCCTTCGATCTGAGCCAGCTCGTCGTGGAGGTAGTGCTCGATCTGCGTTCTGTCTGCTGCGCTGAGCTGGATGGTTCGGTAGAGGTCACTCATGCGCTCTTCGACGACGTCGATGAGCACGGCGGTGAAGGCGCAGTCGTGCAGGCGGCAGCGGCGGGCGCAGACGAAGTAGGGGTAGATGGTGCCCTTGCTGTTCTTGGCGTTCTGGACAGACAGGCGCGCCCCGCACTGGCCGCAGACGACGGTACTCTTCAGAAAGTGGTTGTGGATGCGCTGGCGCTCCCCGTAGCGGCGTGAGGCCAGGATGGTCTGGACAGTCTGCCAGGTCTGGCTGTCCACCAGCGGCTCGTGCTTGCCCGGGTACTCCACACCCTGGAACGTGACGATGCCCTTGTAGTAGGGGTGGCGCAGGATCTCGTGCAGGCGCGTTGCCGTGATGGGTTTAGCGAAGCGCCGTGGCGTGGGTGGGATGCTCAAGCCGAGCGTGTTGAGATGGTCGGCCAGCTGCCGCACCGTCCAGTTCCCCGTCGCATACTCCGTGAAGGCCAGCCGGATGAGCGGTGCCCGCTCCTCATCGAGGGCGATGGTGCGGACTTCTCGGCCGTTCTCGTCTCGGGCGCGGACGTTGAGGTAGCCGAGCGGTGCCTTGCCCAGCGTCCCACCATTCCTGGCTTTCTCGCCCATCCCCTTAATGACCTCATTAGCCAGGTTGCGGGAATAGAACTCAGCAATACTGCTCATAATGCCGTGCAGCAACATACCGCCAGGGGGATCGACTTTGCGATCTTCTGAATCTCCAGCCAAGCATATGGACAATCTCTGCAAACTCAATCTCCCAATAAAACACCGTGCGACGGACACAGCAACATTGTTATTCGTCAGCCGCCTCAGACAGACACTCCTCAAATGAAGCGTTCATCACAGTAGCTATGCCAACACCTGAAACATCCCTCTCAAGAATCTGGCAGCACCCTGCAAATTTCCCCCTCCACTTGACGTCATCTATCAGCAGGCGCAAGGTGACCCACCCACGCCTTCTTTCGCTACATCACCGTAATAAACATCACGACACACATTCGACACCAACCACAACAATTGATTGAACGGCACATAAATGATACCGTAGAAATATGAATACATTACCTTCATCCAACTCAGTAAAGTTACTTATACCACTAACCATGGCGACATTCGTGGTAGGTACCGACACCTTCATTATTGCTGGCCTACTGGGGAACATTTCTTCAGACCTTCACGTACCAACAACATCGGCAGCACAGCTTGTGACGGTCTTTAGTATAGTGTTCGCCGTCTGCGCGCCTGTACTCGGCGCCTTAACAGCTAACTGGAGGCGTGACACAGCCCTGACTTTTGGTCTGTCGCTGTTCACCATCGGCAACGTCTTGACGGCGCTTTCTCCTACCTTTGCGATAGCGCTATTTTCGCGAGTCGTTGCTGCAGCAGGGGCGAGCTTTGTTACACCGTGCGCATCTGCCATCACCATCGCCACCACACCTAAAGAGCGCCAGGGACGCGCGCTGGCACTTGTCATGGGCGGACTCACGACCGCGACTGCGATCGGTGTTCCGCTTGGACTGGTTATTGGAGCTCTCAACTGGCGCTACACCATGTGGTCGCTTGTCATCCTGGGGAGCGTCGCTCTTACATGGATTCGAGTAAAAGTTCAGCCAGTGCAGCTCCCTGCAGCAACGCTCATGGATCGTTTGCGGCCTCTCTCAGACATGCGAGTACTAGCCATCGTTGCAACGACCATTCTTGTTGTCGGCGCCAGCATGCAGCCGTTCACCTATGCGCAAGTGGTATCCAAGGCCACAGGAACGCTATTGATTATTTCCCTTGGACTGTTCGGCGTGTGCAACCTCATTGGTAATTTCAGCGCTGGGAAGATCAGCGATGCACGCGGCCCACTCGTATGTGTCTTCGTCTGCATCCTCGGCTTGATTCCGACGCTCGCATTAGAGCCCTTGGGCTTTGCGGCCGGCCTGGCACCTCTTATGCTGGCCATCAACGGTTTCTTTGTCGGGATGTTCACCGTGCCACAGCAAGCACGTATCGTGAAACTTGACCCGAACTCCGCTCCGCTCCTCCTCGGATTACTGTCATCTGCGGTCTATGTCGGCTTTGCTGTAGCAAGTTCAACAGGCAAGCTGGTCATTGACAATTTCGGCTCGGGATACGTCTCATGGGTAGCTACGGCGATATTGATTATTCCGCTGCTGTTGGCGATGCTCGGACGAAAGACACAAGCATGAGATCGCAACCCCCGGGCACTGATCGATACCAACACTTGAGACGCACAACATCGTCGCTGGCAAACCCTCACCGCCGGTTCTCGAAGCATCGGCGCCCCTCATGAAGCCATTGCCTTCCCGACATGAGAAGGTGGACACTGGCCCTGTCCTCCCCTGCATCAAGGAGCCGTCATGAAGATCGCTGCCCGGGCCAAGGCCGCTCAGCCCTTCCACGCGATGAGCATCGGCGAACGCGCTGGAATCCTCCAGGCCGAAGGCCGCTCTATCGCCAAGCTCAGCCTGGGTGAACCTGATTTCGGTGCACCTCCCGCGGTCCGCGAGGAGATGCGCCGCGTGATGGACGGCCGGTCACTGCCCTACTCCCCCGCTCTGGGACTGCTCGCGTTGCGTGAGGCCATTGCGGACTTCTACCGGGACAGGCACGGTATAGAGGTCGATCCCAGCCGGATCGTCGTGACGACCGGTGCGTCGTCGGCGCTTCTGCTGGTAGCCGCCGCAACCACGGAGCCGGGCGACGACGTCGTCATTGCAGATCCGTCCTATCCCTCGCAACCGTCAGCTGGTGGAGACCTACGGGGGCCGGGATCGTTCCGGTATCCACCAGTCCTGCCAGCCGTTACCAGATGGATCGGGCCTCTGCCGAGGCGGCGTGGACTCCGCAGACGAGCGCGGTGATGCTAGCGACACCGTCCAATCCCACCGGCACATCGATTCCCCTCGAGGAGCTGGCATCGATCTGCGCACTGGCGCGCGAACGCAGTGCCTGGCGGATCGTCGACGAGATCTACCTGGGGCTGGCCGATCCCGATGACGATGGCACGCCGGCGCACAGTGTTCTGGAGACCGATCCTGAGGCGATCGTTATCAACTCGTTCTCCAAGTACTTCGGGATGACGGGGTGGCGCCTGGGCTGGGCGATCCTTCCTGAGGAGCTGGTGCAATCCGCTGAGAACCTGGCGGTCAACTACTTCCTCTGCGCTTCGACGCCTATTCAGCAGGCTGCGCTGGCGGCCTTCTCCCCCAAGTCCATTTCTGTATGCGAGGAGCGCCGGCGAGAGCTTCTTGCTCGCAGGAGCATCGTGCTCGACGGGCTGCAGCGCATCGGCCTGCCCGTACCGGTACTACCCGATGGTGCCTTCTACGTCTACTTCGACGTATCCTCCACAGGGCTCGATGCCCAGACCTTCTGTCACCGTGCTCTGGAGGAGGCGTCTGTCGCCCTGACTCCAGGAACGGACTTCTCCACGACGACTGCCAGCACCCATGTGCGGTTGTCCTATGCAGCATCCCGAGACGAGCTGCACGAGGGGACGCAACGTCTCGAAAAGTTCATGCACAGTTTGTAAATAAACAGGCATTCAATCCAATAACAGTTGGACTACCCCTGTGACTGCATTTGGTACTCGCCTGTTTGTATGCTGCACAATACTCTTCATGTCCTCGCAGGTTCTGCTTCTTTTTGCTGTACTCATGATTTTGGAGCGTTCTACATCGCGGAGATCTTCAGGGCAGTCCTTCAGAAAATTAGGTTACGTCAGGATAAAACCGCTTCCACCCCTCACCAGGGTGAGGAGTCCACATGGAACTAGCTCACCGCGCACCACCGCCCCGTCAGAGGCTGCAAGTCCGTGGTGTTCGCTGCAGGCCCGCACGAGCGGCTTGCAGCACTCTCAGCGCCGTACGCCCTGTGCCACCAGGATCCGTGGGACCGCCTGACCTGCTCCGCCCCCGAGGACACGCGAGCCATGCTTGCTCGTGACTGGGGAGTGCGTTCCCGCATTGATCTCCTTACCCAGATCTTCTGGCTGGCCACGTCCGGCCACCGAAGCAACTTCGACGAGGAGCGAGCCCGATGGAGCACACACCTCGCTGGCGGAGGCCGAGCGCTACGAGCTACGAGGCGCGTCCGAGTCATCCCAGGACGCCGCCGAGACGCTGTGGCGCCTGGAGCGCATGCACAGCAACGACCGGGGCATCCGGAACGTGGACTTCTCGGCCTGGGACATGGTTCGCGCCGCCATGCTGACGCGGTGCGGATTCGCGCTGAGCTGGTTGACGGAGGACGAGGTCTGGGACACGCTCGCACTGCTGGATCGAGCACTGAGAGAACGCTATCGGAGCTGGACACAGGCGTGGGAGTCATTCCGGCTGACACGCTGGTACTGGAACTCCGAGAGCGGCGAGGGCGAGCACGCCAATGATCTTCACGACCTCAACCGCTCGCTGGTTCTTCTCGGCTCAGATGGACCATGGGGGCTCGTAGCCTGGGAGATCGACACCCCCGAGCCCTCGCTCCTGATCCTGGACGATCTCCTTGACGTCGGCGTCGCCGCGCCGCTGAGCGCAGGCGAGCGGGAGCGCGCCACTCAGTGGGAGCGCTGGATCAATGATCAGGTCGTTCTCCGAAGGCAGCGCCGTCTCCAACAATTCGGCACCCATCCTGAGTGGCGTCACCGGTTCACGAAAAGCCTTTGATGCGCACCACGACGGCGATGTCGCGTGGCGATCCGCCTGGCCTTCGCCGTCGCACCGAGCTGGTAAGGAACAGACCGCTCTACCCGTGCTTGTCGACCAACATCTCCACAGCCTTAGCGGCTCTGCGTTGGCGGGTCTCGGCATGTTTCGCCTCACCGATCCAGCGCAGGTACTCGTTCTGGTGCGATGAAGGCAGGGCCTCGAGTATCTTCTCCGCCGTCTCGTTCTCTGATAGCGCCTCTGCCAGCTCCGCCGGGATTCCCGCCTGCTCGTTACTCATTCTGTCTCCTCCGAATAATCGGCAGACTGCCACACGGTCCAAGGGTTCGTATACGGAGCTTGTGGTGGACCCGGCCGGATTCGAACCGACGACCGACGCGGTGTAAACGCGTTGCTCTACCAGCTGAGCTACAGGTCCAAGGCGCAGAATCACTCAACGACACAGTCGTTGCCGCAACGATTGTGCCAGGTGCCCGCACATGCACATGAAAGCGGGAGTCGCCCTGTCGCGGCAACTCTACCGCCTACGGGATGAAAGCGACCAATCGTCCGGAGTCGTCAAGGCGCCGCGGAGCCCTTCAAGCCACGAACCATCTCAGCGCCCTCGGCTGGAGACCCTGATTCCGCTCCAGTGCTGCCCCATGGAGGCGGCGGAGGTCGCGTGCATGCCGGCCGTGGCGGCGGCCTCCTCGACCTCCGCAGTCTGGACGGCTCCGGTGGTGCGCGCCTTGGGCGTCAGCACCCAGATGAGCCCGGCACCATCAAGGTTGGCCTGGGCGTCCACCAGGAGGTCGGTGAGGTCATCGACGTCGCCGTCATCGTCGCGCCACCACACGATGGCCGAGTCGGCCACGTCCTCATAGTCCTCGTCCACCAGAGTGGTTCCGGTCTCTGCCTCAACCACCTGCCGCAAGGTCTCGTCGACGTCGTCGTCGTAGCCGAACTCCTGAATGATGAGACCGGAGGCGAAGCCGAAAGCCCCACCCGCTGTACTCGCCACGTCCTTACACCGTCCTTCTGGGCTGCGCCCGTCTATCGCTCGCCCGCTGCTGGGCGATGGGCACTAGCCCCACCCGCACCCCGGTACCAGCGGCGCAAGTGAACACGCATGTCAGATTACCTTGGATTTTCCTTTGAAGATCGGCTCCAGCGCGGCCACCGGCTTCAGGCCCCACGCCTCCTCAGCCCTCGACACCGAGACCAACCCGTTACCATGTGAGTCACACCATACGTGAGGTGGGACTTTCCTCCCGCCGTGTGCAGCGTTCACACCGTCGCAGGTCGTAGATTAGGGCCGTCATCCACAGCGGTCTGACTTCAGGCGTACGCCGACGCTCCATCGGCGCCACGGCACGCAATGAGGCTCGGACTGACCGCACAGACGCGAGGAAAGAGGATTCCGTGAGCCCCACCAGTGACTCCACGCCGCTCATTGACGGC
>CAKMNX010000017.1 GCA_927910745.1 uncultured Candidatus Saccharibacteria bacterium | reverse complement strand
CGCAGGTCAATAGTATCTTTTGGCGGGGTAGAGGACAAAACCAACGCTGCCAAGAGTGCAAAAAAGACTGTCTACATTCGCGGCGACTGCGTCCTTGGTGGGCTCGAAATTAAATAATAAGAAAAACAATAATTCGCTATAACACGCTTCTTGATAACAACGAGAAGCGTGTTTGTTTTTGTGTTGAGGCACGCAGGCTAGTAGAGTGCGGGTTGAAGCTGATGCAATAGTACGCTGCCAGATTTTCAACTTCGTACTTGGCTGAGGAGCTTTACTAACGCTACTGGCAACGAGCCATATGTTTGTTGCATACAATTGATAAAATTTTTCGTTGCTGGATTGCTCATTGTCAAATAGATTGTGGTAGTGTAATGTGAGAGTGGTTTCGTAACATGCGTCAACGTTTTTTTGATTTTTGTGTACGCTACTCGGCAAGGATTGTGATAGCTTTGCGGTATTTGCACATGATGGATTACTATGCCTCGCTAGTAATAATAAATATGCGCGACAGCAACGCATACAAAAATGTACTGCTTACAAAAAAGAGTGTGCAGAGTCTTATGGTTTGCTAATTCACTTGCGCTTCTTGCAAACTAAATAAGATGAACATAATGCAAAAAGCATTCAAACTCTACACAAGCACGTCTTGCAAGTCTACCTTAGTTACAGCACATACGCAAAGCATAAAAATGTGACAGTAAGATTTTTGCGTAAGGTATACTTTGAGGTGGGCGAGCCAGGGCACCGCGAATGCCAGTTGCTACACCAAGCATTCTTGCTATACTAAAATTATGAACCGTTGCTCCTGGGCTGAATCTGGCGATAACGAGCGCGCCTACCATGACACTGAGTGGGGTGTGCCGCTATATGATGATCAGAAATTATTTGAATTGCTCTGCCTGGAGGGCGCACAGGCTGGCCTGAGCTGGAGCACGATTCTGGCTAAGCGAGCGGGCTACCAGCAGGCTTTTCATCAGTTTGCAATTGCTCGCGTCGCAGCTATGACGGATGCAGAGCTGGAAGCGCTTACTCACGACACGCGCATTGTCCGCAACCGACGCAAAATTTATGCGGTGCGTAGCAATGCCCAGGCGGCGCTGCGGGCCGCTAGTCAGCACGGTAGTTTGCAGGCCTACCTATGGAACCTGGCGGGTGGCGCGCCGGTGCAAAATCACTGGCAGATTGCAAGTGACGTACCTGCCGATACGGCTACCTCCCGGGCAATGAGCGCGCAGCTCAAGCAGGATGGCTTTGCCTTCGTCGGCCCAACCACGTGCTACGCCTTTATGCAGGCTGCCGGGATGGTGAATGACCACGTGGTAGGGTGCTTTCGACACGAGGAGTGCGCGGCGCTGGGTAATAAGGGCAACCGGGAATAGATATATTGAAGAGCAGCACCAGTAGTCGTATACTGGGGCCATGAAGAAAACTTTTCTTATAAGAGCGTTTCTAGGCCTTGCTATTATGGCGCTCGGCGGGATTTTGCTGCTGCGGAATCTTGGTATTATTACGTTTGATAACTGGCATCTGTTTTGGGGCACCTTCTGGGCAGGGGCGTTCCTGCTGGCTGGGCTGTCGGTGCTTGCCGGTGCTCGCAAACCAGCAGCATGGATATGGGGATTGCTACTAGTGGCCGCTGGTGTATCAATTGGGCTGAATACCTATAATGTAATTTCAATTAGTGTGTGGGAGCTATTTTGGCCAGTTGTGTTAATCGTTGGTGGCTTGATGCTTGCGCTGAGTATTGGCCCTGGGGGTAGCTGGCGACTGAAAAAGCCAGTCACTGGTGGTAGCAATACCGAACAGGTGGCAATTTTTTACAGTGAAGAATCACGGGTGACGGGCGATTACCCTGGTGGCTCAGTGACGGCGATATTTGGCGGTGTAGACCTTGATTTGCGCCAGGCGAAAATTACGGATGGTGCGGTGATAGATATTTTACCCTGTGTGGTGGTGCGAGCGTAAGGTTGCCCGATGACGTAACCGCGGAAAACCAGGTTCGCGGCATCCTTGGCGGCAGCGAGAATAAGACAGCGCCGAGCTCCTCTGCCACGAAGACGATATATTTGCGGGGTGCGTGCGTGCTGGGCGGACTAGAAATCAAATAATTATCTTGGGATTTTTGGGAAAGCGCGCTACAATTAACTGTAGGGCGTTTTCGCATACACTTGGCCTATATGGTGCAACCCATGCGAAGTGAGCGGTTATCAGCCGCGAAGCCTGCGGGAAGAACAGCCTTGGCCTAGTAGACCCCGCCGCGAATGCTGCGACAAAGCAATAATTAAGTGCTGAAAGAACCAGACGGCGTGCCCCAAGGCCTGTGCAACCAGCCCCGAGGCTCCGGCTAGAATCACTTCTTTTGGAATCGAGATGGTACCGTCCGCGCGAATACCCAGCGGATTCTCGAAGCTAAGAGAAGTGGTTTTTAATTATATAAGGAGTAGCCATGCCATTGCCAGCCCACAAATCAGCCTTGCAGCACGCCACTTGCCATAAGCGTGCGGCTGTTTGCGCCGCCCTTGCTGCCAGCTGGACTGCGCGGACGGCCTCTCCGCTGGTGGCCTGGACGCCACACAACCCAAGCAGCGGGCAGTGTGCTGTCTCGGCCCTGGTGTTGCAGGATTATTGTGGTGGCGAGATTTGCCGCTGCGTAGTGGCGGGCACGCCGCATTATTTCAACCGCATTGATGGCCAGGTGGTAGATAGCACGGCCGCGCAGTTTGGCGCGGTGGCGATTGATTACGATACCTCTACCGTGCGCAGCCGCCAACGGATTCTTCGTCACGCCGACACCCGCTGGCGGTACGAGCTGCTGAAGGGACGGGTGGAGCGGTTTTTGGCTGAGCTGGACGGAGGGTGAGGGTGTCTGGAACGAAAAGACCCCGCAGGGACCGTAACCGCAGCGAGGGATTTTCACTATTGAATACCTGCATTGTACGACACAATTGATAATAAATCAAGGAGGAAACCAATGAAATTCACACATGGAACACGCCGCCGAGCGGCAGAATACGAGAAGGACTGGGTGCAGCGCTGGAAGGACGACCAGACGTTCCAGAAGTCGGTGGCGCAGCGACCGGCAGATAACGCCTATGTCTTTTATGATGGGCCGCCGTTCATCACCGGTGTGCCGCACCACGGGACACTGCTCAGTAGCATCGTCAAGGATGCAGTGCCGCGCTACTGGACGATGAAGGGCAAGCGTGTGGAGCGCCGCTGGGGCTGGGACTGTCATGGCCTGCCTGCAGAGAATTTCGTCGAAAAGCAGATGAATATTGTGGATCGGCGGCAGATTGTGACGAGTAGCGACCAGCCAGCACCGCTGGATAAGGATGGTAATCCTTTGCCGACTATCAGTCTGGAAAAATACATCACCAAGGCGCGCGAAAGCATGGTGGCAAATAGCGAGACGTGGCAGGGCGTGATCGATCGCATCGGCCGCTGGGTGGACTTTGCGGACGCCTACCGCACCATGGACAAGGACTTCATGGAGAGCGTGTGGTGGGCCTTTAAGCAGCTGTACGAGGCGGGCAAAATCTACGAAGGCGAAAAGGTGCTGATGTACGATACGAAGTTTGCTACTCCTGTCAGCAAGGCCGAAGTGACCATGGACAACGACGCCTACCAAACAGTGACCGACCCGAGTGTGTATGTGAAGTTTAATCTGATGGACGAAGATGCGGCTGTCCTCGCTTGGACCACCACGCCATGGACATTGCCAGCCAACCTGATGCTGGCCGTCAACCCAGATATGACGTACTGCGAAGTGCTGGTGGATGGCGAACAGCTCATCATCGCCGAAGAAGCCCTCGAGCGCACTCTGCAGGACGACAAGCACCAGCCACTTGATTACGACGTGCTGCGCATCTTCCCGGGTAGCGAATTGGTGGGTAAGAAGTACCAGCCGCTCGATACGGGCTCGACCTGGCCAGACAGTGACAAGATTCACACCATTTACATGGCGGATTTTGTTTCAAATGAATCGGGTACAGGCATTGTGCACATCGCGCCGGCCTACGGTGAGGATGACTTTGAGCTTGGTAAAGCCAATGGTATTGCGCCCTTCCATGTGATTGATGATAACGGTTACTACACTGATAGCAATTACAAAGGCCTGGAGGTGTGGGATAACAACAAGTTCATTGCCAAAGACCTGAAAGAAAAGGGCGCGGTGTGGAAGATTGAGTACATTCGCCACGAATATCCGTTCAATCCGAGAAGCAAGCAGCGCATTATGTACCGGGCTATTCCAAGCTGGTTCTTCGACATCCAGGGGCAGAAGCCGCTGATGCTAGATGAGAACGAGCATATTAAGTGGTTCCCGGCTCATCTGAAGCACGGCCGCTTTGCCAAGAATATTGAGCAAGCACCAGACTGGAACCTGAGCCGCGACCGCTTCTGGGCGACGGCCATGCCAGTGTGGAAGGGCGACCGTGGCACGGTTAAGGTAATTGGCTCATACGCGGAGCTGAAGGAGCTGAGCGGCGTGGCGCTGGATGATTACCACCGCCCGTGGGTGGATGACATTACTTTTGAAATCGACGGCGAGACATTTACCCGCATTGATAAGGTGCTGGACTGTTGGTTCGAGAGCGGCAGCATGCCGTTTGCCCAGCTGCATTATCCGTTTGAAAACCAAGCCAAGTTTGAGCAGAATTACCCGGCGGACTTCATCGTTGAATACATCGGCCAGGTGCGGGCGTGGTTCTACTACGTGCATGCCGTCAACGCCGCCTTGGCGAGATCGGTGCCTTTGGCGAGGCCGGTGAGCAACACAAAAACGCCTACAGTAATGTCATCACCACCGGTGTGGTGGCGGGTAATGACGGCCGCAAGATGAGTAAATCGCTCGGTAACTTTACCGACCCGAACGAGCTGATGGATAAGTTTAGTGCCGATAGTTTGCGCTTCTTGCTGCTGAGTAGCCCGCTGCTCAATGGCGAGGACTTCGCGCTGCATGACAAGGACGTGGGCGACGTGGCGCGTAAGCTGGCGATGATCTGGAATATGTATGATTTCTTCACCATGTATGCGAAGGTAGATGGCTGGGAATTTGACGGTGAGCTGGTGGATCCGCTGAGTGGCAGGCCGGTTTGTACGTCCCTCTCATCCACCGAAACGGCTTCCGCGCACCGGGAATCTCACTCATCAACCACAGGTGATACTGCGGAACTCGCTGCGCTCAAACAGTCCTCGTATCTGCCTGATATTGATAACCTCAATTCTCGGGCGCGTGCAGATGTTTCGGAAGATGAAGCGACGATTGGCTCTGTGACCAACCCGCTCGACATCTGGATTATCAGCCGCTTGCACGAGCTGGTGGCGGAGGTCGAGAAGCAGATGGATGCCTACAATATCCCTGATGCACTCAGCCCAATTTTGCCGTTCCTGGACGACGCCAGCAACTGGTACGTCCGCCGTAGTCGCCGCCGATTCTGGAAGTCGGAAGATGATGGCGACAAGAGCGACGCCTACCGTACGCTGCACTATGTGCTGGTGCGTCTGAGCTACCTGTTGGCACCGTTTACGCCGTTCTTGGCTGAGGAGTTGTACCATAACCTGACGGGTGATAACGAGTCGATCCACCTCAAGGATTGGCTGCCAGCTGGTGAGGTAAATGAGCAGGTGCTGGCTGATATGGCTCGCACGCGTGAGCTGATCAACAACGGACTAAGCTTGCGTATGCAGAAAGATGAGAAACAGGAGTCGGTAAAGGTACGCCAACCTTTGCAAGAGTTTGTATATCCAGGGGGTCAGTTAGCTACATACTATGAGAGCATTATTGCTGAGGAGTTAAATGTGAAAAATGTCATTAATTCTCCTGTGGCAGCTGGTTATGGAGCATCTGGGCTAGTTGAAGGTTTAGTATTTCTTCCGTTTGGTGGTAGCAGTATTGCGCTTAATAAAACCATCACCCCTGAGCTCAAACGCGAAGGCTTAATGCGTGAAGTCATTCGCCACGTCCAGAGTGCGCGCAAGAAGGCTGGGCTGCAGGTGGATGATCGGATTATGCTACACCTAGCGGTTGGGGCTGATGATAAGCCATCTGAGCAGCTCCGCCAAGCCCTCACTGAGTATGCAGACACAATCGCGAGCGAGACACTAGCGACAATGAAGCAGCCCGGCGATGTACTCTACCAAACGACGGCTACGGTGGACGGCGCTGAGCTGCAGATTAGCCTCGCCAAAGCATAGGACTACAAGGAATAACATGCTAAGCTCAAGTGGCGCATCAGTAGTGAGACGCCACTCGAGCTTGGTGGCTGGCAATATTTGAGTTTCTATAGCCATCCTCACCCCTTGCGCTAGCACAGCGTCCTCACTAAAAATGTTGAGAGACCAGCTACGAAACAAGCAGAAAGTACGGAGCGACAATTGCTACAATGGGGTTATAAGCCTGCACGATAACTGAATATCATGACTAAACTACCCATCACACCTACCCCCTCACTACGCCAACGTCTGGCGGGGTTGTGGCTGGTGGTGCGGATTATTTGGCGGGAGGCACCGCTGACGATCGCCGTCCAAGCAGTGGGAGCGGTGCTGTCGGCGGTGCTGCCACTGGCCACGGCATACTATGCCGCTCTTGCGACAACGGCTTTGGCCGAGGCATATGCAACGGGTGGGCAGCCACAGCAGCTCCTTACCTATGTGGTGGTGACTGTAGTGCTGGGCGTTGTGGCGAGTGTGTGGTCGGTGGTGCAAGGGTATTATGATCAAGTGTCGCGCTATCGCATTGAGGCTGCCATGAGTGACCACATGTATGCCCGTCTTCATGCGCTGGATTTTTGGCGCTACGACGACCCTGCGACCATTGATATGTTTGATAAAGCGCAGCGCTTCGTCCAGTCATTTTCGTACCTCTTTACCCAACTGGTGCGAATGCTGACGGCGCTAGTGTCGCTGGCAACAAGCCTGTGGATGATGGTGATGGTGAGCTGGTGGCTGGGGTTGCTCGTGCTCGTGGCGCTTGTGCCAAGTAGTGTGGTGCAGGTGCGGCTGTCGCGCTTGCAGGCTGGCCACTGGCGCGAGCAGGTGGGTGTGCGGCGGCGCATGGCGTGGATCGAGCACATCCTTAGCCGGCCGAACTTCATTGCTGAGCTGCGTCTCTATGGAGTGATTCGCCATCTACTTGGTGAGCGAGCAGCACTGCGGGATAAAGATCGGCTGCGGGTGCTTGGCTACGAGCGCCGCTTTATGGGGCAGCGCCTGGGCGGAGAGATTATCCAGGCGGCAGCGGAGGTAGTGGCGCTTGTCTGGGTGGTGCTGGAGATCGTGGCGCATCGCCAGCCAATTGGGCAATTTGTGCTCGTGCAGCAAATGGTAGGGCGAGTGATGAGCGAGATGGACAGCGTGATCAATACATATAATATGATTGATGAAGACCTCGCCACCATGGCAGACTACCAGCAGTTTATGGCGCTGCCGGTTGCAAGCCATGCAGCCACCATCGATGAGGTAACGCTGCGTGATGCGATCGCGGTGCAGCAAGTATCATTTTGCTATCCAGGTACGCAGACGGCGGTGCTGCGTGATATTTCTCTCACGATTCGCCGTGGTCAGCACATTGCCATCGTGGGCGAAAATGGCGCTGGCAAGAGCACGCTCGTTAAGCTGCTCACCGGTCTGTATCAGCCCAGCAAAGGCACCATTACCATTGATGGGCACGATCTCCGCCATATCAACCCAGCAGCCTGGCATCGGCAATTGGCCGTATTGGGGCAGGAGTTCATCCGCTATGACTTCGCCACGGCGCACGAGAATGTCTGGTATGGCGATGTCTCGCAGCCGGTAGATGCAGCACGCCGCGATGCTGCACTGCGCCAGGCCGAGGCAGCCGATTTTGTCCGCAAGCTCCCTCATGGCGGGAACAGCTACATTAGCAAATGGATGGAGGCAGATGACCACGAAACAGGGGTCGATCTATCCGGTGGGCAGTGGCAACGCCTGGCCTTAGCACGCAACTTGTATCGCAATGCGCCCATCATCATCCTCGACGAACCCACCAGCGCCATCGACGCTGCCGCCGAAGCACGCATCTTTCGCCATCTCTTTGCCAAGCAGGGCAAGACTATCATCACCATCAGCCACCGCTATAGCACTGTTAAAAAGGCGGATGCTATCTATGTTATCGCCCACGGCCGCATCGTCGAGCACGGTACTGCCGCCGCATTAATGGCGCAGCGTGGTGCATTCTACGAGATGTTCAAAGAACAGATATAGTTTGGTATAATAGGGGTGTGGCGCGTTGGCGGAGCGGTTACGCAGAGGTCTGCAAAACCTTTTAGACGAGTTCGACTCTCGTACGTGCCTCCAGAATTATGATAGCTCCAGATCTGGGGCTATTTTTGCTCTAGCAATTCTTTTAGCTCTGGGAAGGTTGGCTGGAAGAAATGGTTGCGGTCTTCAAAAATATGCACCGTAGCGGTCGGCAAGTCTCGCTGAAATTTAGCAAGCTCTGTAAATGGCACAACCGGGTCATCTTTACTGTGGAATAGGTGAATTTCTTTGGCGGATTTTTCGAGCCCAGTGGCGCTTGTTACTTGAAAGCTACCAAGGTCTTCATTCGATTCGTCATCATAGCACGGTGACACTAGCACCAATCGCCGGACTGGCGTGCTAAGTGGTAATTCATGCAAATATTTTGCCAAAAACATTGCACCCAAGCTATAGCCAACCAGCTGAACGTCATCGCCAAGCAGGAGTAGTAACTTTTCAAAATATATTTTCCACTCAGCGTAGCTAGCATTTTGCTTATTGGGGAAATCTGGCAGTAAAACATCAGCATCGACGATTTCTTGCGCTAGCCAGTCACGCCATTTTTGCGCCCACAGTAGTCGTTCATATTGCAGCTGACTATTCTTTAGATTATTCAAGTAATTTTCGTAGCTATTAAAGCTTGATCCGCCGTGAATTATTACAATTTGCTTCATAAACATAGTATAATACAAGCAGCACATGGCTGCTATGCCAGAAGTGCGGTTGCAAGCGCGAGTGGCGGAACTGGTAGACGCGAGGGACTTAAAATCCCTTGGCCAAAAGCCGTGCGGGTTCGATTCCCGCCTTGCGCACCAGGCATGATATAACAGAGAAGACCACTTGAGGAGAGTGGTTTTTTCGTATACATAGCCAGAAGGATAGAGTATGGCGGCATTCGTGCTAGCTACAAGCCCAAGATTTATTGTAGAATTACCATAGCGGCTAGTATAAGCCACACAATTTGGTATAATAAGGCTATAACCAAAAAGGAGAAACGACACTATGACAATAGCATTAATCGTTTTGCTCGGCGTGATTGGCCTGCTCGTTTTGTTTGGCATCTTCATGTGGGCAACGTACAACAGCTTGGTCAAGCTGAAGATCCGCGTGGACGAAGCTTGGAGCGACATCACCGTCCAGCTCAAGCGCCGAACAGACCTCATCCCCAACCTAGTGGGCACCGTGAAGGGCTATGCGTCGCACGAGAAGGAAGTCTTTGAGAATGTGGCAGAAGCTCGCAGCGCTATCATGAATGCCCAAGGTGTGCAGGAGACAGCTGCGGCAGAGAATATGATCGAAGGCGCTCTGAAGAGCTTGTTTGCCGTAGCAGAGGCTTACCCAGAGCTCAAGGCTAACCAAAACTTCATTCAGCTGCAGCAAGAGCTGGTGGATACTGAGGATAAAATCCAGGCTGCACGCCGCTTCTATAACGGTGGTGTGCGCGACCTCAACACCCGCATCGCCATGTTCCCCGCCAACATTGTGGCTGGTATGCTGGGCTTCAAGGCTCGCGAGTTCTTCGAGGTCGAAGACCGCGCCAGCGTCGAGAACCCAGTGCAAGTGCAGTTCTAGACACCTCGCACACTATAGCGAAACCGCTCTCGATGGAGGGCGGTTTTTATAACTTGAAAATTCCGCAGCGCCACTGTTTAGCATTAGCTCCACCTCGCAAAACCACCATTATCTGCTACAATATATATATGTACAGAGCAATTGCACACAACAAACGTAATACAGTTATTTTGATGATCGTCTTCGTCGCGATGGTGGCGGTGATTGGCCTGGCGGCGCAGTTGATTATGAATAGCCGCGGCATGCAGGGCAACCTAACGATCTTTTGGGGGACGTTCATTGGGGCGCTGATCTACGCATTAGTGCAGTACTTCATTGCTTCTAAGCTTGCTATGAGTATGACTGGCGCGGTGGAGATTCGCAAGGTAGATAATCCCCGTTTGTGGCGCACCGTCGAGAATCTTGCCATCACCGTGGGATTGCCCATGCCGCAGGTGTATATTATCGACGACCCAGCACCGAACGCTTTTGCTACTGGCCGTGACCCCAAGCATGCCATTGTGGGCGTGACGACTGGCCTGCTGGAGATTATGGATGATCGTGAGCTGACCGCTGTGCTGGCCCACGAGATGGGGCACGTCCAAAACTACGATATTCGGGTGAGTATGATTACCTTTGGTCTGGTGAGTGCGATCGGCCTAGTGTCGGATATTGCACTGCGCATGCTATGGTTCCGTGACAATGATGACCGCGAGACTAATCCGGTGCTGCTGGTGCTTGGCGTTGTCGCCGTCATCCTCGCACCCATCGTAGCGGCCATTATGCAAATGGCGGTGAGTCGCCAGCGTGAGTACCTGGCCGATGCAACTGGCGCACTAACGACGCGCGACCCAGCTGGCCTGGCGAGCGCATTGGGTAAGCTGCAGGCATACACTCGCCCAATGGAGAAGCAGGTGAGCTCAAGTGCTAATATGTTTATGGTCAATCCGCTCAAGCCGGGGTTCTTTAGCCGGTTGTTTAGCACCCACCCGCCGCTCGAAGATCGCATCAAGCGCCTCAACGAAGATATGAACAAATGGTAGGGTCGTGCCTGTGGCAAAAAAAACAACGAAGTCAACTCGCCGCTCATCATCACGCACCGCTCCCACGGTGCACGCAAGCAAGCATGGTTCAAAAACAGAGGTAAAATGTCATAATGTTGCAAAAAAGGCAACATCATCCTCTCGCGGGACTGCTTCCGCAAAAGCTCGCTCGCAGCACTCGAATGATGCTCCATCGACGCGACCCAGCTGGCGCACCAACCTCCATTGGCGTACCTGGCGGACTCGTGGTGGTATGGTAGTGGTGAGTAGCCGCCAATGGTTGCATAATTTACAACAGCGCCGACCGCACCGGAGTTTTCGCCACACGCGCCGGCGCGACTATGCGCGTTCATTGCAATTGCCAGGCTATATCGCTTTCACCGCACAGGTGATGCGGATGGTGCGGGCACACTGGCGGACGTTGTGCCTCTTGGCGGTGTTTTATGCCGTGCTGCTCTTGGCGCTTGGGGCGATTACCAACCAGACAATGTACGACCGCCTGCAAAGTATGCTAGCAGAGTCGGGTAAGGATATTCTCACTGGTGCCTGGGGTAAGCTAGGCGAGGCAGGGCTCCTCATGGTGACGGCCTTTGGCGCGGGCAGCGGCAACCTCAGCGCTGACCAGCAGCTCTATGTAGTATTGGGCTTTTTGTTGGTGTGGCTCACCACAGTATGGTTATTACGCGAGTATAAGGCAGGGCGAACGCCACGCCTGCGCGATGGGCTATATAATGCCTGTGCACCACTGGTAGCCACGCTGATGATTGTCCTCGTCTTCCTCGTACAGCTTATTCCACTGGGGGCGATGGCGCTGGTGTATATCGGTCTGTCGAGTAATGGGGTGATTAGCGAAGGATTTGGCTCGATGCTCTTCTATGTGCTACTAGCTACTGTGGCAGTGCTGACGCTTTATTGGGGTACGAGCACCTTCATTGCGCTTGTGGTGGTGACGTTGCCTGGTATGTACCCTATGCGGGCGCTGGCAGCGGCGGGTGATTTGGTGGTAGGGCGACGGCTGCGGATTTTGTACCGGCTGCTGTGGCTATTTGGCAGCGTGGCAGTGCTGTGGTGCGTGGTGATGATCCCTGCTATTCTCCTTGATGCCTGGCTCAAGCACCTATGGCAATGGTACACCTCTGTGCCGACGATGCCCGTCCTAGCGGGCTTCATCAGCTCGGTGACGGTGGTATGGTGTGCAGTGTATATCTACCTCCTTTATCGCAAGATTGTTGATGATACAGCAGCGCCAGCGTAAGGTGGCGTGCCTCGGTAGCGTGTTGTTGGATAAGACATGTGGCGGGATACTCACGCTCCACCACCCCACACTCCCTCCTCCGGAACACTATAAGGGTCGATACTTCCCAAGTATCGACCTCTTGCGCTGGGCTGAAAACTCGTTATTACAACGAGTTTTCACACTCCATCGGATGAAGTGGTGGGGAGGGAGAGCTAACGGGGCAAAGCGATAACGTTGGTATTCAAACGGCAACACCTATACCGTTATAAATTAAGCGCCCAAGAAGCCTAGCTTTACACGAACCTGTTTAAAAAAGCTGCGCCCACCGCTAAATTCCGCTATACTAAAGCAGTAAGGAACCACTATGACACAAGACAAACATCTAGCATCACCCAACCTGTCGCCAGCGCAGCGCAGTGCCGAGCTGCGTCAGCTACTCAATCGCTATAGCTACGAATATCATGTGCTTGATGCGCCCAGCGTGAGCGACGCGGTGTACGACAGCCTCTTTGCCGAGCTCAAGCAGCTCGAGGCGGCGCACCCGGCGCTCATCACGCCCGATTCGCCCACCCAGCGGGTCGGCAATGTCCTTAAAGGCGGCTTTGCCAAGGTGCAGCACGCCGGCGGATGGTTAGCCTGAATGACGTCTTCGACACGGCAGAGGTCGAGGCGTGGGTACAGCGCATGGATAAGCTCTTGCCAGGTCACAAGCACGAGTTTTTGCCGATATCAAGATGGATGGCCTGGCCTGCGCGCTCATCTACAACGATGGCGTGCTTGTGCAGGCCGTCACACGGGGCGATAGCTACGTTGGCGAAGATGTAACGAATAATGTGCGGACGATTCGCAATGTGCCGCTGCGCCTGCGCGAAGCACCTGGCTTTGAGCACTTGCTGCAGGGCAGGACGGAGATTCGGGGGGAGATCGTCATGCTCAAGCGCGACTTTGCGGCGCTTAATAGGCGGCAGCAAGCTGCTGGCCAGCCAGCCTTCGCTAACCCGCGCAACCTCGCGGCTGGCACTATCCGCCAGCTTGACCCAGCACTCGTGGCACAGCGCCCACTCCATTTTCGGGGTTACGATGTCATCCGTGATGACGCGGCTGAGGTACCGACCAATAGCTACGCTTATGACGCCTTGACGGCGCTGGGTATCACACGCAACCAGCAAGCGGCAGTCTTTACGAGCCTGGCCGAGGTAATGAACTTCGTCCAGCAGTGGGGCGAGCAGCGCCGCGATTTACCGTTCAATACTGATGGCCTTGTAATCAAGATCAATGATCGCGCTCTCTACGACCGCCTAGGTATGGTGGGTAAGAACCCGCGTGGTGCAGTGGCCTACAAATATGCAGCCGAGCAAGCTACCACCATCGTGCGCGATATCGTCATTAGCATTGGCCGGACGGGTGCTGCCACACCAGTGGCGGTGTTTGACCCAGTCGTCGTGGCCGGCACGACGGTGCAGCACGCCAGCCTGCACAATGCCGACGAGATTGCCCGGCTCGATGTGCGGCGTGGCGACACCGTAGTCATCTTCAAGGCGGGGGATATCATCCCGCAGGTCGAGCGGGTGCTGCCAGAGCTGCGCCCAGCTAATACCAAGCCGATTGATTACCCAGCCGAGCTTCAGCGCCAATATCCCGAGCTGCAGTTCGAACGGCCTGCTGGTGAGGCAGTGTACCGGGTGCGCGGCGCTAGTAGCTCGCTTATCCTCACGCGTGCCCTTACACACTTTGCATCTAAAGGAGCACTGGATATCGACACACTTGGTGAGAAGAACGTCGCTGCCCTGGTCGAGGCTGGTTTGGTGTATGACTTAGCTGATATTTATACGCTAAGGAAGGAGGATCTTCTCCAGCTTGATCGCTTCGCCGAGGTCTCGGCGCAGAAGCTCATTGATGCCATTGCTGCTGCAAAGCGTCCAGCACTTGAGCGTTTCCTCTACGGCCTGGGCATTCGCCATGTGGGTGCGCAGACGGCAATCGATATTGTGAAATATTTTGGAGATAATTCAAAACACGATGTGCCTCAGCAGGTCAGTGTGAATAATAAACATAATGATTCAGAAAAGAATGCACTGCATAATGAGCCGCAAGCACTCGTCAATACACTTGCAAATAACAAGCAATTGCTTGGCTTCCTACGCTCTGCCACGCTTGACGAGCTGCAGGCGATTGATGGCATTGGCGTGGTAGTGGCTGAATCGATCGTCGCGTGGTTCAGTGATGCAGACAATATTGCTTTACTGGATAAGTTTGCTCGGTGCGGTGTCGTGCCACGGCTCGTGCAATCATCGCAGCAGCTCGCTGGTCAAAAATTCGTCATCACTGGCACATTGCAAGCAATGAGTCGCGACCAAGCGGCCGAAAAAATCCGTACTCTGGGTGGCACCTTCCAGAGCAGCGTCAGCAAAGACACCACCTACCTCGTTGCTGGTGGCAAAGTTGGTGCGAGCAAGCGAGCTAAGGCGGAGAAGTATGGTACAATGATCCTCACCGAAGGGCAATTTTTAACCCTTATCCAATAAACAGGAGAAACGCATATGACAACCCCAGAACAACCGCAAAGAGACGAATTAATCGCTGCAGCGAAAAGCATGGCGCCGTTTCCAATCCTCATGGCGACCTTTATGCTCGTGTATGCTGTGTGGTTTGGTGTGGCATGGAGTGTTATTGGTTGGGCGGTTTTTGCACTATTTGGTGCGTATGCGGCATGGCTGATTTTTTGTGGCGTGCAGCATATCCGTGTGACGAAGAAATTGCCCAAGCCAGCACCAACACCAGCCAGCAAACGGATCGCTAAGCAAATGCAGCTGCTGAGCGTGGTGTCGTATACACCGCTGTGGATTATCTTTGCGTTGCTTGGTATATTCCAGCAGCAGATTTATATCATGCCAGCGCTTGTGTTGATTGTTGGGCTGCACTTCATTCCGCAGGCGAAGATCTTTGGCCGGACGATTGATTATTATCTTGCGTCTCTCCCCATCTGTACGGCATTGATTGGCTTCTACCTTGCCTTTGCAACGAGTACTTCGTGGCAAGTGGTCTATGCTATCAGCAGCATTGGTGGGGCACTCGCAACCGCAGGGTATGGCCTATATATGGTGCTGGGCCACAAGCATCTTATGAACCAAATAAACCACGCGTAAGGATTATACGACGCCGCACACCTAATCGACTAGATTGCAAAAAGCAAGCGAAAATAAGCGTATAGAATTATCTGAATATATTGTACTATTATTCAAAAATATAGCTCTAGAAAGGAGAAATGGTAAATAATAGAAATCAATAACAACAAGAGCAAAATCACACTAGATATCAGTCTATAACAGAGGTACTATCACAAATATGACAGGCAATACACACAACAAATCAACCATAGCTGGCTTTTTTCTAGATGGCTGGTATGTCTTTGACAACTTCGCACCATGCCAAATTGAGTGGCGCGGCGTGCTGTACCCCACGAGCGAACATGCCTACCAAGCGGCGCATTTTTTTGATACCAACCCAGCGCTAGCAGGGCAGGTGCGTGCGTGCCGCTCACCGCGTTTGGCATCCGACTTTGCCAACCAGCATAAGGCTGAAGAAGACCCCAATTGGACGATAAAAAGGTGGCAATTATGGAAGAAATTGTACGCTGCAAGCTTGCTCAGCACGATCTTGTGCGTGAGACACTCATTGCATCGGGCGACCGATATATTGTGGAGATGAATGACGATGACAGCTTTTGGGGTTGGGGTAGCGACCATGCTGGGCGCAATGAGCTTGGCAAGATCTGGATGCGTCTACGCGATGAATTGCAAAATACAAGTGAGAATAATACCATGAATGGTGATGAATAAAATTCATGATGAAATACTTGTGAGATAATAGCAATTTTTGATAGTAGGCTATATAACCCCAAAAGGAACCCAATAACCAACAGTCAAGGAGGACAAGACAATGGTGCGATTCTATCTCGAAAAACTCGTGCGCGACAAGGTTGTCGAAAAATGCAAGGCCGACCCGCAGGTGCTCCACACAGAGTATTATCAATTGGATCGCCCGGCGTATCGCCGTGAGTTACGACGTAAGATTCATGAGGAGGCAAACGAAATTCCACTGGGCGATGATAGACTAGAAGAAGCGCTGCAGGAGCTGGCGGATGTGCAGGCTGTTCTCGATGCACTGCGCGATGATTTTGGTTTTTCACCTCATCAGGTGCAAGACGCAGTGGCGCGCAAAGCTGCGCACGCTGGCAGTTTTCGAGGGCGCTATTATATCGCGTACAACGATCTAGCGGATGATAGCAAATGGGTTGAGGTTTTTCGGGCGCAGCCAGAGAAATATCGAGAAGAGAAGCACGAGGGAGATAAATGATGCAGCAACCACTATTCATCACGGGCAACCAACACAAGGCTGACTACCTAGCGCGCATGCTTGGTATGCCACTGGAGCATCGCAAGATTGATTTGGTAGAAATTCAATCGTCTTCGCCCGAGGAGGTTGTTCGACATAAAGTGCGTGAAGCGTACGAAATTGCCCAGCGGCCAGTCCTTGTGGAAGATGTGTCGCTGGGATTTGCAGCGCTGAATGGATTACCTGGCCCGTTCATCAAGTTCTTCGTCGAAGCACCAGATGGGCTGGAAAAATTATGCCGCATGCTTGATGGATTTGATGATCGATCGGCACTGGCTGTGTGCGTGTTTGGCTACTATGATGGCCGCGGGATGCACATTTTTCGCGGCGAGCTACCTGGCAGTATTGCAGCGCATCCGCGAGGCGACAGTGGCTTTGGTTGGGACAAAATATTTTGCCCAGATGGCTACAATGGCCGGACGCGCGCTGAGTTATCGCCAGAAGAAGATGCAGCGACGTATCCTACTATCAAACCAATTGCAGCAGTGCGTGAATTTTTGCAATCTCATAGATAAGATTTTGTGCAACTCCTACCACTGTTATTTTTATGAATCGAACATTAATTTTATTCATCATGGTTAATACATGACTGAATGTTGATGGTATGGTAGGTGGTAGAATGCGCACTTATGAAAAATATAATATTGAATTTTCTTTAAATATATTCAATATCATTGTATAGGAGAATGGCAACTAGTGTCGTCTCGTGTCTTGATTTCTCACTACCAGAGAGCATGAGAACGACGCAAAGACAAGTACTTTACTTGCAATGTGCAACCAAAAAAACCGGCTCATCTACCTGCATTGCGGCAGGAAAAGTAAACAGCAAAAGGGCGCTCTGGCGAAGCATCAAATCGATACGTGAACCAAAATAATCACTGCGGAAAAGAGGGCACGAAGAGAACTCGACAAAGAAAACGATTGCAAAAAGCAAGCAAGAAATCACCAATCTGCGTGAATAAATTGCACAATCTATTCAGTCGCCATACTACCAACGATCAAGCTCGCGCCAATCACATCATTGACACTCGAGCCACGCGATAGGTCGCTGATTGGTCGTGCGAAGCCTTGCAGAATAGGGCCATAGGCATGGCCACCAGCTAGGTGTTCGGCGAGCTTGTAGGCAATGTTGCCAGAGTTGAGATCAGGGAAGATAAGGACGTTGGCTTGGCCAGCGACGGGGCTGGTAGGGGCTTTTTTGTGGCCAATGGTGGGGACGAGAGCGGCATCAAACTGGAGCTCGCCATCGATATGGAGTTCTGGCTGGCGGGCTTGCACCTCTGCGAGAGCGTGGCGAATTGTTTCGACACTTTGGCCACCAGCACTGCCGAGCGTCGAGTAGGAAAGCAGCGCAACGCGGGGCTGCCATCCAAGCCGGGTGGCACTCAAGGCGCTAGCCTCGGCAATGGCAGCTAGGCCAGCGGCATCTGGTGTGATATTCATCCCACAGTCGGCAAAGATAAGCAGGCCATCCTCCCCACCAGCAAAGTGAGGCAGATCCATCACGAAGAAGCTCGATGCATAGCACACCCCTGGCGCCAGGCCAACGACCTTCAGCGCAGCCCGCAGCACCGCAGCGGTGGGGTGGTCAATGCCGGCCACCATAACATCACACGTGCCATCGTGGAGCAGCTGAGCGGCGTAGGTGAGCGGGGTGAGGGGAGGTGTGTTGGTAGTATTTGCAGGTGGAGTATTGTGTTGATGGGGTACCGTCAGAATCTCTATACCATCGAGCGAGATACCTGCATCGGCAGCAGCTTGCTTGACGGCAGTTGGGTTATCCGCAACAAGCACAGGCCGAGCGGTGCGCCAATCGGCCAGCTGACGCACGGCGCTGAGGACAATGGGGTTGGTGCCTTCTGGGTAGGCGATGCGCGGCGGGTGAGCGGCAAGCGCATCGCGGAGGGTGAGTATACGCTGGTTCATACATATAGTATAATCAATATATGGAAGAACTCATAATCGAACAGGCAACCGCCGTCAGCCAGGCTGATGTGGCGGCAATCGCAGCACTGGGCGATGTGCTGCGCCAAGCCGGAACAACCGCGCCAACTACTCCAACCACCCCTGATGCGGCGGCGATGGACGCTTTGCGCCAGGCGCTAGAAGCAGTGATCGCTGCTGAGAATCAAACGCTGCTTCTAGCTCGTCTTGATGGTAAGGTGGTGGGCATGGCAACGCTCGCCCTGCTGGTGGGGCCAATCGCTGGGCGCAAGATCTACCTCGATGATTTCGTGACCGACCCATCAGTGCAGGGTAAGGGGGTTGGCTCGCGGCTGTGGGATGCGATGCTGAGCTGGGGTCAGCAGCATGGTGCGACCAAGCTCACCTTCACCTCCAACCCTAAGCGCCAAGCAGCACATCGCTTTTATCTCCACAAGGGCGCAACGATCTATAACACGACAGTGTTTGAGAAGACGATTGAGTAGTATAGGCGCTGAGCTGAAAGCTTCGTTTTTTCTTGCACCAATTTGCCTTTAACGAATGGAGTAGATAGCCGTTAGTTCCATCAGCTCTAAAAGGCTAAATCTAGGGCATCTTGTAGTACTTCAGAGGAGGTAGGAAAGAGAATGCGGGATTATTCAACCACCAAAAAATAGCCTTTGTTTTATTACTAATATAATACGCCGTGTACTGCGACAGAAAGACAGCCAAATGACACGAACTCAAGCCCAAGAAGCATTCTCCACCCTACAAAGCACCCCGCGCGAACGAGTGACCGCGGCTGATCAAGCAGCGGCAGTGGCGCAGCTAAGCCGGATTGCCTTGCATATGATGACAAAATTTGCCGATGAGGTTGATGTATATGGCTACCGAATGGACAATGCCGCGCCAGCAAAAGAAGCTAATTCACCTCTGTTTCCGAACCAGAGCCGTGCGATCCTCAGGCTCATAGCACCATATGCCGATGGCTCGCGATTGCAGGCGGATGTTGAGACGGCGACATTTTGGCGTGAGCCGCTACAGCCGAGCCTAAGCGACAATGCAATAGCTGCGACAACACAGGAGGTAAGCCTGGTGAGTGGCTCAGAGCAGCTGCGCTATCGCATTATTACAGAAGGTTATCGCCAGCGGGTGGTGCGCTCACTGATTGGCCCGGCATATAGTGGCCAGTCTGCCACACGCACGATTGGTGAGAGCCAACGGATCAGCCGAGGCGATCAAGTGGTGAGCGGCGCCGAAGTGCGAGAGCTCTGGAAGGTTCTGAATGGGGCAGAGTCGCTTGATGGTGAGTAGTTGAAGTGATTGAGCCTCTAAGGCTTCGCTTTTTAGCCCCAACCGCCCTTCTACCGCTTCAGGCAGGTAGAATTAAGAACTGGTTACAAACTAGTATTTATCTTGATGCTGGGTCGTTCTTGGGGGGTATTATCAGTTCTTAGCTTCAAGAGCAAGAATGATACAAACCTGTGAAATTACCGAAGAGGACTTTGAGGTTCAACTAACGTCGACGTTCTTCTGAACAGTAAAAAACCAGCCATGATAGCTGGTTTTTCTCTATTCTGAGCAGTGTTTCTCTCAAATATTCCTGCTTATCCTCTCCTAGCGGCAGAACTGCATGGCAATGTAATATTGGTCGCCTTTTCGCGTCAGGCCAATGCCAGCTTTGTCGTAATCGCCCGAGAACATGATCTTGTTGTGCGGTGGGGAATTGATCCAGACATTGGTAGCTTGCTGCTCATTGTATGAGACTGGCACGAGCTCGAGAATCTCACCACTGGTGCGGCAGGTGTAGAGTTGCTTCAGGCGGTCGAGACCACCATCGTGGCTAAGTTTATTAATCTGCGCATTGTAGGCCGACTGGGCGCGCGAGCTCGTATCGATCTGCTCGATACGCTGCACCGTGCCGAGCGAACGGGCTGCTCGCTCCTTGTTGACCGTCGCAAAGACGCGGTCGACAAACTCCGGCGATGGCGTGTTGGAGTTGGAGTTTGACTTATTGTTCGATGGGTTGCTCTTTTGAGCGTTGCTATTCGAGCGCGTGTTCGAGCCAGACGAAGCGCCATTGGTTGCGGCTGGCTTTTGCTCAGCGGCTGGCGTTGGCGTTGGCGTCTCGCTGGGCTTCGACGCTGGCTTGATAGCCTTGGGAGAAGCGTTGGAGGCGATGATTATCTTGATAGCTTGGTTGCGCTGGGCGAGTGTCTGGGCGGATGGCTGGTCGGACGGCGCTAATGCCTTGGCCATATGTCCACCGGTTGTTGCACTCGTTGCATTGTATGCAGGCGCTGACGAACCACTCTTTGGCTGGGCTGCTACGATGACGCCTGCGCCTGCGAAGACGATCATTGCACCAGCTATGCCATACACGAGTCTCTTCATACTCATACTACCCAGCGTAGCATAGATATGACAGGATGTGAAATAAGATTTGTGAAAAATCGGCCCGCAACAGAGGCAAAAATCGTGAAAAATAACAGGATATAACCCAGTGCCGTAGTAGCGTATACTATATATATGAACTCCACGCCACCAACCACCCCGCCCGCTGTCTTTTGCTCCTACGCCTTTACTGGTGAGGACGAGGCAGTGGTGCGCGCTCGGATGCGCACAGTGGTGGCAGCGCTCGAGCAGGTGGGCTGCGCGGTGTATTGCAATCTCTTCGACCCAGCCTGGCCTAGCTACCATACGCCAGGTGAGTTCATCCGCCGTGCGCTGAGCGTGCTACCCCAGTACGATATGGTGCTGGTAGTCCAAGCATCGCCACGGCGCAGCGAGGGGATGCTTATGGAGGTAGGGGCGGCACTGGCGCTGGGCAAGCCAATCGCCCTGGCGCAGCACCATAGTGTGGGTGAGCAGAGCTACCTGAGCGACGAGCTCATCGCCACCCAGGCGGAGGTGTGGCGCAGCGAGGCAGAGCTGCCAACGGTGGTGCAGCGGCTGGTGAGTAATGACAACTAGAATACACCAACTTTGACATCCGCCGCCGTCTCTGCTACAATCAGTCGGAAGTATTAATAATTATAAGGAATCAGATGAAAGCAGTCATTCAGCTTGGCGGCAAGCAATATCTCGTCGTCGAAAAAGAGACCCTCCTGGTGGACCGCCTCCCGGACGGCACAAAAGCGCTCGAAGCCGATGCACTCCTGACCATCGATGGCGAGACGACCACTGTTGGTACGCCGCACGTTGCAGGCGTCAAGGTCAAGGCCGAGGTCGTGGAAGCGCTCGTTAAGGGCGACAAAATCCGCGTCATTCGCTACAAAGCCAAGAAGCGCGTCCACAAAGAGCGTGGCCACCGCCAGCAATACAGCCGCATTATGATCACATCGATCAAATAACCACGGCGTATTGAGCAATAGCAACAAAAACCACCCAGGTGATGGGGTGGTTTTTGGTATAGCAAAAGGCCTGTTCTTGATTTGATCGGTTGACTTTCAGAGAGAGAGAGAGAGCATTATAGGTGTCATAGTATATAACACAACAGAGGTATACCATGGCACATGAGCAGCCCAGAACAAACAATCAAGAGAAAATCGCTACAGTAGGGCAGTTTGCTGAGCGGCTCTCCAAGGAGGAGAAGGCACGAGCGGCGGCAGATTTCGACGATCTGGTGCAGGAGACGCTGCTGCGGTTTGCTGGTGAAGCGAATACATACGATCACACGGTTCTCACTGACCGCGTGAAGTCGAGTGTCTTGCTGTATGCAACACAGGGTGAGAGAACGGTCACAATTCTGACCGAATCGGCAACACTAGATGATGGCACACAAGACCGAATGATTAGCCTTAGCGAGCGGGGTGGCGACAGTTTTCGCTATCACCTTGAGGATGGTGTGGTGCGGCGATTTGATACACCGCAGGGGAGCGAATCTCAGCGTAAAATACCAAAAGAATTGACCATTGGTAGGAATCTGCCACCAGAGGAAGCATACGAGCGCACGCTTGCAACGGTAGATCATCTCAAGAACGAACTAGCAAACCAGAAACTCGAGCGCCAAATGGGCATCAACGACCAACCAGTCGACACACATGAGGTTGCTCAGCTGCGCGAACTGCTTGCAACAGCAGAGTATAGGGAGCTATATTAGAATTATTCTGAATATGGTATAGAATTGTTCATTTGCTTACCTCTGTTATTTGCCTTGGAGTATGCTTCTATAGTATGCTAAGAGGGACGTATATCTAACACACAGAGGGAACAACATGACATACAACACAGCACCCC
>CAKMNX010000016.1 GCA_927910745.1 uncultured Candidatus Saccharibacteria bacterium | reverse complement strand
TAAAGTATAAATGCGCGCTATCCGCAAAGGTCAGCGCTACCCGCGTTAAGCGGTCGGGCAGCTCGTGGAGAAAGCTATCGTTTGGGTGGCCACCACCCCAGCGCTCCTCACCAACGAAGAGCAGCTGGCCCGTCATCTTGAGGTGCACCACCAGCGTGTAGTTGGTGCTCAGGCGAATCAGCAGCACTTTAGCGCGGCGCTCCACCGCCGTGATGGTCGCACCGTGCAGGAAGTGCGCCACTGCCGCAGGGTCGTTGGGAAAGCTCTTGGGCGAGTCGTACACCGTACTTGCCACAATCTGCTTCCCCACCACCAAGCGAGCTAAGCTCGTACGAATCGTCTCAACTTCGGGAAGCTCAGGCATGAAAACGCTCCATCGCCCAGATCATCGCCACAAAAAGCGAAAAATAAATCGCTTGCCCTACCAGCATAATATAGCGATGCCACGGCTTAGCAAAGAAGTAGCAACCAAGAACAATAGCCTGGCACACCAGAGCGCCGCTCGTTACCACCCGCACCACCGGATGAGTATCGCTCAGCAGGACAAGCGCCTCAATGATCGTTATAACCGGTATACAGCCCCAGGCTGCAATGTTGTGGATCAGCGTGCGCCGCTGGCTCACGCCAAATGGCACCAATCCCATCACACAAAAATTAAGACTCACAACAAGAAGGAGGAGCTGCACCGCTCGTGGCAATGCCGACTGTACAGCCCACAGCGCAAGGCTCAGGCCAGTCAGTGGCAAAAGAATCTTGCCCGCAATCACCGTCTTCGTCCGCTGCTCAATATGCATACTGAGCGTCTTGCCAAGCTGCGGCGGCACCATCCACAGTGTATAGACAAACAGCACAAGCAAACAACCGGCCATCAGCCCAAGCCACACGGGTGTCATCACTCCCCCACCAGCTCCTCAAGCTCGGCCATCGTGCGGCTATTGGCTGTATGGAGAATAGCACGCATGCCAGCAGCTTCAGCCCCAGAGCAGTTGTCTAGCCGGTCATCGATCATCACACATTGGCCAGGCGACACGCCGAGCCGATCTGCTGCTAGCTCGAAGGCCTCGCGGCTTGGCTTGGCAATGTGCTCGGCATACGAGAGCACCACGGCATCAAAGAGCTCGCGCAGCTCATCAGGGGTAAACAGCCGCTCGATCGTATCACTCCCCACATTGCTCAGTAGTCCTACTTTGATGGCTGGGTAACGCTGGCGCAGCGTGTGAATCATGGCGATCAGCTCGCTATTGCGCACATGCACCTGCTCAAGCAACGCCGCTATCTGGGCTGGCGTCTGCTCCGAGAGCCGTGCCACCTCTGTAATAAACTCCTGCCGCGAGATATAGCCATAGTCCGACTGCTTGTTAATATCCTCTAGCTCGGCTCGGCGATCCGGCGGGCACTGCGCCATGAGCACCTCAATACTCCCACCATAGAGCACGCCAAAACAATCAAAAATCACTGCACGAATCATACGCTCGATTATACCATTGGTAGTAGAGCGTGGCTAGCATGAGCTCTTCTTCCCTATCACTGCACTGAAAGCAGATTGTCATAATCTCTTTTAGCCTAATGTAAGAGGCCGACACGCAAGCAGAATGTCGGCCCATATAATGTCCCACTCAATAGGAATATAAAGCGAAGCAGCATAAGATTGCCAGGACTACTCGAACCCTAGACGCCAGCCATATAGCGCCTTTTTATTGCGTCTTATCAAACATCGGTGCAAAGCCAGGGATCTGGTTGGCAAAGAGTGCATGGATCTTGGGTACATCGGCCTTCATCGAGCCGGGTGAACCTTGACAGCTCGATGTCCAGATGCGCGTCTTCGTCGTGCCGCTATCCATCGTCTCAAAGGTGTAGAGTCGCCCAGCAGTGGCACACACCCCACGCACGTCGTCGTCATCCACCGTGCGCGTATCTTGGATCTGCGCCTTGCTGAGAGCATACACAAGTTGCTCGTAGGCCTGCTGGTTGTTCTCAAACTCCTTACGGTCGAGCTGCTTGTCTAAGTAGCCCTGATACACCGTATATGTCCGCTTATTGGGCGAAATCTCGATCTGGTACGAGCGGAAGGTCTCATCTGCCACAATCGGCCCACGCACCGTCCAGCGGACACTGTTGGTCGCATTGTGCGCCACCACTTGGTCGTAGAAGCTCTCGGCTGATTGCTGCGTATTGGTGTTGTTCGTCTCCTGGCGGGTCGCCACCATGCGGATGACCGACGCCACTGCTGCCACCACCAACGAAATCACCAAGATAGTGACAATAATTGGAAAAACTTTTGGCCGCTCGCCTTTATACATGAGAGTACAATACCACAAAGCCTACAAAAACTCAATAGATCCGAGAGTATAATGCGGAAAAACCCCTGTGATTATGCCGCAAGATCGAAGCCAAAGTGCTCGGCGATAGATTGCTGCTGCTTGGTGTTTTGCGTGTTCTCGGGAGATGGCGCTGCAGCGAGCTTTTGCTCTTGCATCTGCTGCATCAACTGCATAGCAGGCTCCGACTGCTCAAGACGGCGACCCAGCTCGGCGAGGTTCTTATTCGTCTCGCTCTCAATATTGCGGTCAGAGAAAAAGTTCCCATAGCCACTAACAAAACGTGCGAGTGATGGGTCAGCTGCTGCAAGCGCATTATATGCAATATCACCATTTTTGATGCACAGCAAAAACTCTTCTGCTGCAACAGCTCGCACTGCTTCACGCGCTTTGTCGGTATTGAGAATATCACCATGTGTCTCGGTATACACCTGGTCTTTGCCCATCACGTACTCACCGGTGTCACCCACGCCAGCTTCCAGCACTTCTGTAGTGACGCGGGTTTTTATGCGCTGTTGGACATCACCATCATGCATATCAAGATGCTCGTCAATGCCAAGCTTTTCAAACTGCTGCTGCACCTTGGTCTCGGTCTTGTGCGTTTGCTTGTCAAACTTCCCCTTCTGGTTGGCATGGATCGAGTCGCCAAAGCCATCGATCACATCAAGCGCCGCAAGCCGCGAGTCACCCTCCCCAGCCAAACGATCGGCTGTCGATGCATCAAGCTGATTATACACCTTGCGTGCACTCGTCCGGCGGCCATTTAGCAAGTGATCTCCCTCGTCCTTAGGAGTAAGTGGCTCATATTGCTCATCCGGCAAAACACTATCCTTCTCTGCCTCGTCAGGTTCGCCAGTCTTGCTCACGTCCCAGTAGAAGCGATTTGTCGCCATCTCATCAGGATTAGGATTCTCTCGCTTATGGGATTGGGGAGAACCATACAGCGCATCCACCTGCCTGGCAAGGTCATCCGGGTCGCTATTCTCTGGTGTAGTGGTGTCTATTTTGTCGAAGGTAGTGCCGCTAGGTACGCTGTTGCCACCAAGGCCAGCGTAGAGACTATTAACGGCAGCTTCATTTTCGGCTTGTTGCTGCGTGGCTGTTTTGTCATATCCTTTGCGGCGCAGCTTCTCCTTGAGCGCCCATAGCTGATCTGGGCTTAAATCTCTGCCATTTGGCGGTACTAAGGTCATAAGGGGTATCTCCGTGAGTGTATTGTTATTAGTTTGTTACACAATAGAACCTCCCGCAAGAAAAGTCAAGTTAGCTTCGCCCAAATCACACAAGCTATCAGTCGCCTCACACTTCCTCTCCCGCTTCCCCTTCGTCAACCTGCAGGCGAACGCTTCTCTTGCCAGATCACCTGCTCTGCTGCTTCTCTTAATTCACTATATATCTACCAAAACATTGCCATCTTCTTCCTTCAAACCAGGTCGAATTCGAATCGCCTGGTTTTACCCCTGTTTTTTCTCTGTTAGCGTGGGTTCTTTTTTCTCTTCTTTTATATATTTATATATAATAGGAGAGAAATCGATATGGATGGATATATGGATATATAAGTATGGATATAGATAGAAATAGAGAAATAGAGAAA
>CAKMNX010000015.1 GCA_927910745.1 uncultured Candidatus Saccharibacteria bacterium | reverse complement strand
GATAAAAATTAAATTGTAGATGACGATAATATCTACAGGTAAGCTGCCGACGTACGATGAAGAAGTCGCGGTACGAAACCAGACGGATGCGATGACGCCGGGCTGGCTAGCGACGGCGACGTTCCCTTATGCAGGCCACCAGTGTCACCGCTGGCCTGCACTCTCCCAAGCGGACAGGATGGTCATGCTGAATACAGTTGCCAGTTGGGCCACGATCATCAGTGCTGTCCCCGTCGCAATTGCTGCCAGCGTCTTCCTATTCCGAACGGTGCCCACCGCCATCCGCCAGCCCAAGGGACTCCGGCTTGGCCTTGAGCCGGCCATCGGCGACCCAGGCTGCTGCGTCCACATCACCAACTACGGCCCCGTTGAGCACTACATCAGCCGAGTCGGTGCCATGCCCGCACGCCTGCGGCCACGCTGGTCTGTCTGCACCAAACGAATTAATCCCAAGGGCGATCTTCGAGAATCGCTTGCCGTCTTCACCGTGTGGGCGATGGTCGACCAAACTATCGAGCCGGGCCGTCACCTGCCACTGCTCGTACCGCAGCCACTTCCGCTCGATAGAGAACTCCCTGATTATGAACTTGAAAGCCGGCGAGGTATCACCAGGAGGTACTACGAGTGGCTCAAGCAAGAGCAGCCAGGCGGACCACTCCCCCTGGTTCCGTACGTCCTCCTTGGTGACGGCAGCGTTGTGCTTGGCAAGAAGACACGAGTCCAGCCGCCACCACAGTGCCTCGCCCAAGTACCACTGTGCACCTGCGGGCATGCCATCACGCAGCATGCCCTGCGCCGGCGCACGCGACTCGCTCCAAGCATGACGGTGTACGGGCGGTGTGAGGAGTGCGGGTGCAGAAGATATCCGCGCGTGAATAGACCGGCTGGACGTTGGAGGCGTTGCACCAACATCATGGTGCCGTTCTGGCCGCTCACCCCTTCGCCGCCAGATGCTTCTTGACGGTATCCCGCCCGAAGCCGAGCTCCAGGCCGATCTCGATGTAGGTACGCCCCTGAGCATGGAGCTGCTGGGCACGCCGGAGGTCATCAGTAGTGAAGCGTCGCCTGCGGCGGGGCGGCTGCGTGGCCTGCCGGCAGGTGGCACGGACGGTGGTCTCTGCGACGCCGACTTCGGCAGCGATCTGGCTGACAGCTATGCCTGTACGGGCCAGATCGAGAATCTGCTGCTTCTTCGCCGCTCTGATCGGTCGGCAGGCCGTGTTGCGGATACCGCGAGCCGTCGTGATCTCGCTGTCCTGCTCGGTAGGCGCTACGCTAGCCGTGCTCGGCTCCCGAGCCACCTCGCCCGCAATGAGACGCTTGCGGAAGGCGAGTAGGGGCTTCCAGTTGTTTGTATCGAGCTTGCTGAAGCGCACCATACAAAATGGGAACAAATGCACCTTTACCAGGTGCTTTTTTATTGCAAAATGTAACTAGGTGAATAGGTTGAATTGACATGGCTAGATAGTTTACTGTGTATTATCTACCAGTTAGTAACAAACACCCTTTAAAATTGGTTCTATTAATAATGTACAATAAGGGTATACATATTAAATCTACGACATACAACGAAAGCAACAACGCTCGTGGAATACAGATATAAAATTGCCTACAATGTGTGCTTACTTGTAGCGCTGCTATTAATCTATAATTCCATCAATACTGCATTTGGTGATGGTATTTCTGGTAAGACACCAGACGTTGCGGTTCATATCATCATATTCTTTATAGTAATGGCATTTATACTGGCGGCTATATATTGCCGCTATAAAGATATGAGCTTGAAGAAGTGATGCATAGCGTTGGAAAGGGTGGTAACGACTTGACTACAGAAACTGTGCATGATCTCACTTTACTTATCCTGCACCATAAGCACCATAGTTGCTATATAAGCCCTCACTCTAAGAAATAGCTTCTGTAGCTGTCTCAGCCGAAGACAGTTGCCTGCCTTCTATCAAGATGCGCGCTAACTTGACTCTATGTCATATTGCCCCGTATAATTACACTCAGATAATATTCAATTGTCACAGATCTTCGAAAGTGCAACAATGATTCTACCGGAAGAGGACATAATTTTAGCTGAAACAACTGTAGCCAGAAAGCAAGACTATGAAATTTCGGTTTCATCTATTTCTTCCGACGGTGCTATCGTATGGTTTACATCGGATGAAAATACGGACACTGTTAGCATGTCAGTTGGTCAAACTGAAGTATTTGGTCGATACTCATTAACTCTTGTAGCAACAAAAATCAACGAAAGCAATTCTAGCAGCGATAACCCAAAACCTGGGGATAGTGTGGCGACCGCAACCATACATATTTCGGTATGATTGACGTTCTCATATTCAAAATCGTTGGAAGTGTACACGTCGAAATCCCATTCCTCAGATTCACAGGGATGGTCAACCTTGTGATGTTCATCTAAATTTCATGCAAACATAAATTACTTGTTTTGCCAACAATTTAACGCACACATAGTTATTACCGGAGGCTTGCAAGAAAAACTTAAACTTGCAGTAGTATAGGTAGTATACTACAGGCAATTGAAATATCAGGATGCTCACCATCGTGCTCTAGCAATCACCTCCTGATATCGCTCGACATAATTTTGTGCCATAATATTGGCGGAGAATTTTTGCTCAATGCTGGCGCGACAGGCGGCTGGGTCGATCTCGTCTACCCGGTTGGCATAGGCAAAGAACTCGTCTTGGTTGCTCGCAAGGAAGCCATTGACGCCGTGGGTGATAATCTCGGGCATGGCGCCGCGCTTCATCGCCACAACGGGTGTGCCACAGGCCAGCGCCTCGATGACTGCCATGCCAAAGGGCTCATCCCACTCGATAGGGAAGAGTAGCGCCTTGGCATTAGCCACGAAGTCGAGTTTTTTCTTGCCGCTGAGGTTGCCTGCATAGGTGATGCGCCGATGTTTGAGAACGGCCGGGAGGATGTGGTCGCTATAGTAGCGGAATTCTTCGTTGCGTCGGTAGTTGGTGAGTGGGTTGGAGAGCTCAAGGAGCAGCTTGCGGTTGCTGCCTATCCCTGCAACGGTGCCCGCCATGCGGAGGCGCTTCTTGTACTGGGCAGCGTAGGCTACAGCGGTAGCTTGGCCTTTGTCTTGGGTGAAGCGGGCGAGGGTGATGTAGTAATTTTGCTTGCGCGAGACGAAAGGAAAGGCAGTGCAATCAATGGCGTTGTGTACGGCTGGTAGCAAATGGGGACGGATCTCGCGCGGGGCTTTGCGCGCCATTGCCTCTGAGATACACGTCATGTAGAGGCGGCCAGGATTCATATATTTGAGCTGTGGGCGATTATCCATTTGCCCCGCCTCAATAGTCTGCGGCGTAGAAAATGGTGGCCCATGGAACGTATGCAACACTGGTGGTAATCCTGGTATGCGGCTCACTGGTGAGAAAAAGGCTGGCCCAATGTATGGGTTGTGGTCGTGAATGATATCAAAATTGCCATCGGCTTCGATGGCGTGGAGAGCAAAATTGAGATGAGTCTGGAGAGCTTGGAGTGGTGCGTCGTAGTAGGGGTCGTCGATGGTATCGAAGAGCTCGCGCTTGTAGTACGAGTGGGTTGGTGTGCCGTTGCGCATCCGCCGTGCACCATTGGCAAAGAGCTCTACCTCGACATCATCGCGTTGCTGCAGTGCACGTACCAAGCCTTCGACGACGAGCTCGATGCCGCCATAGCCTTTGATGGGCAGAGCGAGCCACGGTGGGGCAACAACTGCCACTCGTAGTGGCCGTGGGGATACCGTGGGGCGATCACTTGACGAACATTGTGTATCATTTTGTAACATCATATGGCTAGTATAGCATAATCAAGCAAAATGTGGAGTAGTAGGGTATAATACAGATGTGGAGTCATTTCATATCTTCAAGCTGTGTGGCGATCATCTCGTGGCACACCTCTACGAGCATTTGGTGATGCAAACGCTGCATCGGCAGCTATTTGAGGCAGGGTTATTTCAGGCGATTGACTACCAAGCCTATGGAATCGTCTATTCTGACGCTGGGGTGATGGGGATCGATGTGACGCTCTACACCATGCAGGCCGAGCGCTTTGTAGCGCAGCTGCGCCAGCCAGTGGCGGAGTATGATGATGCGATGATCGACTGTGCGCTGCGGCAGATCATTGCCGAGAAGGGCTATCCGCTCACCTATCACGACCGGCTCGCTCTTCACGAGGCGCTGCACCAGCTTGATACCGAGCCATGGTATGATGCTCAGGATATCGATGTGTTGCAGTGCTTGGGCGAGACAGCGCCACGTGGCATTATTGCTCAGCGCGAGGAGTGGGAAGCGGATGTCATGGAGTATACTATTGATATATCGATCGATCTCGAGCCGGGTGACCCTCAGGCAGTTGTCTTCATCGAGCTTGCTCATGCAATCCAGGTCAATACTGCTGCGCTGCTGCAGCGAACGTATGGGTATTATAATCACGGATATGATAGAGAATATACGAGCGGGCGTTATACCCAGCGGCAGTACCTGCTCGTAACCGGCCGTGAGGATCATTCGGCCCAGGTCTACAACTTGTATGAGCTTATGATCCGAATGATTCGAGCCCAGGGTGGGTGGCAGCGCCTCTTAGAGCGCTTGCAGACGGTTGACTATCGAGAACAGTCTGCACCCTCCATCGTCAGCATGATCGACGACCTACGGATGGTCGTTGGGGTACGTGGCTGGCGTCGAATTACTACAGCGGAGACAGTGGATGACCTGCTCGATCGCCTGACAATAACAGTGGTCGCACAATGATGAGATACGATGCGGTGATGCTCTACGATATGCACCGCGATTATGTACATTACCCTAGGCAAACCAGCTGCTAGTGTGATACTATAAGCAGTAAGGAAGGTCTGATATAATTCGGGCCGTTATTTTATGTTATGACAGATCCACAGTATATTCGTAATATTGCAATTATTGCCCACGTCGACCACGGCAAAACAACGCTGCTTGATGGCCTGCTGAAGCAGAGCAATACATTCCGCAGCAATCAAGCCGAAATGGCTCAGACGCTCATCATGGATAGTGGCGAGCAGGAGCGTGAGCGTGGCATTACCATCACCGCCAAGCAGACGACGGTCTATTATCAGTCGACTGATACTGACTCAGCAGTTGATTATAAAATTAACATTATCGACACGCCCGGCCACGCCGACTTTAGTGGCGAGGTGGAGCGCACGCTTAACATGGCTGATGGTGTACTCCTCGTGGTAGATGCGCAGGAAGGCCCGATGCCACAGACAAAGTTTGTCCTGAGCAAAGCACTTGAGCTAGGTCTGACGCCGGTGGTGATTATCAATAAGATTGATAAGCCAGCGCGGCGCATTGCCGAGGTGGAGGACGAGCTAGCCGACCTCTTCCTCGAGCTTGCCACCGACGAGTCGCAGCTCAAATACCCGGTGTACTACGCTGTAGCGCGCGAAGGCAAAGCCTGGGCAGCACTGCCAAGTGATGCCAGTGAGCCAGCCAGCCTAGCACCGATCTTTCAAGCGATTATCTCGCATATCCCAGCACCGCAGGTGGCAGATGGACCTTTCCAAATGCTCGTGACGGCCCTGCAGTACGACACCTTCCTTGGCAAATATGCGATTGGTCGAATCCATCGCGGGGTGGCTCAGCGTGGCCAAGCGCTGACTCTTATCAAGACAGATGGTACGACTACCAATGCCAAGATCGATAAGCTCTTCATCAGCCGCGGCCTCGCTAAAGAAGAAGTGAGCGAGGCAGGCGCGGGTGACATTGTCTACATCGTTGGTGCAGCCGAGGCGCACATTGGTGAGACGCTCGCGAGCCGCGACCAGCCGGAGGCACTACCTGTCATGGCAGTCGAGGCTCCCACCATTAGCATGTATCTTGGACCGAATACTAGTCCGATGAAAGGCCGCGAGGGTGAATTTACTACCAGCCGGCAGATTGGCGATCGTCTCCAGCGCGAACTCGAGACTAATGTGGCGCTGCGAGTGGCCGAGTCTGGTATTGGCTTTGTAGTATCGGGGCGAGGCGAGCTTCACCTCAGTGTATTGATCGAGACGATGCGCCGCGAAGGCTACGAATTTGAGGTTGGACGGCCAGAGGTTGTGACGATCACCAAGGATGGCAGTGAGCAAGAGCCAGTTGAAGAGCTACTGGTTGAGGTTGGCCCTGAGTTTGTCGGTGTTGTTAGCCAAGAGCTTGGCAAGCGCAAAGCCGAGCTCCGCAAGCAAGAGCAAACCACCAGCGGCGCAGCGCGGATGACCTATACCATTACGACCCGAGCATTGATTGGTCTGCGTAACCGCCTTCTGACAGATACAAAGGGGACAGTGATTATGTATAGCCTGCCATACGGCTATCAGCCGGTTGGTGGTGCATTGCCGCGGACGCGCAATGGTGTTTTGATCGCCTTTGAGCCAGGCACGACCACACCATATGCCTTGCAAGCGGCCGAAGCGCGCGGTGAGCTCTTCGTCGGAGCGGGAACAGAGGTGTACGCCGGGATGATCGTTGGCCTTAATAACCGCCCAGACGATCTTGAGATCAATGTCTGTAAGGCCAAGCACCTTACCAATATGCGCAGCAAATCAAGTGACGGCACTGTCCAACTGACGCCTCACACCCAGCTGAGCCTTGAACAATCGATTGACTTTATTGAAGATGACGAACTCCTTGAGGTTACGCCGCACGCTCTTCGCCTCCGTAAGAAATATCTCGACGCCAACGAGCGCAAACGCGCCGCCAAACAGCAACCATAACATCATAGGGAGAAACCGCCTATCATGCACAACGTCCGCCGCGCTTTTGCTGCGAAAATCATTGCTCTTACTAAAGACACCAAAGAGAATGCCAAAGCCGCTGCAGTGCAGACGGTAGAGCTCGTGCGCCCGACGCCAAGCTCACCCGACGAGACGCTCAGCGAGCTCTTTGATGAGGTGCAAACGCAGCAGATTTATGGTGACGGCAAGGCATTTGTCGATATGACGCCCACCAAGCCGGCCCGGACGATTATGGCGCGGTATCGTCGGCAGCGTCGGCAGCCCGGCTTCGACCTCGCGACCTTCGTTGGGCAGCATTTTTCTACCACAGTATACCCGACCTCGAGTTATCAACCGACCGACACCACTACTGCGCGCCAACATGTGAGTCAGCTCTGGCGGCAGCTCGAGCGGCGCAACCGCAAGAATCGGGGTTCGCTCCTTGCGCTGCCATATCCATATATGACGCCAGGTGGACGCTTTGATGAGTTGTTTTATTGGGATACGTATTTTATTATGCTTGGCCTAGCGGCGGATGGGCGCTGGCGCTCTATTGAGCACATGATACGCAACTACACCTATATGCTCCGTAAATTTGGGATGATCCCCACGGCCAATCGGACATACTTCTTGAGTCGGTCGCAGCCACCCATGTTTGCAGCGATGGTACAGCTGCTGGCGCGCCACCGAGGCAAGCGGGTCTATGCAGAGTTTTTGCCAAGCCTTCTTGCTGAGTATCGCTTTTGGATGAAGGGTCGTCGCCAGATTGCGAAAGCCAAGGCCGTTGAGTACCCAGCATACCTTCGCGTCGCTGTTATGCCCGATGGCACGCCGCTCAATCGTTACTATGATAACCGCACTACACCGCGCCCTGAGTCGCATCGCGAGGATGTCCATACGGCGCATCATGCAGCCTCAGCGCATACGACGCGGACATTCCTTGATCTGCGGGCAGCAGCCGAGAGCGGGTGGGATTTTAGCAGCCGGTGGTTTGCCGATCCCTGTCAGATTCAGACCATCGAGACGACAAAGTATGTGCCGGTCGACCTTAATTGCTTCCTTTATCAGCTCGAAATGACGATCGCCGAGGCTTACCGACTCATCAAGCAACGTCGCCTGGCGCGGCGTTTCGAGGCAGCGGCCGAGCGCCGAGCTCGGGCAATTCGCCGCTACTGCTGGCAACCTACCACGCAATTCTTTGAGGATTATGCCATCACCACTGGTCAGACCACGGGGCGACTCACGCTCGCCGCGGTGACGCCACTATATGTGGGAATTGCAACTGATGAGCAAGCTGCAGCGGTAGCGCAACGCTCGAGAAAGACTTTTTGCAGCCAGGTGGACTTCTTTCAACCCTCATCACTAATGGCCAGCAGTGGGATGCCCCCAACGGCTGGGCACCACTGCAGTGGTTTGCTATTGTAGGGCTGCGCAATTACGGCTATGATACACTGGCAGCAACCATTCGCGATCGCTGGCTCGCCACCAACGAAGCCGTCTTTGCCAACAAGCGCAAAATGGTCGAGAAGTATGATGTTGTCACCGCCAGTGCAGGCGGCGGCGGGGAGTATCCTTTGCAAGATGGATTTGGCTGGACGAATGGGGTGTACGCAGCACTCAAGGATGAGCAGCTCGGAGTAGCGCAGCAGTAGCCTGGAGAGGTAAGATGCTCCGAGTTTTTGTCACTACTTAACGCCTGTATCCTTCCAAGATACGACGAATAGCTAAGAGCCTCTTGTTAAGTTGCCTAGGCTTTTCGCTTGGTAAAACGAGTCACAAATATTTTTCAGCCTGCTATACGTTATCCTTTGACACGTGCTGGGCTATCTCATCTGGCAAAAATCCCTTCTCGTGTTGGAAGTTTGCCTGCCACTGATAGCCTTTGCCATAGCCGAGCTCCTTCATGAGTTTGGTGGGAGCATTGCGCAGATGGAGCGGCACTGGTGCATCGGCGTAGCGGCTAGCAAGAGCCTCTGCCTCGTGCATAAGGTCGGTGATCTCGCGCGATTTAGCCGAGCGGGCAAGCGCTGTGGCACAGTGGTAGAGATTGTAGCGGGCCTCAGGCAAGCCAACTCGCTCCACCGCTTGGAAGGTCGCCACCGCTAGAGATAACGCACCATTACCTGCCAGCCCGATGTCCTCACTGGCGAATACCACCATGCGCCTGGCAATGAACTTTGGGTCTTCGCCAGCGTCGATCATTCGGCTCAGATAATAGAGGGTGGCACGGACATCGCTACCCCGCATCGACTTGATAAAGGCCGAGATCACATCATAGTGCATCTCGCCTTGCTTGTCGTAGCCCGGAAGTTTCTTTTGGGCAGCAGCTGTAACGATATCGGGCGTCACTGTCTCAGCGAGACTCAGGGCAAGCTCAAGGTTACCGAGCGCCACTCGGGCATCACCGCCCGATAGCTCGGCAAGATAATCGAGCGCCTCTGGCGTGACGTGCTCTGTCTTGCCTAGGGTAGTGATGGCGCGCTGGAGAATAGCGCGAATTTCGTCTTTGCTTAGTGGCTGCAAGACGAGTACGCGCATCCGGCTCAGTAGCGGTGTAATAACCTCGAAGCTTGGATTCTCAGTCGTCGCACCGATCAACGTAATCAGCCCCGACTCGACATGAGGCAAAAAAGCGTCTTGCTGCGCCTTATTAAAGCGGTGGATTTCATCAACAAAGAGAACAGTACGCAGGCCAAGATTCCAATTTTGCCGGGCATGCTGGATAACTCGCTCGACATCCTTCTTGCCACTGGTAACGGCACTGAGCTCAATAAACTCGGCCTCCACCTCGCGAGCAATAATCCGCGCCAGCGTCGTCTTGCCCGTACCCGGTGGCCCCCAGAAGATGAGGCTTACGGGTTGCTTCTTGGCGACAATCTGGCGCAAAATCTCGGCATCGCCCAGCAAGTGTGTCTGGCCTATCACGGCATCGAGCGATTGTGGGCGTAGCCGCTCGGCCAGCGGTTGGCGTGATGACGATGACGAATCTGGCTCAGGCATAGCTACGTCTAGTATACCGGAAATAGACTGGCACGTCGAAGGGCTGCCAGTTTCGGTAATCAAATTATATCTGATCTGATACCCAGCTACCTATTGCGAGATAGCAAGACGGCCCCATCTCGCTATTTTGCCACAATGTGGTATGATAAAAGCAATAAGCTAGTCCAAAGGAGGAATATGGAATATATCATTATCGGCATCATCGTGGCGACGATTGTCTTCATGCTGAGCGGGATTCGGGTGGTGAATCAATACCAGCGTGGTGTGGTGCTAACGCTTGGGCGCTTCTCGGGTCAGCGCGCACCAGGCCTACGCGTAGTGGTGCCAATCTTTCAGACGATTATGATGGTCGATGTCCGCTCGACGCCGATCGATGTGCCAAAGCAAGAGGTCATTACGAAAGATAACGTGACGGTTGGTGTGGATGCCGTGGTGTACTTTCGTGTCATTAATGCGCCAAAGGCCGTCCTCGAGACGACGAACTATATTTACGCTACCAGCCAGTTTGCTCAGGCAGCGCTGCGTGATGTGACGGGTAACATTGACATGGACGACTGCTTCGCCAAGCGAGAGGAGCTCAGCCAGCAAATCAAGAGATTGTCGATGCTGAGACTGACAAGTGGGGGATTGACGTTGAGAACGTGAAGATTCAGAACATCGAGTTGCCAGGTGATATGAAGCGCGCTATGGCTAAGCAAGCCGAAGCCGAGCGTGAGCGCCGAGCCAACATCATCAATGCTGATGGTGAAAAAGCCGCCGCAGAGACCCTTGCAGAAGCCGCTCAGATTCTTGCTAACACCCCAGGGGCAATCAACCTGCGTACGCTCACGACACTCGAGCGCATTAGTGCTGAGCCAAGCCAGAAGACGATGATCCTCTTCCCAGCAGAATTGACAGAGGTACTGCGAGGTATCAAGCGGTCATGATGGACTTTCGTCAGAATCGAGCGCGTTGCATTGATGCGCTTGCGGGTGGGCTGGCAGTATTGACGGCGTATGACGAAGTGCAGGGCAGTGGTGATGAGCCAGCGCCATTTCAGCAGGAGTCGAACTTTTGGTGGCTTAGTGGGATTGAGCGACCAGGTTGGAAGTTGATTATCGATGGACGACGGAGTCGTACAACACTCGTGCGGCCTCATCTCGACGCGGTGCAGCAGACTTTCGTTGGTGAACTCAGCAGTGAGGAAGCCAAGCGGATCAGTGGTGCTGATGCAGTGATTGACGCCCACGATTTTGAGGCAGAGCTGCGTCAGCTTGCCAAGCGCCATACGGTTGTATACGAAGTAAACGACCGCACCGACTACGGTTTTATGCTCAATCCCGCCTCGCGCGACCTGAGCAAAGTACTACAGCGGATCTTTCCTTCAGTACAATCGTGTCTGCGTCAGCTGCGTGAACTGCGGGCTATCAAGCAGCCGGAGGAGATTGCTGCACTGCGCCAGGCAATTGCGCTGACTATCGAGGCGTTTGAGGTAGCCAAGCAGCGCCTGCCACACTGCCAGCATGAGTATGAGTGCGAGGCGGAATTTGACTATCTATTTCGGCACCGCAATGCTCGCCATGCGTATAGTCCAATTGTTGCTGGTGGTGCTAACGCTTGTACTTTGCACTACAGCCATAATGCAGGGCCGCTTACCGCTGAGAATATGGTGCTGATCGATGTCGGAGCGCGGGTCAATGGATATTGTGCGGATATCACTCGCACCTATGGTATCAAACCGACGCAGCGCCAGCAGGATGTCCATGCTGCAGTGGTGCAGGCGCAGCAACACATCATAGAGCTGCTCGAGCCAAATCTCCCCGTGGCTGACTACATCCAACAGAGCGACGATATTATGCGCGACGCCCTGCAGCAGCTTGGCCTCCTACGCGATCGTCACGACCAAGCCACCTTCCGGCGCTACTATCCACATGCTACCAGCCACGGGCTTGGCGTCGATACACACGACAGCCTGGGTGCGCCGCGGGTACTGCGCGCTGGTATGGTGCTTACCGTCGAGCCAGGAATTTACATTCCAGAGGAGGGCATTGGTGTCAGGATCGAAGATGACATTCTCATTACGCCGAGCGGCCACGATAATCTCAGCGCCAGCTTATCGACAAAATGGTAAAAAACCGCTATACTAGAGCAAATGAAACGACAATTTTTTGCCTTTATTATCCGCTGGGTGTTAAATTCACTTGGGCTGTGGATTGCCGTACGTATCTTTGGTACAGGCTATATCGGTGTCCAGCCCGATATGAACGTTGCGGTGTTTTTGCTGGCTGGGCTCATCTTCTCAGTCGTCAATGCAGTCTTTAAGCCGATTGCCATCATCCTATCACTTCCTGCCATTCTCGTCACGCTCGGTCTCTTCACCGTCGTTGTCAATGGCTTTATGGTCTATATCTCACTGATACTGGCACCAGGTCTCAAGATGACGTTTCTTCACTCCATCTTGACAGGCCTGATCATGAGTCTGGTAAACTATATAGTAAGCAGCGCGCTCGAGCTAAATTATGGGCGCACGCAGGAGGAACAACATGAGTCTTGATAGTATTCTACAAACAATAATGATTGGCTCGGCCATCTTAATGATCCTAGCTATTTTGCTCCAGCAGCGCGGGGCGACGCTTGGTGCAGGCTTTGGTGCCTCGGGTGAGCTCTATACCACGCGGCGTGGCCTCGACAAGAACCTCTTTGAGGCGACGATCTTCTTGGCTGTTACCTTTGTTGGGTCTATTTTGGCGGCACTCTTGTTGCCGTCTGCGGGGTAGAGCATGGCAGACCGGCAGGAGAAGCACCTCCAGCGCCGTGAGACCTCGTCGGCAGTTGTGCCTCAGGAGGATGAATCGCTGCGAGCAGCTAAAGCAGCGAAATCGGTGTCATCTCGCCGCAAGAAGCCACGCCGTGACCTCAAGCAGCTCGAAGATAGCGCGACGCGCCATGTTGGTAAGTTCTTAGGGAGCCGCTTCGAGAGTTTGCGTCGAGCCCGGCGGCGGGTTGTGCTGTGGCTCGTCCTCATTGCAGTGATTTTGCTCGGTATTATTGCTCAGATCTTTATCCGCCGTGACGCGACGACGGCAACTGGTGGGACTGGCGGGACGTATATCGAGGGGGCGCTTGGCCCGATTGAGACGCTTAATCCACTCTTTGCAACCAGCAGTGCCGAGCTTTCGGCCAGCCAACTCATGTTTTCCTCGCTCTATCGTTACGACGCCAAGGGTTCGCTCCACACAGATGTTGCAACGAGCCTTGCCTATAACGAAGCGAGCAAAACCTACACCGCTCAATTGCGTGATGACGTCCGTTGGCACGATGGGCACAAGCTCACCGCCAAGGATGTTGTCTTCACGATCAACCTTATCAAGAACCCGGCAGTGCGCTCGCCCTTGCGCGTCAACTGGGTCGACGTCCAGGCCAAGGCGGTCAACGATACCACTGTCCAGTTTGTGCTGCCTGCCACGTATGCCGCCTTCCCCCATGCATTGACTTTCCCGATTTTGCCCGAGCATATGCTAGGCTCGGCAACGCCAAGCTCAATGCGCCAGGCACCGTTTAATCATTCGCCAGTTGGTAGTGGGCCATTTAAGTTCCAGATTTTGCAATCAACCAACAATGCTCGCCGGCCAAAGACGGTGCATGTCGTTGCCTTTGATGGCTATTATGGTGGCCGACCCAAGCTCGATCGCTTCGAGCTCCAAGCGTATAGCACGCAGCAAGATATCGTCTCGGCTTTGCAAGCTGGTGAGTTGAGTGGCGCAACCGACCTCTCCGTTGTGATGCGCAAAGATATTCCACGCAACCAATACACTACAACCACTGTACCAACCGACCGCGGGGTGTATTTGCTCATGAACAATACCAACCCCATCCTCAAAGATCGCGCCGTGCGTAAAGCCCTCCAACTGGGCACCAACACCGCTGCGATTCGCACCTCGCTGGGTGAGGGGGTGCAGCGCCTCGATGGGCCGTTTATCCCGAGCCAACTTGGGGGCATTAATACACCATCCGCAGACAAGCCCGACCGAGCAAAGGCAGCTGCAATGCTGGACGAAGCAGGCTGGAAGCTCGCCGATGGCAGCAAAGTCCGCAGCAAAGATGGCCAAAAGCTAGAGATTATGATCACTACCACGAAGGGTGCAGAGTACGAAGCGGTTCTCGCTAAGGTAATGGAGCAGTGGCAGCAGCTTGGCGTTGCCGTGACGCAGCAAGTGATCGACCGCTCGGCAACGTCATCTACCTTTGTCCAGGGGACGTTGCAGGGGCGAAGCTACGATGTCTTGCTCTATGAGCTAGCGATTGGTGCCGACCCCGATGTCTATGCCTACTGGCACTCCTCACAGACGGGCTACCAGGGCTACAACTTCGTCAATTACACCAGCCGTACCGCAGATGCTGCATTGGCTAGCGCCCGCACGCGCCTCGAGCCCAAGCTGCGTGCTGCCAAGTACAAAGCGTTTGCCGAGCAGTGGTACAGCGATGTGCCTGCGATTGGCCTCTATCGGTCGGCTAGTGTGTATGCCACGGGCCCTGGTGTGCAGGCCATTCAGCAGGGCGATACGCTCGTTTCGGGCGCAGATCGCTATGCAGATATCCTTCGCTGGACAGTTACCACGCGAGATGTTTACAAAACCCCCTAACATGCGGTATAATCAACAGTGTCGCGAGATATGCGGACGTGGCGGAATTGGTAGACGCGTCAGCTTGAGGGGCTGGTGAGCATTGCGCTCGTGGAAGTTCAAGTCTTCTCGTCCGCACCAGATATGATGCCTCGTGACACATCAGCACCACCAAGATAGGTGGTGTTTTGCTTTTGTAAATAACAATAGGGGGAGATCTTGTATTAAGATACTTGTACGAGCACTTTGCTTGGATGCTTTGACGCTTGCATTAACTGGACATTTCTCCAGATGAAGCGTAAGAGCTATAGAGTGCCTGAACCATAAAAGTGCAACAATTAATCGGCGAACTGCTTGTGTTTTGCAAAGTGGTGGTGCATAATAAAGACAAGCTGGTACGCAAAAAGGGGTACCGTTGCGTCCAAACACAAACATCGTGCCAAAACAAACATTGTGCCCCAGGGTGGGCGCGTAGCAGCTACCGGCAAATCACCTCTAGTCAAAGAGGTGATTTTTTGCTATAGTCTATAGCAGACGGGGCATTAGCTCATTTGGCTAGAGCGCTTCGCTGGCAGCGAAGAGGTGACCAGTTCGAATCTGGTATGCTCCACCATGGATCTTTAGCTCAGTTGGCTAGAGCGCACGATTCACATTCGTGAGGTCGCAGGTTCGAATCCTGCAAGATCCACCATTTTGAGATTATTCATTTTTAGTGCCAACACCGTATTGTTTTTGAGCAGTATCTTGTCTGCCAATAGAATGTAGTTTGCTAAGGGAGGACTCTTAATGAAAGTTGCAATAATAGGTACTGGCGTCGGTATACGAACACATCTTGCGGGACTAAGTCTCCTTCCTAAGGTGGAAGTTGTTGGCGTCGTTGGCTCAACAAAGGAACGAGCCGCACAGCATCTACAGTCTCATGGATACGACAAAGACCTTGCTGAATCGTTTGATGATGTAATGGCAAAGTCACCTGATATCGTTTGTCTGACAACACCAGTTTGCTGTCGGGATGAGTACTGGGAGCGGCTTGCTCACGAACAGTGTTTTATATTGGCAGAAAAGCCAGTCTGTGGCGACGACTTGTCGCTTCCATATTTTGATGCCGTCAAAGATCGTTGCGTGGTTGATTTTCAGCTTCGTGGCCTTGAGCAATTTCAGATCGTTGCCAAGATGATCAACGAGGGTACGCTTGGTGATATTTGCTCAATTGATCTCTTTGAGCGCACCGCTGCTTTGCGGGCAGATTCGCTACCGTCATGGATGACAACGCCAGATCTTGGCGGTGGGCAGCGTATGGCAATGGGAAGCCACCTTCTTGACCTCGCCGTGTTCTTGCTCGGCGGCAACTATTCGAGTGTCCACGAGTTTCAATGCAGCGCAGAAACAAGGCGCGGGTCGTGGCGTGGAGCGATGCCAAAAGGACAGCGGCCATCTGACGAGTGCTTTGATTGTTCATTCGTAATGAATCAGGCACGTGTGGCGATACGCACGACATCGATCAGCAGGGCAACGCGCTCTCTCGAATTCCGTGTTGAAGGGACGGAAGGGGTGGCAGAATTCTGCTATCGTAATGGATCTGGTACTCTGCGACTATTCCACGAGAATGGTAGTGAGGTGTTGTACACCGACCAGGATGCATCTGCAGTGCACACGCAGCCTTCTCATCCACTGGATAACTCGGTCTTTCGCGTTGCATACAACAGATATTTTGCGTCAGTGTGCGAATGGGTTGAAGGCAAGGACTCGAGCATTCCGGCCTCATTGAGCGATGGGCTTGTAAATGCGAGATTATTGCAAAAGAAATAAGATACCGATACCTTTAGCTACTGTGAAGCGAATAGCACGCCCTTTTTTAGCAATTCTCTGAGCCATTCACTTGTTGCTATTTCAAGAGTTTTTACTTCAACATGATGATTCCATCGATGTCGGCTGACTTGAGTGACTCTATGGATACCAGGATAATCCTCAGGGTGATCCAAGGTGATATTGATATAAAGCGTGCCATCAGCGGTTTTCTCATACGCCCACATCCAGAGAAATTTTCGATTAACCGCATAGCTTACTTGCGCGCGAAATTCTTTTCGAATACTACCCAGCGCCATGACATAACTATCTATCGCACGATAATAAGCATTAGTCTTCGGCTTATCTGAGAACACACTGATCATTTTATTGCTTGGCATGATAGCTCTCGATATAACTTACAATAAAGAAATGAAATAATAACACCTGGTGGAGATAGAGGGATTCAAACCCTCGACCTCAGCAATGCGAATGCTGCGCTCTATCAGCTGAGCTATATCCCCACGACTCCCTCTATTCAAGCACAAACGAGAGGGAGAATCAACCAGTAGCATTCCCGCTTGTTTCTGATAAAATAAGGATATGTTCAAAAAGTTTATCCAAAAGCGGCTCGAGACGTATGTGAGCCGGTATTTTCAAGCCCATCCAGAGGTCAAGCTAATTGTTGTGGTGGGGAGCGTAGGCAAGACGAGTACTAAGCGAGCAGTGGCTACCTTGCTATCGCAGCGCTACCGTGTGCGCATGCTTGATAACAACCATAACACCAATCTCTCAGCACCGTGTGGCATTCTTGGTGTGACCTACCCTAGCAAGGTGCATAGCATTGGGGCCTGGCTCAAGGTGTTTGCAGCGGCCCGACGACGGGTTGCTCAGCCAGCTGACGTTGATGTGATTGTCCAAGAGCTTGGCACTGATCGGCCAGGGGAGATTGCCGACTTTGGCCGCTACCTCCGGCCTGACCTCGCCTTAGTGACGGCAGTAACGCCAGAGCATATGGAGTTCTTTGGCTCAATTGAAGCAGTTGCGCAAGAGGAGCTCTCCGTGACGCAGTATGCACGCCGAGTGCTGATTAACCGTGATGATATTGAGGGGCGCTTTGCTGACCTGATTGCTACTCCACACTTTAGTACATATGGCACAACTGGCCTCGCTGAGTATCGCTTCGAACAGCAGAACTTTGATGCTGAGGTAGGTTATCGGGGGGGATTATTGCTCCACCAAACATTGCTCAGCCATTCGCGGCAGCCATTAACGTAGTGGGCGAGCACAGCCTACGGCCGATCGTTGGTGCCGTCGCGGCGGCCTTGCTCTATGGCTGCACACCAGATGAAGTCGTGAAGGGCCTTGCACTGATCAAGCCTGTCCCCGGGCGGATGAACCCGCTGCTGGGCCTTGGCGATACAACAATTATCGACGATACATATAACTCCAGCCCGGCTGCCGCGCTGGCTGCTTTGCAGACGCTCTATAGCTTTGCACAGGCACCGCAGCGGATCGCCATCCTTGGTGACATGAATGAGCTCGGTGCCTCGAGTCAGGCCGAGCACGAGAAGCTGGGTATGGCCTGCGACTCACATTTGCTTGATTGGGTAGTGACGGTTGGCGGCGAGACAGAGAAGTACCTTGCGCCCGCTGCCCGCCGGCGTGGCTGCCAGGTGAAGGTATGCCGCAATGCGATCGAGGCAGGGCAGTTTGTCCGTTCGGTGGCGCGGCCTGGGGCAGTGATTCTTGCTAAGGGTTCGCAAGGTGGGATATTCCTTGAGGAGGCCGTTAAGATCCTCTGTGTCTTGAGCGAAGATACCGAGCTGGTGCGTCAATCACTCGCTTGGCAGGCTATCAAAGCACCGTATTTTTCGGAGTACGAGAACTTCTTTGACGGGCCAAGCCAGTAGCGTTAATACGCGATTTATGGTATATTCTTACGTGTGAGACTAGTGTATTAAGCGGAGAACTATCTATGCCAACAGAAAAAAAGCCAAAAGCAACCAAGCGCAGCACAACGCGCAAAACATCATCAAAAAACGAGCCAGGACAAACTCCGGCCAAGGCTAATGAGCCAGCAACCCCAGCTGCAGAGCCAGCTCCAGTAGCCGAGCCGGCTACTCAGCCGATGCCAGAGCAGCCAGCTACTCCGGCCATGCAGCCAGCTCAGCCCCAGCCTCAATATCAGCCACACATGGCTCCAGGAGCTTTGCGTGCTCAGCCAGCCAAGAAGTCCCATCTTGGGCTTATTCTTGGCCTCGTTGGTGGTGGTGTAGCTCTGCTGGCGCTTATTGCTGGTGTGCTATTGTACTTCTTCTGGTATCAGAACCCACACAAGGTAGTCACAGATGGCGTGGCAAATCTAGTAACTGCACGGCAAGCGTCGTATAGTATGGGCGGTGATGTTACACCAAGTAGCACTAGCACTTCAGGCCCATCGAAGGTCACCTACAGAGTGAATTTGCAATATATTAACCAAGTTGCTGGCGGTAACGGTGAGGTAACGATGGACCTCCCACAGGTTGGCCAGATTACTGTCAAGGCCGAAATCTATGCGGATCGCGAAGCAACCTACTTCCGCGTCAATGGCATCAAAAAAGTATATGAAAAATATATTGATACTATGATCGACCAGTCGATGAAGCGCTATAGCACCTCGAGTATGACCGATGAGGAGAAAGATACTGCGCGGAGCAAGATGCGCGAGCAGTATACCAAGCAAGCACTGCCTATCATCGAAAAAATCGATGGCAAATGGGTCAAGATGACGCAAGATGAGATGCTTAAGATGAGCTCAAACCGCACGACGACCAAGCAGTGCACAGAGGTAGTTGATAGCCTGTATGATGCCAAAGCCCGAAACGAAGTCGCTGCGGTACTGCGTAAGCACGGTGACGTCTTTACAGTAGAGAAGATGAATAAGCCAGCGCTCGATAACGGCGCAGTGGGCTACAAGGTCACAGTAGCGAGCCCGTCGAGCCACGAAGCACGTTTGCTTAGCCGTGATCTTGGCAACACCCGTATTGGGGAACTGCTTCGCCGCTGCAGCAATGCGACGTCGACTCGTGTGACAACACGCCAAAATGGCCGAACTATCAAGACCGAGCGACGCTCTGCTATCTCAGGGCCAGACTTGAGCCAGACGGATCTTGAGCTCTGGGTGTCGCCGTTCTCGCACGATGTGAAGCGCATCGTCATGAAGCCAACTAGCCAGTCGTCTCAGCAGCCAGTGACGATCAACGTCAACGACACGAAGGTTGACTTGCGCAAGCCAAGCGAGAGCATCCCGTATAGTGAGCTCATGCAGGGCAGTAGTACCAGTAAAGATAACGACAGCGATACGTCATCAACAGCTACCGGCGAAGCGTAGGCAAAACGCCGCACATGAATCCAACCCCGCTTTCGAAAAAAGAAGCGGGGTTGTCTTTGCCTTCGCCCACTATGGTAGAATATGAAAGATATGAAACGATACAATCCTGCAGAAATTGAGCCAAAATGGCAACAGCACTGGGCAGAAGACCAGCGCTACCGGGCGGATGACGCCTCTCCCAAACCAAAGTATTATGTGACTGGCATGTTCCCATATCCAAGCGGAGCAGGGATGCATGCAGGGCACTTTATGGAGCATTCCATTGTCGATGCAGTGGCGCGCTTCCGGCGCAGCCTTGGCCACGAGGTACTCTACCCGATGGGCTGGGATAGCTTTGGCCTCCCTGCAGAGAATTACGCCATCAAGACAGGCAAAACGCCACAAGAGACGACCGCGACCAATATTGCTAACTTTACTACTCAGCTTCGCCGCGTTGGCGCGAGTATCGATTGGAGCCGCGAGATCAACACGAGCGACCCGGAGTATTATCGCTGGACGCAGTGGATCTTTACGCAGCTCTTTGAGCGGGGCCTGGCATACCAAAAGGACTCACTCCAGTGGTGGTGTCCGAAAGACAAGACCGTGTTGGCAAATGAGCAGGTGATCAATGGCCGGTGCTGGCGCTGTGAAGAAGTGGTGGTGAAGAAGCCAATGAAGCAATGGTTCTTCAAGATTACTGAGTACGCCGACCAGCTCCTAGCCGACATCCCCGCGCTCGACTGGCCAGATAAGATTAAGCAAGCTCAGACTAACTGGATTGGTCGCAGTGAGGGAGCAGAGATCCGCTTCGCCCTTGATAAGCTCGTGGCAGCTACAGAGAGTGACGCCGCCGATATTACCGTCTTTTCGACGCGCCCCGATACGCTCTTTGGTGCGACCTTCTTGGTGCTTGCACCCGAACATCCTCTGGCGCAGCATCTCGCGCGTGGTGATGCCCAAGAGACAGTCTTGGCCTATATTGCCGAGGCAGTCAAAAAATCGGAGATTGAGCGCACTAATGACACGAAGGACAAGACAGGAGTCTTTACTGGAAGTTATGCCATAAATCCAGCGACGGGCGAGCGAATACCCATCTGGGTGGCCGATTATGTCCTTGGTGGCTATGGCACTGGTGCAGTGATGGCTGTCCCGGCTCATGATGAGCGCGATGCCGCCTTTGCCGAGAAATACGAGCTGCCCATCGTCACCGTCATTGAACGGCCCGACGATGACCCAGACACTGACCAGTGCTACCATGGCGAAGGCGTGCTCGTTAATTCTGGTGCATTTGATGGTATGCGCAGCGAGGATGCTCGTGAGCAGATCGTGGCCTGGCTCGAGCAGGAAGGTCGTGGCCACGCCAAGGTAACCTACAGGATGCGTGACTGGTTGATTAGCCGCCAACGCTACTGGGGTGCACCTATCCCGATCATCCACTGCCCCGAGCATGGTGCTGTGCCAGTGCCAGCGACAGATCTACCCGTCGTCTTGCCGGCAGTGCAAGACTTCCAGCCGCGTGGTGATGGCAAGTCTGTCCTTGCTGCCCAAGAAGAATGGGTGGCGACGACCTGCCCGACCTGTGGCGGCCCAGCCCGGCGCGAAACAGACACGATGGATGGCTATGCCTGCAGCAGCTGGTATCTCCTGCGCTACACTGATCCACACAATGCTATGCAGGCCTGGGACCCAGCGCTGGCTAACCACTGGGCACCGCTTGATATGTATGTTGGTGGTGACCATGCGACGGCTCACTTGCTCTATGTGCGCTTCTGGACGCACGTCTTCCGCGATCTTGGCCTTACAGGTTTTGCCGAACCGGTGCGGAAGCTCGTCTATCATGGCCTCATTCAAGCCGAGGATGGCCGCAAGATGAGCAAAAGCCTTGGCAATGTCGTCGACCCGCTGGAGGTGATCGATGCGGGGTATGGGGCAGATGCACTGCGTACCTTTGAGCTCTTCCTCGGGCCGATCGACGAGAATTCAAGCTGGAGTAGTCGAGGAATTGCTGGCGTCTATCGTTTCTTGAATCGCCTCTGGACATTGGTACAAGAGTTTGATGATTGGCAGCAGCAGGGTGGAGCGCCTGGGCAGGTCGACGTTGCACAGCTTGAGTCGATTATCCATGCCACAACGAAAAAGGTCACAAGTGATATCTACCGCCTGAGCTTCAACACAGCCATTGCTGGGCTCATGGAGTGCGTCAACGACCTCTACAAGCTCAAGACAACTGGCTTTACTGAGCAGTGGCAGCCAGCGCTCAAGACGCTGATCCAGCTGGTGCAGCCCTTTGCGCCGCACATGGCCGCTGAGCTATGGCAGCAACTTGGCTATGGCGACCAGCTCGATTTTGCAACCTGGCCAGAGTGGAACGAAGCAAAGATCGTCCGCGATACGATAACCATCGTCGTGCAAGTCAATGGCAAAGTTCGCGCTAAGCTCACCACCGCGCCAGACGCTAGCGAAGCCGATATCACTGCTCGGGCCCTAGCAGATGATCGCGTTGCAAAATACCTCACTGGGCCACCCAAGAAGGTTATTTATGTCAAGCGTAAGCTCGTCAGCATCGTTGTCTAGAAATAGTCACCTTTTACTAATCGTGCCGTAAAAAACAGGGCGTCTCACGGAGCGCCCTGTTTTGGGTTGTGCGACCACGGTATCGTCGTGTTTAGTGAATGTTGATAAGACTACAAAATGGCAACGTAATCGCTTGAATGGGCAAAGGGCAAAAGATGATTGATCTAATGAATGGGGACACAAATAGTCACAATTTTTAGACGGAGGTCATCGTCAAACTGCAAGTGTATCCAGTTGCCACTCTCGTGATTATAACGAACCCAAGCTGAGCGCACCCACGTTGCGTTTTGATTTGCTTCATTAGCGGGAGTCCCAAGATGGCGAATAATCTCATCACGCGTTGCAGTATTGGAGAAGTCTGCAAACAGTGGATTGGTGTACGGCTTGTACTCTGAGACAGATGACCTTCCCTTTTGGGGATATAGGGTAACTGCTTCGAGCATATTGTCGTTCCAGCGAAATTCTATCCCAGCATCGTGCAGTAACCAGAATGATTCGCTCGAGTCGTAGCCAGTAAACTCCTTGTCAATCTCCCGGATTACAGGAGTGCAGCCCAACTTGTCGATGATGTGCTGCACTTCCGTCTTTACATCTTCATCACTTCGTCCGACCAGTTTGATATATCGGTTAATATCTCCATCTATTTTTATTGCCATAGGTACTCCTTGCTGAGGCTAATAGTATGTACCATATCATACAATATATGACAGATATCTGTCATATCAAGCTATGACCTAGACGTCGTAGCGAGCGTGTTCTTGATGAGGTAGGAGAGCGTAATAGCTCGCTTGGCAATTGGCCATAAATATATTTTTCTATACAAAACAGCGCAAACACTAGAGAATTTTGCGCTTTTAGCGTATAATAGCTACAAGTTTTACGTCAGCCTAAAGAGAAGGAGATTTTTACTATGGCTCAACCAAAAAAACAGAGTAGCCCACGCAAAACCGGTTTGCGCCGCAGCCATCTGCGCCTCAAGCTTGCTCGCATGGTCAATAAAACCTCACCAGTCAAGGTCAAGACGACCAAGCGCGAGACTGGCGCTGCCAAAGCAGCTCGCTAGCTTTTCGTCGATAGCAAAGAATTTTAACAAAAGAAAGAACCAACCAAATGGCTTCGAACCGTCATCTTGGGCGTATAGTTGCACTCCAAACATTGTACGAATATGAATTCCGCCAGCAGGCGAATGATCCGCAGGCCGTGCCACAAGAGATTCTGGCGCGCAATCTTGAGCGTTATGAGTCGATCATTGGTGATCGAGCCTTTGTCGATACACTCGTTGCTGGGGTGATCGAGACGCAGGCCGCGCTTGACGCTCACTTACAACCAATTGCGCCAGAGTGGCCGCTTGATCAGATTGCTCGTGTCGACCGCAATATCTTGCGACTTGGCCTCTACGAGTTGCTGCACTGCCGCGCAACTGTTCCACCCAAGGTAGCGATTAACGAAGCAGTGGAGCTTGCTAAAGCGTTTGGTTCGGATAATTCAAGCAAGTTTATCAACGGTGTACTCGGCACCGCCTATCGCAACTTGCCTGGGGAGACACCAGACGATGCCAACACCGTCACACTTTGACCGACACTTCAATCGGTTTAAAAAATATTTTGGCCGTCGCAAGCCGTCTATTCAGGAAATTGTTCGTGAACCGACGGCTGGCGGCATTGTATTCCGCTACAATAGCGACAACAAACTCGAAATCCTCCTAATTCAGGATGCTAAGGATCGCTGGACGATCCCCAAAGGGCACATCGAGAAAGGGGAGACTGCAGTGCAGACAGCTCGCCGCGAGATCGGCGAAGAGGCTGGGCTGCACGACCTTGATATGCTGGGCTGGCTGGGAAAGATTCACTTTCGCTACCGCCGAATGGAAAAGCTCGTCCTGATGACGACGCAGATCTATCTCGCCCGCGTCCGCACCAGTGGTAACGAGATTCAAAAAGAAGAATGGATGAATGGCATCAAGTGGTTTCCCTTTAGCAAAGCACTTGACCTCATCGAGTACGAAGATATTGCCAAGCTGATGCTCAAAGCCAAGAAACGCATCCGCGAGGAGCGTCTATAACGACAGAAACGAAAGGAGTTACTATGTCTGGCATGCCAACTGGCCCGTATCAAGCGTGGGCGCAGCAAGTGCTCGGGTTTGAATATCGCGATATTCAGCTCTTAATCACTGCACTCACCCACCGCAGTTATGTCAATGAACACAAAAAATCCGTTACTGAGCACAACGAGCGCCTCGAGTTCTTGGGCGATGCTGTGCTGGAACTTGCGGTAACCGACTATCTCTACCAACACTATGCCGAGCCAGAGGGTATCCTGACGAGCTGGCGCGCAGCGCTGGTCAATACTGAGAGTAATGCCGACTCGGGTGAAGCGCTCGGCTATGGTTCGCTCATCCGGATGAGCCGAGGTGAGAAGCATGGCAGTAAGCGAGCGCACCGGCAGATTCTGGCTAATGCGTATGAAGCCGTGATTGGCTCGATCTACCTGGAACGAGGCTATGAGGCGGCAGCCGAGTTTATTGCCAAGTATACCATTAGTAAGCTTGATGCCATCCTAGCCGATGGCTCGTGGCGCGACCCCAAGAGTCATCTACAAGAGGTGAGCCAACGAATCGACAGTGCTACGCCGGTGTATCGTGTCTTGGCGGAGGATGGCCCTGACCACGACAAAACCTTCACGCTTGGTGTCTTTGTCAATGATCGGCTGATGGGCCGCGGCACTGGCCCTAGCAAGCAGACCGCCCAGCAAAAGGCCGCTCGCGCTGCTCTGGCAGCCTACCAGCAGCAAGAGACTCAAACAGAGAAGACAGAAGAGTCAGCCAAGAGCTCAGACAAGTTTTGACCTGCAGATAAGCAACAAATTGACATCGCCAGCCAAACAGTGTAGACTTGTACAGAACGAACTAACGCAAATATAAGTCAAGAAAAGGAAGTTTTATTTATGCTCGCAATTCGTTTGCAACGTCTTGGCCGCAAAGCCTACCCAGTGTACCGGCTCGCCGTACAAGAGGCTCAGCGCCACCCATCAAGCGGCCGTGTAGTGGCCTATGTTGGCAACTACAACCCGCACACCAAAGAGGCTCATATCAATACCGAGCTTGCCCAAAAGTATCTTGATAATGGTGCCCAACCAACGCCACGTGTGGTCAAACTACTGGCTGCTGCTGGTGTATCATTGCCAAAGTGGGTCAAGCAGCCCGCTGGCGACAAGCACAAGGCAGTCCGCAACCCAGAGAAGCTGCGTAAGCACCAGCCGAAGGAAGAAGCAGACGCCTAAAGCGACCCCCCTAGTACAAGTACATCAACTGCTCCACGTATTGTGGAGCAGTTTTGTAATTATCGGTAATATTTTACGCGTTCTCCAGGACAAGGCTAGTAGAAGGGTCAGACGACTCAGCACCTAACCGCGCGTCGTATTTTGGTAGAATCCAGCCGGTATGCTACAATGAAAGCACAATCACAATAAATCTGAATGACAGCATAAGGAGGGAAAGAAGAAAGCTATGGCGACAATTGATCAACAGTTTGTCGAATATGTCGTAAAGTCGCTGGTGGAACATCCAGACGACGTGGTGGTCGATCGGGTGATCGACGAGAAGGGTGTTTTATTGACACTCACCGTCAACCCGGAAGATCTCGGCCGTGTGATTGGCCGGCGGGGCAGTACGGCGCAGAGTTTACGTACCTTGCTGCGCGCGCTTGGCACAAAGAACAGTGCTCGCTACAACCTTAAGGTGGTGAATAATGATGAGCCACACACCGCAGCATCTCAGTCTGTGGATAACTTAACCACTGATACAGTGGATAACGATGATGAGAGCGAATCGGATTTTGCAAAAAAGTCTCGCCAAGAGCTTGCAGAACTCGACGACCTTGATATATAATACAACCAGTTCAGAAACGAACTGCGAGAAAAATAAACGCTCTTTGCGAGCAAACCAACAAGGTTTGAGAGCCTTATTTGTACAAGAAAACTGCTGTGGAGGCAGTTTTTTTGTTGGATGAATGTATAGCGTAGCAGAGACTAAAGTGGTAGCTGTATGAGCTTATATAACAACAAGTTTTATATGCTATCCGGATGACGTAGTGAGTGAGCGAGTGACGCCAAAAAGGCTCTCATATACTACCGCAACCGGCTCAAAATATTCGTCAGGCCAGCAATACCGGCAATAAGCAAAAGTAAGATGCCAATGATCACAATCAGTAAACCATAATGGGGTTGGTACCTTGGTGGATTGTAGCCGTGAGTATGGCGTGGATCGTGGCGGGTGGCTTCGGTGTCAATCGAGATATTGGCAATCGCTGGCTCCACAAGATGTCGAGACACCGCTGCTTCACCGTCGAACTGCTCGAGGGTAATATTCTCGTTGAGCGGCGTGATAGTCGTACGCCGGCTCGATAGCTCGAGGCGCTGCGCGGTAGTGTTATCTGTCTCCGATCCAAAATCCATAGCATAACCAGTATAACAAATAAAAAACATAAGCGTAAAGACCTGAATCTCTCGCAGTATCTGTTAGACGGTGCTGCGGTAATTTGCTACACTAGGAGAGATGAAAAAATTCCAAGTGATTAGCCTGTTTCCGGAGATGTTTTCTGGCGTGTTTGAGGCTTCAATGCTGTGGAAGGCGCAGCAGCGAGGCTTAGTGGAGCTGACGACGATTGATCTGCGCCAATTTGGACTTGGTCCTCGCCGAACGGTCGACGATACACCGTACGGCGGTGGCGATGGTATGCTACTACGCGTTGAGCCACTCTGGCGGGCGGTGCAGCACGCCAAAGAGCGCGACCCGACTGCCAAAGTGCTCATCATGACGCCGCGGGGCCAACGATGGAATCAGGCGCTTGCGCAGCAGTATAGCCAAACCAACCATGGTTACATATTCATCTGTGGGCGTTACGAAGGGTACGACGAGCGAATTATGCAGGTGGTTGACCAAGCGCTCCGAGTGGGTGACTATGTCCTGACTGGTGGTGAGCTGCCCGCGATGACGATTATCGACTCGATTGTGCGACTGATCCCTGGCGTCCTTGGTGGTGAGATGAGCGCAGCGATTGAGAGCTTTAGCGATGGTCAGACACTGGAGTTTCCGCAATACACGCGTCCAGAGGTGTGGCAGGGGATGGCGGTACCAGAGGTATTGCTCAGTGGTCACCACGGCAACATTGCGGCTTGGCGTGCAGAGCATTCGCTCCCAGTAGATGACTAGCCCTGTACGCACAAAAGAAACACCCGAGCATGCTATAAGCACTCGGGCGTTCTGTTGTGGTGGATATATCGGAGAGCGACTGATACAAGTATGTATAAAAATGTTTATGTTTGTAACGTTCGCTCCCTCTATAGTAGCGAACATGTGGCACAAGTGCAAGGAAATGCGTGTAAAACAGGGTAATATCTGATATGATAAGGTTATGAAGCAGCGTATGATTCATTTTTGGCTTGGGTTATTTCAGGCGATTTTTCCAGAGCATTTACGGCGCGATCCTGCGTATTGGCGGCGTCTTGCGCTTGGTATCGTCGTGACGTTTTTGATCATCACGCAGCTCTTTACTTTTGAGAAGTTTGTCGATATCACGAGCGGGTGGCATGTGGCTGGCGGGGGCATAATGGCTGCTCTCTTGGCTGGCTTATTGCCGCTGCTCGAGCTCGGTAGTTTGCCATTTTTGCTCTCGATGGATATGTCGCGAGGGTCACGCCGTGTTTCGCAGGCATGTTTACTTGTCGTGAGCGCAGTATGGTTTGGTATGGCACTGTGGTGCTTTTTAGCTGTACCAATGAGTGAATCGGGCCTCTTTGGGGTGACCTTACCACTACTCAATGGCTGGTGGACGGTAGCATTTACGGGTCTGGTTGGTCTGGCGGCAGTGCTTGTGGTACGCGAAGCAAACGAAGCATAATGTAAAATAATACCTTACAGGTTTATTTGATTATTGTTGTTGACCCCTCTTCTACTCGAATGTGATATAACATTCGAGTAGTAAGGCTTCGCGCTTTTCTCACGTGCTGCGAGCATACAAAGCAAAGACGTTTCTGGTTTATTTGGCTTTCTTTTATATAAAAACAACCCTCCAAAAGGTGGGTTGATGCATGTGCTATATGGGCTGGGCCGGAGGATTCGAACCCCGAATGCCAGGACCAAAACCTGGTGCCTTACCACTTGGCGACGGCCCATCACTGCGTGGCGCCTCCGTATTGTACCATGCTTGCGAAGGTGGATCAATAGCGCGTAGTTTGTCAGGGCTGCGCTTTATATTGAATGTAGAGGCTCTGTGATTGATCGACTTTTGGTGGGTTGCGGTGTTGCTGAATAAAAATAACAACAAATTGCTCCGACCACAGTCACATGCTTCATATAACAGAGGTCGTGCCAGCGTATCGGTTGTGAATATTACGCTTGACCCACAGTATATAGAGTAGTATAGTGCATAGTAAGCGCTATATATGGTGTCTGTAACACTAGTAATCGATGCTTGCACAATCATAAAAAACAAGGATAAACACTCATGCCGTGGCGCGCGTGCTGCCACGGCAAGTAAAGGGAGGGATATGTATCACACAATTACCAAACGCGATGGGCGCATCGTGGCATTTGACGACACAAAAATTATGGCAGCAATCGAACGAGCTGGTCTGGAGACAGGTGAGTTTGCTGAGGAAGAGGCTTATCAGTTAGCTCAGGCGGCGATTACCCAGGCGCGGCAGACTATAGCGGATGATACACTCACCGTAGAGCAGATGCAGGATGCGGTGGAGGATACCTTGCTGCGCTCGCCATATAAAAAGACCGCCAAGGCGTACATTATTTATCGCGATCAGCATCAAAAGCTGCGCGAGATTGCTGCGAGTGCGCATGTTGACCTGATTGACCAATATTTGCTCAAGCTTGACTGGCGGGTTAATGAGAATTCCAACATGGGCTATAGCCTCCAGGGGCTCAACAACTATATCTCAAGTGAGGTGAGCAAAACCTACTGGCTAAACAAAATCTACAGCCCAGAGATTGGTCGCCTTCATCGGTCCGGTGACCTCCATATTCACGATCTTAACCTTGTGAGTGTGTATTGTGTGGGCTGGGACTTAATGGATCTGCTCCGGCAGGGTTTCACTGGTGTGCCAAACAAGATTTCGTGTAAGCCAGCCCGACATTTTCGCACGGCACTCGGCCAGGTCGTGAACTATTTCTACACACTGCAGGGCGAGGCAGCTGGTGCTCAAGCCTTTAGCAACTTCGACACCTTGCTCGCGCCGTTTATTCGAGCAGATGGACTAACGTACGATGAGGTGAAGCAGGTGCTGCAAGAATTCATCTTTAATGTTAATGTGCCGACGCGTGTTGGCTTCCAAACGCCGTTTACGAACATCACGCTTGACCTCGAATGTCCTAAGCATATGGCAGGCACACCAGTGATTATCGGTGGAGAGATACAAGAGAGCAACTACGGCGACTACCAGGATGAGATGAATACCTTCAATCGGGCACTGCTTGAGGTGATGACGGAGGGTGATGCCAACGGACGGGTCTTTACTTTTCCGATTCCGACGTATAATATTACGGCTGATTTCGACTGGGATAATCCTGTGATTGACAACCTGTGGGAAGCCAGTGCAAAATACGGCATTCCATACTTTAGCAACTTTGTGAATAGTGATATGAGCCCAGAAGACGCGCGTAGTATGTGCTGCCGTCTGAGGATTGATAATCGTCAACTGGAGTATCGTGGTGGTGGCCTGTTTGGGAGTAACCCAATGACGGGGTCAGTTGGTGTGGTGACGATTAACCTGCCCCGCTTGGCACTGAAGTCGAGTGACGAAGCAGCGTTTCGGGCTGGCCTCGTCCACCTGATGGAGCAAGCGCGTGATAGCCTCGAAGTTAAGCGCAAAACACTCGAGCGCCTAACCGATGCCAACCTCTACCCCTATACCAAGTTTTATCTACGCGATATCAAGCGGCGCTTTGGTGAATACTGGAAGAATCATTTCTCGACAATTGGCCTCATTGGCATGAATGAGGCAGCGCTTAATCTCCTTGGCGCGGATATTGGTCAGGCTGCAGGGCGGGAATTTGCCGAGCGAACGCTCGATCTAATGCGTGAGACGCTCGTGAAATTCCAAGAAGAAACCGGCAATAACTACAACCTTGAGGCAACACCAGCTGAAGGCACGACCTACCGCCTGGCGCAGATTGACCAGCGCGACTACCCAGAAACAGCGCATTTTGCCAATGGCACGGGTGCCACGGTGCCAGCGCCGTTCTACACCAACAGTACTCACTTGCCGGTCAATTACACCGACGATCTCTTCGAGCTACTTGATCTCCAAGACGAATTGCAGACCAAATATACTGGTGGCACCGTCATCCACTTCTTTCTTGGTGAGCGAATGGATGACCCTACAACGCTCAAAGGGCTCGTGCGAACGATCTGTCATAATTACCGCTTGCCATACTTTACGATCAGTCCAAGCTTTAGTGTCTGCAAGAATCATGGCTACCTGCGTGGGGAACACGAGGCGTGCCCACAGTGCCAGGAGCCGTGTGAGATATATTCGCGGGTGGTGGGCTATTTGCGGCCGGTGCAGCAGTGGAATAAGGGCAAGCAAGCAGAGTTTGCGCTGCGCTACCACTACGACAAAGCAGCCGATACAATCGATGCTTAAATAATAGAAAGAAGGGAGGATGGTGATGGTTCAGATTGGTGGTATCCAAAAGTTCAGTACAGTCGACTACCCAGGTCACACCTGTGCGGCAGTCTTCTTGATTGGCTGCAATATGCGCTGCGGTTACTGCCATAATCCAGAACTCGTCTTGCCTGAGCAATATATTGGCTGTATCCCTGAGGCGGAGATTCTTGATTTTCTTGCGCGGCGGGTTGGCTTGCTTGATGGTGTCGCGATCAGTGGTGGCGAACCAACGATGAGTGAGGATTTACCTGACTTCATTCGGGCCATCAAGCAGCTCGGTTTCCTCGTCAAGCTCGATACCAATGGGACCCACCCGGCGATGCTGCGCCAGATGCTGGATGAGCAATTGCTTGACTTTGTAGCAATGGATATTAAGGGGCCACTGGAGAAGTACGTAGAAATTGCCGCGCGGCCAATTGACACCGATGCGATTATGGAAAGCATCGACCTCATCCGAAGCCGGGTCGATCACGAGTTTCGCACGACGATTGTGCGG